>JAPKAI010000095.1 GCA_028825335.1 Gammaproteobacteria bacterium | reverse complement strand
CATGCAAACTGCACGACGAACAGCTTCCTCAGTCACCTAGGCCGCTAATGGCTAAATCCCAGTTCTTAGCCTCGTCGATGATCTCATCCTCAGCGGGTGCGCTGTAATTAGATTTGGTTCGTAGGATTACCTCCGCTACTTGGTAACGTTCCCGAAGAAGCCTGTCGACATGGGCAAAAAATCCAGCAGTTCCCTCTTTGCCGTTGGAGATGAGTCCAACAGTCTTGCCTTCCAGGCTTACCAGCCGTGGAGCTGGATTCAGAGTGGCTACTACAGATTCATTGGTAGGGTTCAATACGCGAATCATCATATGTTTATTTCCCTTTGGAATGACCACATGGGCCACTTTATTTTATTTGGTTTGCAGGTGGCGGCTCACAATCTATACACGCGCCAATAGCCACCGTGACCGCCTGGCTCTTAGTGCCCAGCCAAGGTGGAATTACCGCGCCGAATCCGCCTGCAGGTCCGCCGGCTGCAACTAACAATAGATGTTCTGGGCTGGGAAGTGCGCAATATTCTGTATCGCCCTTGTCACGCACTACCGATCCTTTGCCGACGGCTGACCACTCCGAGCGCTTAATACGAGCTTTCTCGAACAAGTAATTGGCTATCTCTTTTCTACCCCAGCCAGCCACGCGCATGTGTTCCCGGTGCTGCGGAGCCATGATCACCACATAGTTGCCCGACCAGATGGAATAGTTGCGCATATTGGCGCGCATTTCTGCAGCGTAGGTATCCAGTATTTCCTCGGGTTTACTGGTCCACTCGTTCATGATCTGGCGAGGAGCACCTGCGGCAAGCACCGTGACTGCGGATGCCTCCTTGGGTATGTCACGCGACTCGGCCAGGGATGACCAGTCGCTACCCGTTTCATCCTCCGCGACGCAATAACTTATCTTGCCAGGGTGCCCAAGAGTAGATCGATCAATAGCGCCAGGACTCACCTGTAATATATTAATAAGAGCGAGTCGGATTGCCCGGCCAATGACGGAGGTTGCTCGATCTGAACTGCCCAGTACATTGAAGTCGCTACGGGCGCCAATCTCTTGCGTGATGGAGCCATTTAAAATAATCAGAATAGCGCAGCCGCCTGTGCTAGCCGTCGTGCCATGCAGCAGGAACTCGTCTTTTAGCATTGCCATCCATGCGGAGACTACGACGGAGAAATGCGCAGGTAGGCAGCCAGCCATAACTGCATTGATCGCTAGCTTTTCAGCACTGATGACCTGCTCGCGCACGGGCTCGATGCCGATAATCTCGCTAGCGGGCATGTTGACCCAATCCAGGCAAGCCTGCACGGCTTCGGGAGTAGGTGGGACTATGGGGAAGCCATCTGTCCAACCCCTGCTATGGTAAAACTCCTGTGCATCAACAACATCAGCAAGCTCGAAAAATTGGGATTTCAAGGCATCGGTCATCGCTCTTGAGGCGGGCTTCATTTGTCGTGATCTCCACTATTGCGAATGTTAGTTAATAAGTGGAGCGAGTTTATTTTGATAGTAGTAAAGCATACCTTAGTTTTCCCTGAGGTAAACGATGGTTTTTAGGAGTGATTCCAGCAATGTCGTAAGCATGCAATGTCAGAGGAGGTCTCCGCAAACTCGAAATAAGTAAACCGTTCAACCAACGGGGGTAGAACTTCTACTTAGATTCTCGTTTTCCTGTCAGTTAAATCTTACTGCACGTTTTCCAATTGGGCCCTGTACAGCTTAAATTGATCAACATTCCTGCTTGGTAAGTCCGATTACTTTTTCCTAATTTTCATTTATCACACAATAAACATCCATAATAATTATTGCCTGCTATTACTGTGTGGTATACAGTATTATAACTGTGCGGTACACAGTATTCATAGAGGCTATATGAGCGAGAAATTGGAGGCCATGCGCCTAGAGCTGCGTCGCGGTATTTTGATACTGGCAGTTCTGAACGCGCTGAAGCAGGAACAGTACGGCTATTCGCTGCGAAAGGCGTTGCAGGCTGTGGATATCGATATCGAGGAGGGCACGCTGTACCCGTTAGTTAGGCGTCTCGAGTCCTATGGTCTGCTTGATAGTCGCTGGAGTAGCGAGGAGGGTAGGAAGCGACGCTACTACCAAACCTCGCCCAAGGGCATCGAGACATTGCTGGCGCTGCAGACTGATTGGCAGCAACTGAATAAATCACTAGCCAAAATTTCGGAGGCAAACAAATGAATTTCTTGACAAAGAAGAGTCCGCTTGATCGGTATATAGCCGATGTAAAAAGTTATCTCCCTGCTAAGAATCGTGCAGATATCGTTGAAGAGTTACGTGTAAATTTGGCGGAGAAACTCGCCAATCGAGCTGAGGATTCTGGTGTAGAGGTAAGTGAAGAGTCGGAGATCGAATTACTTAGTGAATTTGGTCATCCACTACGACTGGCCGCCCAGTATCAAGGCGAGGAGCGTTCGCTTGTCGGGCCGACTCTGTACCCGTTCTATAGAATGTCGGTGCTCGTGTCGTTGGTAATATCTACCTGCGTCATGTTGTCGATAAGCTTGGCAGAGATATTCTTTCGGGTCGAGTTGGGGGATGTATCTAGCCCTTGGATGTTCGTGAATACCTACATCTACATTATCGGCGTGATCACGGCGGGTTATGTTCTGACTGAGCGGCTGATGGAGCGCCACAATTACCTGGATAGCTGGGAGCCGAATGCTATGGAACAGCCTGACAATGCATTGGCTAGTGCTTGGGGCGCACTGGTCGCGTGTATTGCCGCGATTACCTGGCTAGTAATTCTAAATCTACTCAGTATAGAGCACAGTCTAGAAACGTTACTGGGGCAGAATCAAAACCCCATTTATACACTCGTGTTCTGGATGAAGATCGAGACGGTGATTCTAATTCCGCAGTACTTCTATTTGGTATTTAACCAAACTTGGTCGAGAAACAGATTACAGCTTCGTATTGGGTCGGAGTTAATTCTAAGCTTGGGCTGTGTGGTAATACTGTTCAACAATGCCGGAAGCTTGGGATTGAACTACCCCGATGTGCCGCAATCGCTGGCATCGGCATTCTATTACGTGTTGTGGGGAATGATTATCGCGACGACGCTCTCCGCAATTAGCTACTGGCGCAAGCTTAGGCTATTGGAAATTAGTGACTAGCTACCAGCTACCAGTAATATTCGGTGGTTATCTGGCCGGGAGAGCGGGGAAGGTTCTTCTTGAACCCGCGCTCTTCAAGGACCTCGACCGTTTCCTTCACCATGTCGGGGTTGCCACACAGCATAATCTGAGAATTCTTGGGTGAAAGGTTTATGCCGCATGCACTTTCCAGATTACCATCGATAATAGCGGCGGGAATTCTGCCGCGATAGGCGCCAGGTGAATCTTCTCGCGTCACGAAGGCCTTAAACTGAAAGTGCTCCCCACGATCGCGTTGAATATTATCGATAAGCTCTTGATAACGCAGGTCAGCGTTGGCGCGAACGCCGTGCACTAAAATCACTTTCTCGAATCGCTCCCAGGGCTCCTGAGTCTTAAGTATGGAGAAGAAGGGTGCGATTCCCGTACCTGTTCCGAACAGCCATAGATCCCTTGAGTCAGTTACTTCCGCTAAGGTGAAGAACCCAATTGGCTTCTTCTTCAACCAGATGGGGTCGCCGGCCTGCAGTTCTAACATGGCGTTTGAAAGGACGCCTCCTGTAGCGGTATAGAAGAAAAATTCGAGGGGATTCTGGCCTGGAGCGCTCAAGAAGGAGTACGGACGGTCAATACGCTCGCCGTCAATTTCTAGTGCTAAGCTGGTGAATTGACCTGCGATGAAAGTGTCTACATCGGCGTCGATCTTCAGTGAATAGAGGTTTTCTGTCCAATGAATATTGTCGACTACTGTTCCTTGGGTCCACTGGGCCATCTTGGCTACTCTAGGGTGCGGGGCTGGAACTATGGTATGAACTTCTATAGTCTCCTAGCAAGCGGTAATTAGATCTCCCTCTCTTTATTGGTGCACCATCGTTTAGTGGGCCGCCATTTAGAGAAGAATAGAAGACAAATAATTGGTGAAAAAAGATGGTAGCAACCTGGTTTGAAATAGCTCTCTGGAAACGTATATTCGCGGCGCTCATATTGGGCGCGATCGTGGGAATGATCTGGGGTCCAGGCTCAGATAGCATTGCCTGGGTCGGTACCCTATTCGTTAGGCTAATTCGAATGATAGTTGTACCTCTGGTATTCGTAACATTGATTTCGGGTGTGGTGTCCATGGGCGACCCGAACAAGCTCGGTTCGCTTGGCGTTAAGACGCTGGCTATTTATATGGCTACTACCTTGGCAGCTATCACAATCGGGTTGATTCTTGCGGTAATCTTGCAGCCGGGTGTCGGTGTGGATTTTTCTGCGACTGCTCCTGAGCAGGTTCAGGTAGCTATTCCACTGTCGGAACGCTTGATGAGCATCGTGCCACATAACCCAATAGCTGTGCTCGCCGAAGGGAATATGCTGGCAATTATCTTCTTTGCGCTGCTAGTAGGTGTCAGCCTGCTAACGATTGGTGAAAAAGGCAAACCTGTCGCCGATCTGATGGAATCCAGTAGCGAAATGATGTTGCGCATAACCCATTGGATTATGGAGATAGCACCTTTTGGTGTGTTCGCCTTGATTGCTTCGGTGGCGGGAACTCAAGGTGTTGGGGCGTTACTTGATGTTGTCAGGTTGGCGCTGGCCGTCGTTATAGGTTCGGCTGTCCATCTATTAATAGTTCACGGTCTCATCATCGTGAAATTTACGTTGAAGTTGTCACCGATCATGTTCTTCCGCGGTGCGCGCGAAGCTATGCTCGTCGCCTTCTCGACCTCTTCGAGTTCGGCTACGTTGCCCGTGTCGATGTCGGTCGCCGAAGAGAATCTCGGTATTCGACCGATAATTGCCTCCACTGTTCTACCTTTGGGCGCTACGATTAATATGGATGGCACGGCACTGTATGTGGGTATCGTTTCTGTTTTCGCCGCACAGGCTTTTGGAATCGACTTGGTCTTTTCGGATTATGTGTTGATTGCGGGTTCCACAACGTTGGTATCTATAGGTACAGCCGCCGTTCCCGGTGCTTCACTGTTTCTCATTGCCGCGGTCACACAGACCATAGGAATGAGCCCAGAACAGACTGCGATTGTGATTGGATTCATTCTGCCTTTCGACCGTCCCTTGGACATGTTGCGAACAGCGGTAAATATTGGTGGCGATCTTTCGGTTTCAACAGCCGTTGCCAACTGGGAAAATGAGTTCGATAAAGACGTCTTCGAGAGGCCGGTTAAGTTCTAGATCTTTTTCAGGTTGCCGGACTGCTGCAGCGGTGTGCTTAGAACGAATAAGTGACCGTTGCAGAGAGCCTGACGTCTTCGGCGAAGAAGAGTAATGGAGATTCCTCGTTCGAGGTAATGCCAATTTTCCGTCGATGCATTAGTTCAAGGTATTCGTATGCCGACGTAGAGGGTGAGAAGGAAAAGGCCGAACATGATGATATCCATAGCGCGCTTGCTGTTAGGCATTGAAAACTTCTCAGGTGAGAAGTGGATCATTAAATTTATTGCTATGATTGATGCAGCGTAGGCTAAGGGTGTTATTAATAAAACGTCCCGCTTTGGGAGATGGTCTTTGGCGACGCCAGCAAAGCCATCTGAGCCGTATGAAGAAGGGATTGATTTGGGCAAGCCTGAATACATGAATAGACCAACTGCAAACATAGCCGCTAGACAAGTAAGGCTGAGAGCATTGTTTAGGAAGAATTTTATTTCTTAGTTTCCTTTTTCTCTTGAAAAAAGCTGATGACAAATTGAGCGGCATCATCAAAAATAGATGTGTTGATGGAGTAGAGAATGCTCTGACCCCTTCGATTCGCTATCACCAGATCGGCTGCCTTTAACTTGCTCAGATGATGGGACATGGAAGGGCCGCTGATATCGAAATGCTTGCCGAGTTCACCAGCCGATATTTCGGCCTTCTTGAGAAGTTCGAGAATCTTGCGACGGGTCGGATATGGCTTCGAGAACTAATTGCAAATTTACTACTCCTTAGATATTTAGAAAATTATCTAAATATATAGCAGGGTCAAGTGCTGATTCATTTTGCAATGGGAAATACAGCCCCCTGAGCGAGGGTTAATCTAGCTGAGGGTCAGTTTCTGTGCTATCTCGGGCAGTTATAGACACCAAAATCTTGCTGTCCGTTATCAATGAGGGATTCGGGTACAACGGTGTTTCCACCCATGCGTCCTGCCTCATTTCGGGCGAGAGTTAGCAGTTCTTCCTGCAGGCGTCCGCCGCCACGTTCAACGGTCACAATCGAGCCTAAGGTCTTTGAGGTGGCGCGCCCGACGCGTTCACAATTGCCGATGCGGTCGACACCAACAAGGCTGACATTTTCACCCTCAGCAGTAAGTTGTACCCAGGTACAGCCAGTAACTGCCGCTGCAGCAATCGCTGCCAATAGAAAATTCTTCATGATTTAACCCCTTTCTGTAAGAACTTGCGTTGGCGGAGTGCAAGAATTGAAATGCGATGAGTCTGAGCCCTCGTAAGCATTCGATTCTAACAGCATTGTTTCGGTCTGCCGAACCTAATCCTGTAACAGTGGCTGCTGGGCGCGCTGCGAACTGTGTGTGCTACTATTCATATCCGTTTCTGCCGGCTATTGAGAGAGCGTTATGGCTGCTTGTGAAAGTGAACTATTAATCGAATCCTTGAAGGCCATAGTCGGTCCTGCTGGATACCGCGAGGGGGCGGATATCGAGTCGAAGAACTATCAGGATGCGATGGGCGCCAGATCCATTCCTCCAGTGTTATTACTGCGACCCGGTTCCACCGAGCAGGTATCTGAGATTCTTAAAGCCTGCCATGGGGTGGGTCAGCCGATTGCTCCGCAGGGTGGTATGACTGGATTAGTATCCGCTGCTGCGCCTCTCGAAGGTGAGATATCCCTCAGTTTCGAGCGTATGAAGAAAGTGGTAGAGGTAGATCCCTTTACTAGTTCTATGACGGTAGAGGCCGGCGCAGAGTTACAAACTATTCAAGAAAAGGCAGATGCCCACGGCTTGTTATTTCCGCTAGATCTTGGTGCGAGAGGCAGTTGCACGATTGGTGGCAATCTCTCTACGAATGCTGGAGGTAATCGCGTCATACGCTATGGCATGGCGCGCGAACTGGTAGTGGGCTTGGAGGCAGTTCTGGCGGATGGCACGATCATCGACGGATTGCACAAGCTGCGAAAAAACAACACCGGCTACGACCTAAAGCAACTGTTCATCGGTAGCGAAGGCACTCTGGGTGTTATCACTCGCGCGGTACTCAAGCTTTCCCCAAAACCTAGCAGTCAAGTTGTGGCGATGTGCGCGGTCAACGATTTTTCGAAGGTTGCTGATCTATTAGTACACGCGCAAGCAGGCCTGGGCGCAAACCTTAGTGCGTTCGAAGTTATCTGGAAAAATACCTATAAGCTTATCGATGAACACGTGCCTCATGCTACCGTGCCGATGGACGATCACTATGGCTTCTATGTGCTGATAGAGAGCATGGGCTCTCACGCCGAGAAGGATAGCGATCTTTTTCTCGAGGTCTTGTCGCAGGCAAGTGAGGCAAAACTAATCGAGGAGGTCATCGTGGCTGACTCGGACACGAAGATTAAGAATCTGTGGACCGTGCGCGATGCGGCGGCAGAGATATATCCAGGTGTCGGTTACATGCATACCTACGACGTGAGTCTAAACGTTGGCGACATGGGTTACTTCGGCGAGGAGGTTGAGTGCAGGCTACGCGCTGAATGGCCTGATGCGATACTGGGTTTGTTCGGACACATTGGTGATGGCAATGTACATATCGTTATTCATGTGGGAGAAGATACACTTAGTCTTCACCTACAGATTGACGAAATCATCTATGGTCTAATAGGGGAGTTGCACGGCGCCGTTTCAGCTGAACACGGTATCGGCTTAATGAAGAAACAGTTTCTGCCGTACAGCAAGAGCGAGCCCGAGATTGCACTCATGAAGGCGCTAAAGCACACGATGGATCCGCAAGGGATACTTAATCCAGGCCGCGTTTTCTAAGCGCAGCCTAACGATCACACAGAATTAAACAATTTAAAGAATAACTAGCATAAGCATTGGGGAGAAAAAGAAATGACTAGCAATAATTTAACCGGCAAGAATGTAGTAATTATCGGTGGAACAGCAGGTATTGGGCTTGCGGCTGCGCAGGCAGCTGCCGCTGCAGGCGCGAAGGTTTGGGCAGCAGGGCGCTCGGAAGGACACATCGAGTCCGCCAAGCAGGTCGCCAGTGGCAGTTTCGAAGTGCGGCAGGCAGATACGCACGATGCCGCCAGCCTCGAGGCCATATTCAAAGAAGTAGGCACTATTGATCATCTGGTTTCAGCAGCAGTGGGCGGAGAGCGAACTCTTAAGCCTTTCCTCGAGCAAACTGAAGATCAGTTCAAGGCTGCCTACGATAAGCTTTGGGGTTATGCCAAGGTTGTTAGAACTGGTGCTCCTTATCTCGCCGAAGATGGCGCTATAACACTTGTTAGTGGTTCGCCAGCCCGTAAGATCAAGCCCGCCCAGTCACCGTTAAGCTGTGTTGGTGCATCGGTTGAGAACTTAGTGCGCTGCCTCGCTGTAGAGATGGCGCCAGTTCGCGTTAACGTTGTCTCACCCGGCACAGTTGATACGGCTATGTTTGACTGGATGGGTGATGAGAAGCAGGACAAGCTAGCAGCGATGACTGCGTCTCACCTGATCAAGCGCGCGGGAACGTCCGAAGAAGTCGCGCAAGGTATTCTATTCGTCATGCAAAACGGCTTCGTTACCGGCACTACCATCGATGTCGATGGTGGTCGCTTATTGAGCTAGGCAACCGGACTAGATAATCGCAACGAACAACAAGCCAGACTAATCTCAAAGATTGAATATGGAATTGATGCATGAAAAATGAGCAGGCAGCAGCGAAGTTCAACGTAGCCGATCCAGATATGGGGTTGATCGATTCGATCTATGCCCGGCATTCGGTACGTGGTTATTTGGACAAAGAAGTTCCGCAGGATGTGATGAATCGAATCTTCGAGATTGCGCATCAGTCACCATCAAATTGTAATGTGCAGCCATGGAAGGTCTATGTCGCTTCGGGTGAATTAAAGGACCGTCTCAAGAAGCAGATGGTTGAGGCGACAGCGGGGGGGGTTAAACCTAACCCCGACTACCCTTACCGCGGCGACTTTGCAGACGAATACCGCACTAGGCAGGTTGAATGCGCAGTGGCACTTTATTCTAAGATGGGTATAGGCAGGGGCGACAAAGAAGGGCGTATGCGGGCGGTGTTGCGTAATTTTGAGTTCTTCGATGCGCCTCATATCGCGTTTCTTGGTATGCATCCAGATTTTGGTACGACGGTCGCGCTCGATGTAGGCATGTTCGCACAGTCACTTATGCTTAGCATGGTGGCGTTCGGGCTGCATAGCTGTCCTATGGGCACGATGCGCAACTACCCTGATATGGTGCGTGAGGCGTTTGAAATCGAGGATGGTACACAAATTCTATTCGGTATAAGCTTTGGCTATGAAGATACTTCGATAGAAGCCAATGAAACACGGACTACGCGGGAAGATATCTCTGCAAATATAGTCTTTCGGTCCGAGTAAGAGTCGTTGCAAGCTCTATGAAATCATCTGCAAGAATAATAAGCGCTAAGAACATGAACTCATGAGCCTTAAGCCAGTCATTCTTCTTTACGATCTGAATAATACCTTCGTCGATGAGGCAGCTGCGCTTATCGGGCATACCAGCCTGTATACCACGATCAATACCTACAATGAGACGAATGCGACTGAGGCGATTCAGCAATACAACCGTCTTTTCGGGCTAGTGACGAACAAAATTTCTTGCGTAGTTACTGGCTGGAACCCCTATAAGAAACCACGGGATCAATTTCTATTTAAGCTGCGCGGCGAAGAGAAGCGTAGTCCTTTTCGAAACCCTACTCCAGTGGTCATCATCACCGAAGATCATCGTCGCGACTTGAAGACACTGGCACTGGATCCGACCGATGGATATGTTTCAGCCTACATGCACATCGATGACTTTCAGAATTCCATA
>JAPKAI010000179.1 GCA_028825335.1 Gammaproteobacteria bacterium | reverse complement strand
ATCTGTCGAATGGCAGGACGCGGGGAGTCAGGTTTGCTTTAGTTTCTGAATAAATGGGATGGGGTCAGCGTAAAAATACAGTAGTTTTAATGCCCGCTATTGGCCGAAAGCGGACCTATCACTCGTTCTAGCATTTTTCCCTCCGTCCCTTTTAATTCTTCAGGTCTTACTCAATCACTTCTTCCTCTTCCTCTCATAGGCATATGCATATAAGTGTAACCGACTAAGGTTTATCTGCAAATCACAACTGGTTCTGGCGTTACTGGCGGCAAGAGATTCACCAGTGCTAGTATCGGGGTTCGGGTCACTGTTACTTAATTGCAGAAAGTTAAATAATTAAAGGAGTCAGCACATGAAATTTTCTTGTAAAACCTTTCTCGCCCTAACGGGTTTTGCCGGGGTCGCCTTTGTTGCTTCAGCGGAGGCTCAAACTACGGCCGACATCTCCGGGTGGGGAACAGGAGAAGTGTCCGCGGAGACTGTCGTGTCAGGGCGACCCTGGGGCTGGGCCATGCGCGATTACATGCTGGACCCTGATCGAGAGCTATTCAATACGGCCAAGGCCAGTTTACTGGCAGGTGAGCAGATCTTCAGCCATTACGTCACTTCCCTGAATATTGAGAGATATTGCGAAGAAGCTCCCCATTACGACTACACCTGGTTCGAGATGCAGCACAGCCTGATGAGCTATGCAGATGTAGCCGCCATGCTAGCCGCCTGCCCCAAGGTTGGTGCCTCGCCCATACTGCGGCTACCTGACGCGAGCGAAGGTGCGGTACAAAAAGCAATGGACATGGGTATGCTGGGTGTCGTTGTACCGACCGTGGATGATGCAATCATGGCAAGAGAGGCAGCGCGCTACACGCGTTTTCCGCCCCTAGCCCGTCGCAGCCTTGGTGGCGGTCAACTCTTTTCCATTTGGGGTCCCGAGGTTAAACAGGGGGAAAATTTCCTGGAAACGATGAGTGACAATATGCTGGTGATCGTCATGATCGAAACGGTTGAGGGAGTAAATAATGCCTTGGAAATCGCGACCGTGCCCGGTGTGGACGTGGTCATGATCGGCAATGCTGACCTCTCCAATTTCTCCGGTTATGCTCAGGACTCACAGGAGTATCATGATCTGCAGATCAAGGTTCGCAACGCCACTTACCGTGCTGGAAAGCTGTACGGGAATGCAGCGTTTGCAAACTTCGAAGGCAATCCCCTGAGTAGCGACTCTCGCTTACACCTGCAGGGGCCAGCCAATGATGGCTGGGACAATCCTAATGTTCCAGGCGCATATTGATATCTGAGTATTAGCCGATGGATAACACTAATAGCCAGTATTGGAGTTTTATTGGGCATTGGGATACTAGTTTATGAAATTAACCAGAACACTAGAGCAACTTATACTCCCCAATTAAAGGTGATTCTAGATGCAGATGACCCAGAGCAAATCCCTGAAAGTATCCGGCCGTCCGTGGCATAGCAAAATAGCCATCTTTGCCCTGCTTGGATTAGCCTTGCTGGCAAATTGGAGCCAGGCCCAAAGCACGGACTCTACAGCAAGCGAGACTCTTTCCCTGGGCACAGTTCTGTTAAATCAGAAACTCATGGTGGCGGAATCCAAGAGCGAGATGGGCGTCTATGATCCTCGCCGGCTGAATCTATTGATCGAGTTGGCCGCCACACAGCAGGAGATAGAGGACTATGTGGGCGCCAACGTGACACTGCAAGAAGCGCTGCAGGTGACGCGCATCAACGATGGTCTCTATGCCCCTAATCAGCTTGCCATCTTGGACAGCATAATTGCTAACGAAGCCTCACTGGAAAACTGGCCGGCAGTCGATAATCACTATGAATTCATGCTGCACCTGTTACTCAGGACCTACAGCCTTGAAGATACAGAATTGGAAATTGGGCTGGCGAAAGTGTCTTCCTGGCATGTGAGTGCCTTCAACAATGATTTAACCAACAGAAGCCTCGAGCATTTGCGTCAAGGAAATAAGGTATTCCATTATCGCCTGCAGATTGCAGAGCAAACACTGGAAGAGGATGATCCCACGTTCAGTTTTCTTAGACGGAATATAGCAGCCGTCGAGGAGCATCTTGATCAGGTCAGTAGAGAAGCCGCCGCTAAATCGCATACATCGACGCGAAGCGGTGGAGGGGGCGCGGGAAATCCTGACGGCTGCTGAAGACATATATTGGGCACACACATTTCTACGATTTTGAATTAATACAGAAATTTAGTTGAATTAGATGAGTGTGTTGCGTTGACCGGTTGAGCCGGCAGCCGAAAGCGGACCCTGTCAGAGCTGAGTTGCAGTGATAACTGCATGACCGCTTTCAATTTAGCCTCTAGCTCGGTCTATTGCGAGATCTCGCGAGAGCGATATACTCTAGTCCAGCGCTAAACAT
>JAPKAI010000178.1 GCA_028825335.1 Gammaproteobacteria bacterium | reverse complement strand
TAAGCTTCAAGCACATCAACATCTTTTGGCTTTTTCCCGGACATCGCGAAAGCACTTGCTGCTGCCGGTCCAACCGGTGATACCGTCATGTCCTCGGCATAGGTTACAGACCTAGTTGTCAGCCGCTCGCCGAACCCTGTCACAAAGACCGGCCGATGTTTGCACTTTTTAGCCAAACGCTCACTCACTACAACGACTGCACTTCCTCCTGCACACGGCATGACAATTTCAAGAATGTGTAACGGATCTGCAATCATCTTGCTCTGCAATACGTCATCTATGGTAATCGGTTCACCATAGAAGACTGCATTGGGATTGCCTTGGGCGTTGGTCCGCTGATCGACCGCTATTTTTGCCAGGGCCCGTTCATCATAACCATAGGTGGCGGCATAGCGCTGCGCGATTAGCGCGTAACCGGCATTTTGCGCGACGTTGCCATAAGGTACGTCATACTCTGCTTGCGGCGAACCCCATTTGGCACTGGTAGATCCATAGACTCGGGTCGGATCTTTGGGTGGTGGGTTTGGATTGGATGGGATCGGTAATCCAGGTGCGGCGCAGACAACGGCTTCGCAGATTCCCATTTCAATCGCGGCGGCAGCGCGCCAGATCATGCTGACAGGGGATGCCCCGCCAAGATCAACCGTTTCTGCGAAGTTGACCTGCAGGCCCAGATACTCAGCAATGGTCGCCGGGGCAAACATGGTGGACTCGGGAATCGCGGCGCAACACAGACCATCAACATCGTGTTTGCTGAGCCCAGCATCTGCGAGAGCCAATTGGGTAAGTTCTGCCCACTGCTCCAGGAAGAACTTCCGTTTGCCCGTGTACTTCCGAACATTCTTGTAATCTGCGACACCGGTTACAGCCGCACGACCCTTCAGACCCATCAGAACAATTCCTCTCATCGAGAGGAGCTACTATCGCAGAAAGATATTGAGATGACGAGGCTGTCATCCCGCCTGGATGTCTCGCAAAAAGCTTGCTGGTACGGGTATTAACTTATGGTTACTCAGCAATCGTATATTCGCGCGGTCAATTTCGAACATAACAGCCTTTAGCTAGAATTTCCGCTCGTTATTACCATATTGGTATAATATCCACCACATTGGTAATTAACATCCAAAAACCCTTAGTATTATAACGATCGCGTCTACATTCATCAAATTGATTACCATAATGGTGGCAATATCAGGAGAATGTAGATACATTGCGCCACACCGCAAAGGGGGAGAAAACATTATGTTTAAAAAAATCCATCAAAATTTTAACGCTGCATTATTTGCAATGGCTATAGCGACTTTCGCTTTTAGTTCATTTTCAAATGAGGCAGCAGCACAAACTGCTGAGAGAAATAGTCTTGCTCTCGAAGAGATTGTTGTCACGGCCAGAAAAAAATCTGAGTCGATTCAAGATGTTCCATTAGCTGTTACAGCTATCACTGATCAACTGCGAGAAGGCAGCGTGCGTCGTTTAGAGGACATACAGGCTTTTGCGCCTAATCTGTTCATTAATCGGACACCGGGTATTGCCAGTGGTGCCGCGATTACGATCCGGGGTGTCGCATCACTTGAAAGTGATAAGAGCTTTGAGCCCTCGATCGGGGTGGTGATGGACGGTATGTTCCTGGGAACATCGAGCGGCGTGCTTCTTGATAATTTCGATATCGAGCGCATCGAAGTACTGCGTGGCCCACAAGGAACACTGTTCGGTAAAAACACGACCGGCGGGATCCTTAATGTGATTCGTACGCCTGTTTCCCTGACCGAAATGGGGGCTGATCTGAGCCTAACCGCTGGTGAGTACGGTCGGCAAGATGTTAACGCTGTTGCTCAAATCCCCATTATTCAAGATACGCTCGGACTTAAGTTGTTTGCTGCCAAAGTGGAGCATGATGGACACGTCCGTAACACCACTCGGAACGAAGACGTTGGTGGCGATGACAAAACAAACTACGGTTTCACTGCACTTTGGGCGCCGACGGATAATTTCGATCTGAAAGTTCACTACGAAGTTATGGAAGATAAGAGCGTGCAGGGTGCATACACGAACAGGAACAGAGTTGGAGAGTTAGCGTGTACGCTTACGCAGATCGGTTTTGACCCTGCAAACGGTTGTGAAAAAGACGCGAACGACGGTAAGGACAAAGTTGAATCTGATAGTAAAAACTTTAGTGACAATGAGTATGAGTCAACGATAATTACAGCGAATTACGATACTGACGCCTTCTTGTACACCTACATCTATTCGCAACGCGATATGGATGAGCAAAATATGCAAGACTTTGACGGTGCGCCGGCCCATCTTTTGAGAATGAATTTCTTTAATGATTGGGAGCAAACGAGTCACGAATTCAGAGTGACCTCACAATTTTCAGAAAAAGTTCAATTTATCGCCGGCGTCTATGATTGGGA
>JAPKAI010000094.1 GCA_028825335.1 Gammaproteobacteria bacterium | reverse complement strand
CCTTGCCAAGGAAATCGGCTGACTCGCATATTGGGCCAACAACATCGAAGTTAAGTGCATCACCATTTTGCTTGCTCACCGGAATGATTTCCTGCCAGGCGCTATATAGCGCGGGCCTTAATAGATCGTTCATTGCACCATCGACTATGGCGAAATTCTTATGTTCAGTGTGCTTTATGTACTCGACACGAGTCACGAAGATGCCGGCGTTTGCGGCGATTGAGCGCCCAGGTTCGAGCATCAGGGTAAGGCCGCGATCGCTGAACCGACCTTTCACCGCTTTGATAAGCTCAGAAGGCAGTGGTGGGCTCTCTGCGCCATAGCTAACACCTAGTCCCCCTCCCATATCGAAGTGACTCAAATTGATACCTTCCTCGCTCAGGCGGTCCACCATGGCCAGCAGTTTATCGATCGCATCGAGGAAAGGTTCTACGGATGTAAGCTGTGAACCTATATGGCAGTCGATGCCACATATTTTGATCCCTCCCATCTGCGAAGCGGCCCTATATACCTCCATCGCGCGATCAGTGGAGATTCCAAATTTGTTTTCTTTTAAGCCAGTAGATATATAGGGGTGGGTGCCGGCGTCTACATCGGGATTTACACGCACAGATATTGAGGCCGGCAGATCAAGCCGCAAAGCTTCTTCATTGAGACGATTTAACTCTGCCTCAGATTCCACGTTGAAACAGTGAATGCCAGCCCGAAGCGCCTGTTGAATCTCGGCTACGGTCTTGCCGAGGCCAGAAAATATGACCTTCGCGGGATCTCCGCCTGCTTGAAGGACGCGGCTTAGCTCGCCACCAGATACGATGTCGAATCCAGCTCCCATTCGGGCCAGGACATTCAATACCGCCAGGTTGGAATTCGCCTTAACTGCATAGCAGATCATATTGGACAGCCCAGATAGTGCCGTTTCATAGGCTCTATAGTGGCGCTCGAGAGTGGCGCGGGAATAGATGAAACAGGGCGTGCCATGCTTCTGCGCAATCTCACAGACGGCCAATTCCTCTGCATAGAGTGCATCGCCTTTGTAATTGAAATAGTCCATTCGTAGTTGGAGTCCAGTAGATGAGGGCCGTGGCCCCTATGAGCTATTTGTCCGCGCTGAAATTCGAGGCAGCGAGCGCAGATGGCTCTGGGCGAGTTAGGCCGCCTTTTTGTCCGCAATAGCTAAGGCTCAGCGTAAGACTTGCCAGCATCAAAAGCGCGAAGAATCTGTTGGTCTGAGATTTCATTTGGCTTAACTTCGTATCTGAATAGCCGGAAAGCCGCGATTATAACGCCAGTGCAAATAGAAGCACAGGCTAAATTTCCTTCAACGCTAGGGCTGATTGCACTGTCATCCTATTTTGCACTCTGTACTGTTGAATGGCCCGTTTGGTCTGTCAGCCTTGAAATATGTTGTCTAAGTGCCTATATTTGCCCATCACAATTTGCAGCAAACATTTACGGCTAGTCGGCTAGATATGTCGGCAGAGAGTTCGGTTCGATTCAAGAGAGAAGATCAGCTGCAGCACCTTGCCGGTGCTCCTGTAATACTAATTAGATATGCAACCATCAGGGTCTGAAAGTAGATGATTGAAATTAACAATTTAACAAAAAACTTCGACCAGTTTACCGCCATTGATGACCTCACCTTTACCGTGAAGGAAGGCGAAGTGCTCGGATTCCTCGGCCCAAATGGCGCAGGCAAATCCACGACCATGAAATTAATCACTGGATTTCTTTCCGCCAGTCACGGATCGATAAGCATCGACGGCTTTGAGATCAGCAAGAACCCAATCGAAGCGAAATCTCTCATGGGCTATCTGCCGGAGGGGGCTCCTTCCTATGGCGATATGACAACCCTAGAGTTTCTAAATTTTGTGGCGCAGATTCGTGGTTATACTGGAGAAGAGATTACGAGGCGTGTACAGCGAGTGCTGGATGAAGTAGAGCTTAATTCAGTCAGTCAGCAAACTATCGAAACCTTGTCCAAGGGTTTTAAGCGGCGCGTAGGCTTAGCGCAGGCAATCATGCATGACCCTAAGGTACTAATCTTGGATGAACCTACCGATGGCCTTGACCCAAATCAGAAACACCATGTTCGCGAACTGATCAAGAACCTAGCCCGCGACAAGATTGTCATCATCTCTACGCATATATTGGAAGAGGTCACCGCAGTATGCAGTCGCGCGATCATCATCGCGCAAGGCAGAATTGTCGCAGACGGGACACCAGCTGAACTTGAAGCGCGTTCAAAATACCATCAAGCGGTGAGTGTTCGTTTGAGCGAAAAATACGACCTGGCAGCTGACCTGACCGGTCTCGCTGAAGTGGGTGATGTCGAGATGGACAGCGAAGACAATATGGTCTTTCGTATACTAGCCAGCGGTGGCAATTCAATATTTTCTCAGGTATCGGAAATCGCACAAGCTAAGCATTGGCCGATTATCGAGTTTCATGCCAGTCGCGGGCAACTTGAAGATGTGTTTAGAACGGTGACGCAGCAGACACAAGGAGCGCAGTAATGGGAAATCTACTAATTATCTTTAAGCGCGAACTACTAAGTTATTTTGCAACGCCACTGGCATATATTTTTATTGTTATTTTCCTAGTGGTGAATGGCTTCTTAACCTTCGACTTCGGTGGTTTCTATGCCAGAGGTCAAGCCGACCTGTCGCCGTTTTTTGCTTTTCATCCTTTTTTATATTTGTTCATGGTGCCGGCCATTGCAATGACCATGTGGGCAGACGAAAGAAAAACTGGAACAATTGAATTGCTTCTGACGCTACCGATAAATCTCAGAGATGCAATTCTTGGAAAATATTTAGCAGCATGGGCCTTAATAGGGATAGCTCTTTCTTTGACGTTTCCGATTTGGTTAACAGCCAATTACTTAGGCGACCCTGACAATGGAGTTATATTTGCGGCATATGTTGGCAGTTGGTTCATGGCGGGAGCTTATCTAGCGATAGGTGCTTGCTTATCAGCGTGTACTAAGAATCCCGTGATTGCATTCATACTTACAGTAACTATTTGCGTGATTTTTGTACTGCTTGGCTATCCTTTTTTATTGGGCATGTTAATCGGCTGGGTTCCCCAGATTATTATTGACGCAATTTCATCAATGGGATTCTTAACTCACTTTGACTCTATCTCCAAAGGGGTTTTCGATATTCGTGACTTTTTGTTCTTCGGTGTGTTTATCGCAGCCTGGCTCTTCGCCAGTGCCGTGGTAATCGAACTTAAGAAAGCCAGTTAAGGAAGAGCAGACTTATGAATATCAAGTTTCTATTTTCTCGAATCGCATTGTTAGCTATTTCTGTAGGGCTGGTAATCTGTGTATTAGTTATTAGCTCCTTGCCGAGCGTAAGGATCGATCTTACCCAGGATGATCTTTATTCACTCTCGCCGGGCACAAAAAATATTGTTTCCAATTTGCAGGGCCCTTTAGAAATAATGTTCTTCTATTCGGAAAGCGCCACTGAAGATACTCCTCAAATTCGAACCTATGCAAATAGAGTTCAGGAGCTGCTGAGAGAAATCGTGATCGCTAGTAATAATCGAATTAGCCTAAGTATTATCGATCCTCAGCCATTTTCCGAAGAGGAAGATTTGGCAACTCAGTTCGGCATCCAGGCAGTTCCGATTTCACAGGGAGCTCCGGGCATATATTTTGGTTTGGTCGTAGCCCAGCCGGAGGATCGAGAGATCAATCCGCAGGGTAGAGCAGCTGAAACTTTGCCCCTTATTCGGCCTGAACTAGAGCAGTTTCTAGAGTATGAATTCATGAAATTGATTACCAAGGTTAATCAGCCAGATTTACAAGTAGTGGGCCTGCTAACGGAATTGGACATTGATGGAGGCTTCGATCCGGTCGCCGGGCAGGCAACTGCGCAGTGGATGATCATGGATATCATCCGCCAGCTCTACGCTGTGCAACGAGTTGACAAGTCAGCAGAGGAGATCGATGAAGAGATCGACATTCTGATGATCGTTCATCCGCAGGGCCTATCAGAGCAAATGCTCTATGCGATCGATCAGTTTGTGATGCGTGGCGGCAAGACTATGGTCTTCCTAGATCCGAATGCGGATTCAATGGTCAGTCGCACACAGCAGGGCAATCTGATACCTGCCGGCATGAGCTCAGAATTACCGGGCCTGCTTGAGGCTTGGGGGATAGAATTTCCTAGGGAAAAGGTGCTCACTGACAACGAGCTCGCTCTGCGCGTATCTATGGGTCAGGGTCAACGTCCTATCGCTCACCTCGGTATGTTAGGCGCGCAGCGAAATTTTCTGACGCAGAGTGACAGCGTTACGAGCCGTCTCGAGACTATTAACATGTCGTCCCCTGGTGTGATTCGTCAGGCGGCAGGCGCAAGCACTCGCTTCGAGGCGTTGATAGTTTCATCAAGTGATTCGATGTTAATGGATGCGGGGCTGCTCGAGGATGTTACCGATCCATCTATCCTGTTCGACGAGTTTGTCTCTGAAGGTATAAGCCATACCATCGCCGCGAGAATTAGCGGCGTCATCGAGACGGCGTTTCCTGATGGCAGGCCTATAGTGGAAGTAGAAGCACTCGATGAAGAAATTACAGCACTTAATGAAGAAGACACTGCCGCAGCCGAGGAAGAACCGACCCCCGAGCATCTTGGCAGCTCAAATAGCGAAGTGAATATTTTGATCTTTGCTGATACTGACATGCTCGGCGATAGGATGTGGGTCCAGGTAGGTCAATTCATGGGTCAGCGTATTCCGCGGCCATTTTCTAACAATGGCGATATGGTGATCAACGCGCTAGATAACCTCAGCGGTGGCGCAGACCTCTCCAGCATCCGCGGCCGTGGAACTTACTCGCGGCCATTTACTAAGGTAATCCAATTACAGCGTCAGGCGGATGACCGCTTAAGAGTAGAGGAAGCTGAACTGCTTGATCGTCTGGCCGAAGCTGAAGCGGCACTGGCCGAGTTAAACCAAGATGAGAATGGAGAACTAATCGGCCAGGTAACGCCAGAGATTCAAGCCGAAGTAGATCGGTTTAACGAACAGATGCTAGAAACCCGCCGTAGCCTTCGCGATGTGCAGTACCAGTTGACAGAAGACATTGAGCAGCTTGGTGCGAACCTGAAGCTGATTAACACGGCTTTGATTCCCATGCTTCTGAGTCTGCTAGCTTTGCTGCTGAGCTATCTTCGAGCAAAGCGTCGCAAGGCGGTACGCGCCTAAGCGTCTAAGTTGAGTGGTTGGACTGGAATCTGGCTGACGTATCTCAGGGCAGTAAGAAATGGAAGTAGCATCGCAGAACGGTGCTACTCACCCATCGGTTCTTCGAGCGGTGGGTGTGGCGGTAGTTTTACCTTAATGTGTGTTCCTTCGCCAAGCTGACTTTGGATAATGAGCTCGCCGCCGTGAGCCTTCGCGATGAGTCGACACAGGTAGAGGCCTAGCCCAAAGCCACCAGTATTTCGTTGCCTGGAACTGTCGGCGCGATAGAAAGGTTCACTGATCTGCAACAAGTGTTCTTCTGCGATACCCTCTCCGTTATCCTCAACTTCTAAATGGGCGAAATCGCCGCTAAAGCTAATCCGCACAACAATTGGATTGCCTTCGCCATGCCGTATGGCGTTGTTGACTAGATTGGTAATTAGTAGACGAATGCGCAGATTATCTAGGACAATCTCACGATCCTCAGTGGGTAGTTCTAGCTCCAAGCCACCTGGGTAACTCTCGAACTGCTCACAGACGCCTTCAACGAAGGCGACAATGGGAGTGGGATCGGCATTTAGCACCGCGTGTTCCTCGTTGAGCCTCTCGGCTTCAATAAGATCGGTGATCAGTAATTCAATCTCCTGAATGTCTTCTTTTAGCTGATCCTTCTCGTCGCTCTGAGGCATGAACTCCAGACGTAGTTTTGCCTTAGTTATGGGGGTGCGTAGTTCGTGACTAATGGCGAGGAGCAGCTGGCGTTTAGCTTCTAACATCGATTGCAAGGAATCCGCCATGTGGTTGATGCTATCGGTTAGCTCGCCGAGCTCATCTTGCCGATTGCTCTTTACGCGAAAGCTTAGATCGCCAAGACGAATTCGTTCGGCACCTTTTCTTAGCAAGCGCACAGGGTCGAGCAACTTATTGACCATGAAGTAGTTTAGGAATAAGACGATACTGGCCAATGCTACACCGATATAGAGCACGACATAGTTCGAGTTATTGGTGTTTAGGGATCGTTGGTACAGATAGAAGTCGTAGCCGCCACGCTGAACCATAATAATGTCTTCACTGTTAATCGATCGGACCTCGGCATCAACCGTTAGGGTTCGATTGAAAACAGATTGCTCGACTGGGAGTCGGTATTCATTGTCGGAGCTCCAACGCATAATCGGATTGTTAATCGCGATGCTCCAATCTAACTCCTCAGCAAGGCGAATCGCGTTGCTCAGGTTTGGAGGCGTACCTATGTCCTCAATGATCGATTCGATGTTGCGAGTAAAAAAGTCGGGGATGGCATCGATCGTGTTGTTGTTCTGACTAACGGTACGCAGGGAGATGGAGAAGATAGCAAAGAACAGAATTACGGTGACGCCAAATATGAAGAGCAGGCGGACAAAAAGTGATCGCCTGACTACTTGAACCAGTGTGGTCATATTTGCTCGCCGATAAAAGTATAACCGCGACCCCACACGGTCTTAATAAACCGCGGAGTTTTCGACGTGTCATTTAACTTGTGCCGCAAGCGGCTCACCAGAGTGTCTACGGCACGAGAAAAGAGCTCGGCGTCAATACCGCGTAAGCGATTCATAAGTTCGTCACGCGTAAAAGTCTTGTTGGGAAACTGCATAAACAGTATGAGCAGTTCATATTCCATAGTGGTGAGATCAAGCACTTCAGAATCGAGCTTAACTTCTCGGCGCGAAGAATCGACCTCTAGGCCATTGATATTCTTTATGTCGCGTAGATTATTGTCATCGCTGCTGCGGCGAAGAATATTGTGAATCCTAGCGACGAGTTCTCGTGGCTCAAATGGTTTGGGTAGATAGTCGTCCGCGCCAAGTTCAAGCCCGACAATTCGATCTGTGACTTCGGCGTGTGCGGTTAACATTAGAATCGGTAGCTGGCCGAAAATGGAAGACTTGGCACGAATCTCTCGACAAATCTCAAATCCGTCTTTCTCTGGAAGCATCACATCGAGTATTAGCAGGTCGGGCTTTAGCTTCTTTAATAATTCAAAACCCTTGCTTGGAGTCAAGGCGACGTGAGCCTGCATGTCGTATCTCTCGAGATACTGAGTGAGCAGCTGGCCCAATTTCTCGTCGTCATCAATGATTAGTATTTGTTTCATTACTGCTTCCAACTTGATTTTCCCCCTAGAATAGAGAGGTAGTCCTCAATAGTACGAATATGGGAACCATCGATCAAGTCTAGAGCCGCATCGAATTCGCTCTATGTCGCTATATTCGTGTAATACAGCTGCCGAGGGTGCCCTGAGGCACAAGATTAAAGCGAAACTAGTGTATTATCTGCCGCTTTGGTTTTTCGTGGGCCCGGGCCGCAATGATTTCTCTAAATAACATAATGCTGATGCGTGGCAGTCAGATTCTGCTGCGGAATGTTTCCTTAGTTATCCACAAGGGGCAGCGAACTGGCATCATTGGCCGTAATGGCTGCGGCAAGACCAGCCTGTTTCGAGCGCTGAGTGGCGATATCGCACTGGAAGAGGGTGAGATCGAGATGCCAAACGGCCTGCGCCGTTCGTCGATGGCTCAGGAGACGCCAGGCAGCAGTCGTAGCGCGCTCGATTTCGTGCTGGATGCGCATGTTGATTTTCGTCGATTGGAAGAATCTATTAAGCAGGCCGAAGAGAGTGGCAACGATCTGCTGCTGGCCGAGCTATTTGGTAAATTGGAGGAGATCGATGGCTACGACATCACTCACCGCGCCGAAAGGCTTCTCTCAGGCCTAGGGTTTGCCGTAGATGAATTCGAGAGGCCGGTCAGCAATTTTTCTGGAGGTTGGCGTGTACGCCTAAATCTAGCCGCCGCGCTAATGTGTCCATCTGACCTATTGATGCTAGACGAACCAACCAACCACTTAGATTTAGAGGCGACGGTCTGGCTGGAGCAATGGCTGCAAGGTTATCAGGGCACGCTATTGTTGATCTCTCACGATAGGACGTTCTTGGACTCGGTGATCAATAATGTCATCAGTTTCGACAACGGTGGGCTGGACTCTTACAAGGGCAACTATAGTTCATATGAGAAACAGCGTGCCGAGAGAATGGCGCTGCAGCAGGCTTTATACGTAAAGCAGCAAAGAAGAAAATCAGAAATTCAGGATTTTGTGCGCCGCTTTAGCGCCAAGGCTACAAAAGCGAAACAAGCTCAAAGTAGATTGAAAGAATTGCATCGAATGGAAGATATCGCGCCGGCACACGTGGACTCACCGTTTCGTTTTCAGTTTCCAGAGCTGGATGAGCCATCAAGCTATCTTATGCAGATGGATTCCTTGAGCATTGGCTTTGATAAGCCGCTCGTCGATAAGATAGAATTAAATATTCGCTCAGAGTCGCGCTTCGGTTTGCTGGGATTTAACGGCAGTGGAAAATCGACACTATTAAAAATTCTTTCCGGTCAGATGCAGCAACTCGATGGAGATATCATTCGATCGAAGAAACTGAAGATCGGCTATTTCGCACAGCATCAGGTTGACGAGCTAGATCAACAGGCGACGCCGATAGAGCTTATTCAAAAGGAAGAGGGCTATGCGACCGAGCAGCAAATTAGAGACTATCTCGGAGGGTTTGATTTTCGTGGGGCTCGAGTTAGCGAAACCATTAAGAACTTCTCGGGCGGCGAGAAGGCGCGTCTCGCGCTGGCAAAGGTTGCCTGGCAGAAGCCTAATCTACTTTTGCTAGACGAGCCGACTAATCACTTAGACCTTGAAATGTGTCATGCGCTGACTGTGGCGCTGCAGAGCTATCAGGGTGCGATGGTTGTCGTCTCACATGATCGTCATCTCTTAGTTAATACGGTGGATGAATTCTATTCGATACACAAAGGTGTCTTCGCCGAGTTCAAAGGCGACCTCAAGGACTATGAGAAGTGGTTGAGCACGCAAACTTTCTCTGACTTTGACGCGAAGGCGGAAACTGTGGAAGCGACAAGTGCAGCTGCACAGCCAAAGCTGAAACTGGATAAGAAAGAGAAGCGTCAGCAGGCGGCAGATCGTCGCGAGAAGTTGGCGCCACTGAATAAGCAGGAGAGGCGCCTAGAGGCGGAGATCGAAAAGATTCAATCGAAGTTGGCAAAGATTGAGTCCTCGCTTGCCGATGAAAACATCTATCTCGAAGAAAACAAGAACGACCTGAACGCACTAATTCAGGAGCAGGGAGCACTTAAGTCGAAACTAGCGAGTAACGAAGAAGAGTGGCTGGAAATTCAGGAAGAGATCGCTAACTACGGCTAATGCTATCGCCCAGCAGTCGTTAGCGTTTCGAGAGATCTTCCTTTGCAGTCGCCACAGCTGCCAATACCTGAGTCGGTGCAGTGCCACCGATGTGATCGCGCGCACCTATGGACCCTTCCAGCGTTAAGACTTCGAAGACATCTTCTGTGACGAGATCGGAGAAATTCTGTAGCTCGGCCAACGAGAGATCTGCCAAATCCTTCTTCTGTTCAATGCCGAAGGCCACAGACTTTCCTACGACTTCGTGAGCATCGCGAAAGGCCATTCCCTTCTTTACTAGATAATCTGCCAAGTCAGTAGCAGTCGCATAGCCTTGTTGCGCGGCGGCGTACATTTCGTCCTTGTTGCAACTTACCGCAGGCATCATCTCGCTGTAGGCGAATAGGCAGTCCTTTACTGTGTCGATCAGGTCGAACAATGGTTCTTTGTCTTCCTGATTGTCTTTGTTGTACGCAAGTGGTTGCGACTTCATCAACGTAAGTAAGGACACCAGGTGCCCATGTACGCGGCCGGTCTTACCTCGAACTAATTCCGGCACATCGGGATTTTTCTTCTGGGGCATGATCGATGAGCCGGTACAGAATCTATCCGGCAGGTCGATGAAATTGAATTGTGCCGAGGTCCATAGTACGAGCTCCTCGGAGAAGCGAGAGAGATGCATCATTAGTATGCTTGCGAAGGACGCTAGTTCGATAGCGAAGTCTCGATCGCTAACGGAGTCTAAGGAGTTTCTAGTTGGCGCATCGA
>JAPKAI010000093.1 GCA_028825335.1 Gammaproteobacteria bacterium | reverse complement strand
AGGCCGATGGAGCACGCTTGGAAAGTGTGTAAACAGAAATGTTTCCAGGGTTCGAATCCCTGTCTCACCGCCATAAATAAAAAACCCGACTTCAGTCGGGTTTTTTATTTATTGTGCTGAAGTCGGGTGAGAACCCAGCGGTTCGAAAGGAGTACAGCTCCGCAGACGACGCAGTCGCCCTGCAGGGGGCATAAATTTGGCTTAGCCAAATTTAGGATCAATCCCCGCCGCCTCAGCGAGGCATAAAATACGCCCCTTTCCCTCAGCACCTCTCACAGTACCCATTCAACACGCGCTAAGGTAGTATCTCGAAAGCACATAATCTAAGACACCCGGGGGCAGCATGCTAAATACAACACCTCAAAAAATCCTAATCTTTTCACTTTTCACCTTAGCCACCATGGCGACCCATGCAGCCGACTGGCCTAGTTACGGTGGTGACAACGGTTCCCAAAAATATTCCCCCCTAGACCAGATTGATGCAAGCAATGTCAGCAGCCTAGCAACCGCGTGGAGCTGGGACAGCGTAGATAATGCAACGGTCGCGAATAACGTTGCCAATGACAATGCTCGCGCAACGCCGGCAGGATACAAGGCAACACCTATAGTAGTGGGCGATGTGATGTATGTGCCCACCTCGTTCGGCCGAATCGTCGCTTTGGATGCTGTCAGTGGTGCTGAAAAATGGGTTTTTGACACCCAAGCGTGGGAAGCAGGGCAGCCGACAAATTTGGGCTATAACACCCGCGGTGTTGCTTACTGGGAGGAAGGTGGCGAAGAGCGGATATTTTTCGCGACGAATGACTCCACACTGTGGTCGATCGATGTTGAATCAGGGGAGCCAGATACTAATTTTGGTGTCGATGGCCGGATTGATTTGTCTTTAGGCCTAGGTAGAGAGATTGATAAGTCGCAGTATGGTGTAGTTTCCCCGCCCTTGGTGACGAATAACAGAGTCGTGGTCAATTCCATAGTTTTAGATGGTGGGCGTACCAAGGAGATGCCTCCAGGACATGTTCGGGCATTTAATCCTGTTACTGGTGACTTGGAGTGGATGTTCAAGACGATTCCTCAGGCTGGAGAATTCGGCAATGACACTTGGGAGGATGGCTCCGCAGAATATTCGGGTAATACTAATTCGTGGACCATCATGAGCTCGGATGATGATCTCGGCATCGTTTACATACCCATCGGTACCCCGACTAATGATTGGTACGGCGGACTGCGCAAAGGCGATAATCTATTCGCTGAAAGCTTGGTTGCAGTTAGCGCCGAGACTGGCGAGCGACTCTGGCATTTTCAGATGGTGCACCACGGTGTTTGGGACTATGACTTACCGGCTGCGCCAACACTTGTAGATATCACCGTTAATGGCCGCCCAATTAAGGCGGTAGCAGCAATATCAAAGCAAGGTTTTACCTATGTGTTTGATCGACTTACCGGCGAACCAGTATGGCCTATCGAAGAAAGAGCGGTGCCGCAAAGCACTGTGCCAGGAGAAGTACTCTCGGCAACCCAGCCGTTTCCGACTAAGCCAGCGGCATTCGAACCCCAGGGAATATCTGATGAAACCTTGATCGATTTCAGCGCGGAATTACGCAATGAAGCGCTACAAAATATCGAAAAATATGACTATGGACCGCTATTTACTCCGCCTTCACTACGTGGAGCTATTCAGTTTCCAGGTTGGGGCGGTGGTGCCGAATGGCATGGAGCGGCATTTGATCCGGATACAGGCTTGTACTACATACCCTCTGCATCCGTACCTATTGTGGTGCAACTAAGAGAATCTCCTCCAGAGCGCTCAGATTTGGATTTTGTTCGAGGAGGACCAAGATCAGTAGCCGGCCCTCAGGGATTGCCGCTGACGAAACCTCCCTACGGACGGATCACAGCTATTAATTTAAACACGGGCGAGCATGAATGGATGGTTCCTCATGGAGAAGGAATGCGCCAGAAGATAATTGATATGGGTATATTAGATCCCGGTCCAGTCGGCAGCGCGAGCCGGGTAGGTCCCTTGCTGACCAAGACATTATTGTTTATGGCTCAATCAGATGGCGGTCGCAACTTGATTAGAGCTTATAACAAGGCCACCGGAGAGATTATTCACGAAGAAGAATTGCCGCTGCCTCCACAAGGCACGCCGATGACATATTCGGTAGCAGGTAAACAGTATATTTCGATCGCCGTTGGTGGTGGTGGAGATTCCAGACTGGTGACTTTGTCGTTGCCATAAATAAAGTCAAATAGCGAAACGGGTCCAAATGAGAACCCTAATCAAATATAAAATTTGGCTAGGGTTCTCATCTGCATAGCGGCCTTGATTTAAGCGGTTGATTTTCTACTATTCCGGGCTGCATACGCCGTCGTCTATGGTATTATGCTCTTTGGTAACTCTTGTCGGTCCCCACGCAATGATAAGTTATAAACCCCGCCAGGCCCGGAAGGGAGCAACGGTAGTAGCTGACTCATGTGCCGCGGTGTGGCTGGCAAGGGCTGCCTCTAATCACATTCTCACGAGAGTCGATATCTCTGTCCTAGGTATGTATACCTGCTGGCATATTGACGAAGAAACCTGATGAGCTATCAAGTCCTAGCCCGCAAATGGCGACCTAGTAACTTCTCCCAAGTCGCTGGACAGGCTCATGTTCTCAAATCCCTTATTAATGCGCTGGATAATGAGCGGCTGCACCATGCCTATCTCTTTACCGGTACTCGGGGTGTGGGTAAGACCACGCTGGCTCGCATACTCGCGAAGTGTCTAAACTGCGAGGAGGGTATTCGCTCTGTCCCCTGCGAGAAGTGTGATTCTTGTAAGGAGATAAACGAAGGACGATTCCTAGATCTTATCGAAATTGACGCGGCGTCACGCACGAAAGTTGAGGAAATGCGCGAGCTGCTCGAGAATGTGCAGTACCTGCCTAGCAGAGGTCGATTCAAGGTGTACCTCATCGATGAGGTGCATATGCTCTCTAATCATAGTTTTAACGCTTTGCTCAAGACTCTCGAAGAGCCTCCACCCCATGTGAAATTCCTATTCGCGACCACGGATCCACAGAAGCTGCCGATTACTGTCCTCTCGAGATGTCTGCAGTTTAATCTAAAGAACCTAAGCCCGCAGTTGATTGCTGAATATCTTGGCTTTGTGTTGGAGAAAGAGGAGATAGAATTCGAGGAGGAAGCGCTGTGGCAAATTTCCTCGGCCGCGTCCGGAAGCATGCGCGATGCACTTACGCTTGTTGATCAGGCCATTTCCTACTGCGATGGTAAAGTCGCTGCCGGTGGCGTTATCGAGATGCTGGGTGTGCCGCCGCAGAAACAAGTCTATGCACTATTGAAAGGTATGGCATTACGGTCTGTCTCTACAATCCTTGAGCTTATTCGCGATATCTCAGAACAGACTCCAGATTATAGTCATACCCTAGATAGTCTGTTATCCACATTGCATCGTGTAGCTATTGCGCAGATCGAGCCGAAGGCTGCGGACAATAGTTATGGAGACATGCAGCAAATACTAGAGTTGGCGTCTTTGATCAGCGCTGAGGATGTGCAGCTGTATTATCAAATGGGAATTAAGGGCAGGGAAGATCTGCGACTCTCGGCTGAGGTGCGAACAGCCTTCGAGATGCTGCTGATCCGCATGCTGGTATTTTCTCCGAGTTATGTAGAACCGACTGATTTAGAGCCTGTTAGTTTAGAGTCCAAGGAAAGCGCTGATCCCTCGGCGACTAATGAGCCCAGCAACGCCGCGGGCAGCGCTACAGAAGTCAAAAAAAAAAAGAGTGAACTAACAGCCGAATCAGTATCGCCCCAGCCGCTTCAGGACCCAGAATCTGAGTGTATGAGCGAGGAATTCATCGAGGCATCTGTCGAAGCCCCCGCTGATCTTCAGGCGGAGCAATTGAGTGGTATCGAACAGGATAACGTTGAGGCAGCAAACGAAGGGGCTATTGATGCTCATCAAGGAAATCGAGAAGATTCAAAAGAGGGTGGCGAAAGCGACGAACCAGCCAGCGTAGCCTCGATAGGAAAGATAACGATAGATTCATTAAGTCCAGAGAGTTGGTTGCGCCTCTATCCTCAGCTCGAAATAACTGGCATAGCAGCGAATGTTCTTGCCAATTCGGACTTTCAACGAGCAGATTCAAACAACATACACTTCATATTAGACCATTCTCAGAGCGCCGTTTTCAGCGAAGAGTTATTGCCAAAAATTTCTCAAGCATTGAGCAGCTATTTTGCTGTCGAGGTAGCGGTGCAAATTGAGATAGGCGGTGCGAAGAATGAAACACCGGCGATGTTGAGTCAAAGATTAAAACAAGAGAAGCATGTTGCGATGGTTAACGATTTCGAGAGTGATGAAAATGTGCAGGAATTACTTAAGCATTTCTCGGGTACCCTAGCAAAAGAAACTATAGCACCTCATAAGGATTAATAACGAGCATGACCGATTTGAACGAAATCATGAAGCAAGCGAAACTGATGCAAGAACAGTTTCAAAAGGCTCAGACAGAGCAGCTTAAAACGAAAACAGAAGGTGAATCCGGTGCCGGCTTGGTTAGGGTTACAATGAACGGGAAGCATGACGTCATCAGCGTTAGCCTCGACGATGCGTTGATGAGCGAGGATAAAGCTGTGATCGAAGACTTGCTTGCTGCAGCTGTAAATGATGCTGTTAGGAAGATCGAAGAGAAGAATAAAGAATCGCTAAGCGGCATGACTGGCGGCATGAAAATGCCAGATGGCTTTAAGTTTCCTTTCTAGGAGTAGTTGTGAATTCCAGCCCTTTAATTGATCAGCTCATTGAGGCGTTCCGCTGCCTTCCAGGTGTTGGGCCCAAGTCGGCGCAGCGGATGACCCTGCACTTGTTGGAAAGAAACCGATCAGGTGGACAGAAGCTTAGCGAATCACTTACCGTTGCTATAAACGAGGTGGGAAACTGCATCCATTGTCGTACCCTCACAGAAGAGGATACTTGCCGCATCTGTGCAAGCAGATCTCGCGATCACACAATATGTTGTGTAGTAGAATCGCCGGCAGACATCTTCGCAATAGAGCAATCCGGTTCGTTTAGGGGTATTTATTTCGTGCTTATGGGTCACCTATCGCCTATTGATGGCATAGGTCCTGAGCAGCTCGGCATAAGTCAGCTGCTAGACAAAGTGAAAAAAAATGATATCGAGGAAGTTATAATCGCTTGTAATCCGAACGTTGAAGGAGATGCTACTGCCTACTATATAGCGGAGCAGTTGAAAAACTCCAACGTGCAGGTTTCTAGGATCGCGCACGGTGTTCCAGTTGGAGGCGAATTGGAATTTGTTGATGGCGGCACTCTTACTCATGCCTTTGCAGGACGCCGGCCGATGGAGCAATCATGAGCGACTCTGTATCTTGTGACGGCCTGCCGATCGAATATGTTAGCGATGCGGCTACACTAAATGCTCTCTGCGTGGAATGGGCTTCTGAGGAATTTCTCGCTGTAGATACAGAGTTCGAGCGAACTAGTACTTTCTACGCGCGTATCGGCTTGCTGCAAATAGCCGATAGTAAGTGCTGCTATCTAGTAGACCCGCTCTCTATTGATGACTGGTCTGGATTCAAGCAGCTGCTTAGTGCGCCGTCATGCACATTTGTAATGCATTCCTGCAGCGAAGACTTGAGTTTGTTACAAACGTTCTTGGGCTGCCTACCAGTTTCCCTCTTTGATACACAGCTTGCTGCTGCCTTTCTCGGCATCGGCTTTAGTATTAGCTATCAAGCTTTGATAGAGCAGCTGCTTGGCATCACAGTAGCAAAAGACGAGACGCGCTCGGATTGGATCAAGCGTCCATTGTCAGAAAAGCAAATTCATTATGCAGCTGCTGATGTCCGCTATTTGCTGCAGGTTCGTGAAATTCTTAGCGATCAGATCGAACAAAAAGGCATGCTGGATTGGTTGCGAGCAGAAAGCGCCCAACAGCTCGTCATTGCGCATAGGCTTGAGCAAGAGTCACAGTGGGAGTTTTATTATACGGGTGTTAGCAATGCCTGGCACCTAAATACACAAGGACTGCAGGCCCTGCAGCAACTTTGTGTTTGGCGCGAGCAGAAAGCGCGGCAAAGAAATAAGCCGCGTAGCTGGATCGTTAAGGACAACGATCTTATGAATTTGTGTGAGGTAGTTTCCGGCCCCATCAAGGCGGGCGAATTCACTCTGGGGGATGTCAGCAATGCTGAAGGCGTTGATAGCCGTTTCCTGTCGCGTAACGCATCCGAGCTGTATCAATTACTTAGTGACTCATCGAATAGGAGCGAAGTTGATCCGACTCTATTAAACAAGCCTCTAAGCCCGTCTCTTAGGAAGAAATTGAAGCTGAGCAAGCAGGTGGCTAATACGAAGGCGGAAGAGTTGGGCATGTCGCCGGAGCTACTCGGGCGCAAGAAACCCCTCGTGGAATTGCTCCGAAGTTACGAAAGAGATGGAGAGTTACAATGGTCGGGCGATTTTGCTGGGTGGCGGCGTGAACTGTTAGAAGTTGAGCTCACCGCCATAATAACTAAGGATGATTGATGACGGCTACTAACACAGGATTGCGACCTAAATTCTGGGAGCTTCCACTTACTGAGCTTAGTCCCGAGGAGTGGGAGGGACTCTGTGATGGGTGCGGGCGTTGTTGTCTTAAGAAATTTGCCGACGAGGAGACTAATGAAGTCAGCTATACACGAATTGTGTGTCGCTACTTCGATGAGAAAACCAGTCTCTGTGGCTGTTATGAGTCGAGGACAGAATTAGTTCCCGAATGTCTCGATGTGCGGGAAATGAATCTTAAGACGACTACTTGGATGCCCGATAGCTGCGCCTATAGACTTCGAAGCAATGGTAAGGAGCTGTTTGATTGGCACCCGTTGCTGGCTGGCTCGACTGAAAAAATGGCAGCTGCAGGAATATTGCTCGAAGATAGAGTGATCTCCGAGGAATATGTACACCCAAATGGTTTTGAAGAACATCTTATTCGATGGGTTAAGGCGTAATGGGCTCGATCGGTAACTACTGGTTCTTCTGGGCCCTGTATCTAGGCGCTGCAGTAATTTTCTCCGGACTCTTCTGGAGAGTAACTCGGTTTGAAAAAGCTATTTGGGCTTCCTATAGCCTTCGAGCGGTTGCGATAGCGGTTGTTTTTACTCCCTGGTACAGCAATTCGCAGGACAGCGGAATGGCCCCCGCGCTTATGGTGGCGACACTGGACGCTATTACAGGAGGCTTTGAGGCTGCTTTCAGGAGTTTTGTCCCTCTTGCTCTAGCCGTCCTCTTTAGTCTATTGCTGGCGAGTGTGATGTCTTTTTTCAAGAAAAAATGATTAAAAAGTCTTTAAATAACATAAGATAGAGACAGCTGCGAAAGCAAGAAAGTAATTATTTGAAACGAATAACTTCCCCGGCGTGATTTTACTTTTTGAATTTTCCTCCCTAGTAGCAAAAATTTGAAATTTACTAATTTAAAATAACAGCTTAACAAGCAGAGCTTTGTCATTACTGGTCATTTTCTTTCCCTAGTTTTATCATGTTCGCGGTCGGTGCCGTTATCAACTACTTTACCCTCTGCCCGCAAAAGTCGCTCGAAAGCGGACTGCTCTGGCTCTGCATTATGTTGGGTGTCTTGATGAAGTTCCTTTCGCCTTTCATCCTCTCGATATTTGGGAGCACTTTGATCGTACCCAGTGAGGGTAATCCAGCAAACATCCTATAGTACCTCGCTATATGTCTCGCCGCAGCCATCGCGTCCAGATTCCTCCTCGTCAACGTGTCTAATAATGTGCTTAGCGAAACCCGCGCTACAAGTGACAAGGTCGATATGCTGCAGTATCAGTTAAAATAGCTATAAGACGAGTTACTTCCAATCCTAGATACGGAGGCGGAAGATGACAGCCTGACTGGCGTAGCAATGGGGCATGAACCGGACCCTCATGAATTGGATACAACGTCATCTAAGGTACTAAAGACCTTGGGATGCGCAGGTTTATCTATCGATCCCTATCCGGATAATGCAGCGAAGCAGATACTGACGAATCTACTATCGTTCAGACATTGGGTTTTCCTGCGCTGAAATCTTTTGCTGGACGAATAGGTAACAAGCAAGGTGTGAGTTGGTGCATCACCGAGCGAGCATGAAGCTTGTCGAGGTAGGGGCTTAGGTAGTTAGGTAGTTAAGTATTAATATAGTTTGAGGCCTAGGATTTTGCTCTAAAGAGCGCGTTCAGGAAATCCATACATAAAGTAGGGTGTAGCGTTATCTGCTGTCAGGCAGGATAGACCTCATGATCGAGGCGCAATGTCTGGTTTTTACTGTATTAATAGGGGACTGATGTTTACAATACGCGCATGTAAATTGAGCAGTGGAAAAGGCGATGAATTTTACCGGTACCGACGAATATGTAGCGACAAATGAATTGCAGTTAGCCGTCAATGCGGCAATTGCCCTACAGAAACCATTATTGATTAAAGGCGAACCCGGTACGGGTAAGACCATGTTGGCTGAGCAGATCGCCAAAGCATTAAACCTGCCTCTAATCCAATGGCATATCAAATCAACGACGAAGGCGCAGCAAGGCCTCTATGAATACGACGCGGTCTCACGATTGCGCGATTCGCAGTTAGGCGACGAGAAGGTCCACGATATTGGCAACTATATCGTGCCAGGCAAACTCTGGGAGTCTTTTGAGTCCGGCGACCAATCAATACTGTTGATCGATGAGATAGACAAAGCCGATATCGAATTTCCAAACGACTTACTGTTGGAGCTCGATAAAATGGAATTTTTCGTCTACGAGACGAAGGAATTGATCAAGGCGAAAACGCGGCCTATCGTTATTATTACGAGTAACAACGAGAAAGAACTCCCCGATGCCTTTCTTCGTCGCTGCTTCTTTCACTACATCGAATTTCCAGATTCTCAGACGATGGAAAAAATAGTCGATGTGCATTACCCGAATCTCAAGAAGGATCTACTCTCGCAAGCGATGGATGTGTTTTTCGATGTGCGAAAAATACCCGGCTTGAAGAAGAAGCCATCAACGTCCGAACTGATTGACTGGCTGAAGCTGCTAATGGCCGATGACATTCCAGAAGATGTGTTGAAAAACCACAGTGTAAAGAATGCTATCCCACCTCTGTATGGCGCGCTGTTAAAGAACGAGCAAGATGTGCACCTATTAGAGAAATTGGCCTTCATGCATAGAGCGAAGAGCTAGTCTAGTACAGCCCGATTCTTGACTTGGCAGAGACTTAGTTATGCTGATTAACTTTTTCATGACCCTCAAACAGGAGCGGCTTCCCGTCTCCTTTACCGAGCTATTCTCCTTGCTCGAATGTCTGAAGCAAAACGTGATCTTCGCGAATGTCGAAGACTTCTACTATTTGTCACGTATGTGTTTCGTCAAAGACGAAAAGAACTTCGATAAGTTCGACATAGCCTTCGGCAAGTATTTCGAGAACGTCGATGCTATCAATGACCTTGCGATGTATCAGATACCTGATGACTGGCTGCGCAAGCAAATGGAGTCGATGCTAAGCGATGAAGAGAAAGCCAAAATCGAGGCGCTAGGCGGCTTAGAAAAGCTCATGGAAGAATTCCGCAAGCGAATGGAAGAGCAGAAGAAGAGACACGAAGGCGGTAATAAGTGGATCGGTACTGGAGGCACATCACCGTTTGGGGCCTATGGCTACAATCCCGAAGGAATTCGCATTGGTCAGGAAGGTGGGCGCAATGGGAGTGCCGCGAAAGTATGGGACAAGCGTAACTATCGCGACCTCGACGATTCTGTAGAGATCGGAACGAGAAATATCAAGATGGCACTGCGCCGCTTGCGTAAATTCGCGAGAACTGGAGCAGAGGAAGAGTTGGATATTAGCGATACCATCACATCAACCGCTAAAAATGCGGGGCTTCTGGACATCAAGATGGTGCCCGAGCGTCACAACTCCGTGAAGGTCTTGCTGTTTTTTGATGTGGGTGGATCGATGGATCCGCACGTTAAGTTATGCGAAGAATTGTTTTCCGCCGCGCGAACAGAATTTAAGCATCTTAAGTATTTCTATTTTCATAATTTCATCTACGAATCTGTGTGGTCAAAGAGTATTCGCCGCCATGCTGAGACAACATCGACCTTTGACATACTTCATAAGTATTCCAAAGACTACAAAGTCATATTCGTAGGGGACGCTACTATGGCTCCCTATGAGGTGACTCATGTTGGAGGCAGTATCGAGCATTACAACGATGAGGCGGGTGCGGTTTGGATAAAGCGACTCACAGATGTGTTCGATAATGTAGTATGGATCAATCCAACGCCTAAAGATTTTTGGGAGCACAGCTA
>JAPKAI010000177.1 GCA_028825335.1 Gammaproteobacteria bacterium | reverse complement strand
GCCATGTTGATTATCCTATTTGTGCTGCGCGCATGACGCCGTTAAGGTAAGAATCATAAGAACCACAGCGGCAGATGTTGCCTGCCATGCCTTGTCGTGCTTCTTCTCTCGTTGGGTTGGGGTTAGAACGCAGTAAACCTACAGCGGACATGACCTGACCTGGCGTGCAATAACCGCATTGTGGAGAAAGCTCATCCACAAAGGCTTGTTGCACAGGGTGGAGATCACCGTTGGCCGCTTCTAGACCCTCTACTGATTCGACTCGCATATTCTTTACTGAGTGCGTCAGCACTGAACAGGCATAGCTTGGGACGTCGTCAACAAGAACGGTACACGCGCCACATTCGCCGCGATTACATCCTAGCTTCGTGCCCGTAAGGCCTAGCTTATAGCGCAAGGTAGATGCAAGTGTCTCCTGCGGAGCCACGTCTACGTTACGCATCTGGCCGTTTATGTTTATTCTGATCATACGTTCCACTGCACCAGCAGGTCTTGACTGGCCATTGGCCGAGTACCAGATTGTGGTTGAAGTGGCAGCTGCACCAGAGGCTATTACCCCTTTGATAAAGCGTCTACGGGTTAGTTTTGGATTCACGATTTACATTCGCCTCCGTAATGTGGACAGGAATTCTGACTTTGAATTATTTAATCTAAATGAGAACTATTCGCATAAATTGTTTTATTATTAAGTAGTTAGCGCTGGTTAGAATAGATCACCTATTGCTTTTTATCAAGCAATCGAAAACCGTGAACAGCATGTATTTTGGTCGTTTCAGCGGATTTTGCGAATGTCCGCCGCGGAACTCTCCTGTATTGACTAGCAGATACCTACAGCAAGCCAAAACTCGCCGGAATATCCCGCTCCCCTTCCTACCGCTAACTCATTATTTTGCGCAGGGCCCACTTAGATTAAACTGCCCACATTATGACAATATGCTGCCAATATGATCGAGCTCTAGGCCCCGTCGATCTTGACATATTCTGATGCGATGGTATTGTGTTCGGCCCTTTCTGCAGAGCTCAAGCTTCGCTCAGTTACTCGCATACAGGGGAGCAGATTGAATAGTCAGGACCTATATTAGAGAACCTCTGATCAAATTCAGCAGCGTAGTACCGCCTTGCGACCCGAGAGACCCTGTCTCGATGGGGGAGAAAGTTGCGGAATAGGAAAAGAACTGAGTAGCGACTACTGCACGAGAAACTAGTGACTATGAGCAACGAAAACCGAATCCCTCTGAAGTTTGGGTATCCTGAAAAAACAGGACTCTATGACCCATCTCAGGAAAAAGATTCCTGCGGCGTAGGATTCGTTGCAAACATAAAGGGACAACCTAGCCACCAGATAATGCTGGACGCTTATCACCTTAATTCTCGCATGGATCACCGCGGGGGCTGTGGCTTCGAAGCGAATAGCGGCGATGGCGCGGGTATCTTGATGGCGCTGCCGAGTAGCTTCTTTCATAAGGTGGCAAAAACCGAGTTCGATACCGACCTGCCCGATGCGGGTCAATTCGCGGTGGGCAACATATTCCTCCCGCAAGTAGACGAAGAAAGACACATCTGCCGCGAGGTGATTAATCAAATTATCGCCGAAGAAGGCCAGTCCCTTGTCGGCTGGAGAGAAGTACCCATAGATGCCAAGGGTGCCGATGTAGGACCTGCCGCGCTAATGGCACAGCCAAGAATCGAGCAGCTCTTTATAGCCGCCGGTGCAGATCTGGATCAAGAACAGTTCGAAAGAAAGCTCTACGTTATTCGCAAGCGATTTACACATCGCCTGCGACAGGACACTTCCTTAACAGAGGCGAAGCAAGTTTACGCTTGCAGCCTGTCCACTAAAGTCATCGTCTATAAGGGCATGCTAACCCCTGGACAGTTATTTCCTTTTTATGGCGACCTTACGAATCCCGATTTCGAAACCCATATGGCGATGGCGCACTCACGCTTTAGTACCAATACTTTCCCCTCATGGGATAGAGCGCAGCCGAATCGTTTCATGAGTCACAACGGTGAGATCAATACTCTTCGTGGCAACGTCAATTCGATGGTAGCTCGTCAGGGTAAGGCCAAAACAGATGTTTTTGGCGACAAGCTCAAAACTATTTTCCCAGTTATTGATGACGACTGCTCGGACTCGGGCAGCTTCGATGCTGTGTTGGAATTCATGCTTATGTCGGGTCGATCGTTACCTGCCTCAGTAATGATGATGATTCCCGAAGCCTGGCAGTCCGACACAAACATGGCTCAGGTTAAGAAAGACTTCTACGAATACCACTCCGCGTTGATGGAGCCTTGGGACGGACCGGCATCCATCGTGTTCTCGGATGGCCACTATATAGGTGCAGTGCTTGACCGCAACGGACTACGCCCGAGCCGTTACTACGTAACCCATGACGACAAGGTCATCATGGCCTCAGAAGTTGGCGTGGTGCATGTCGATCCCGAAAATGTAAAACTAAAAGGCCGCCTGCAACCCGGCAAGATGTTTTT
>JAPKAI010000092.1 GCA_028825335.1 Gammaproteobacteria bacterium | reverse complement strand
TAGATCACGGGCTAAGCCGGAACCCTGCGCAAAAAGAGCGTTCCAGCGCCATCTCGACGCAAACATTAGCGCCTAAAAATACCGCAGTGCATTTCCCGACAAATAAAGGCCGGCGGACTATTGGAGTGCGTTGGCACAGGCTGAGCGAAGCGTTTATACTGGGTTCGCTTTCTTAACTTCGGGGCTCATCCGGCAGTAAGACATTTCACTAACTCAACCAATAAGCCCCTCCATAGAGCAGGCTAGTGAACGCAAACCCAATCGGGAAATGGAAAATGATAGAAAGAATAGCTCGCTGGCAGCAGCCAGTCATAAAACAGACATTAATCATCTCATCGATAGTGATTGGCAGCCTTCTCAGCTCGGGCCTCTCTGCGCAGAACTCTGTCGAGATACGCGAACAGTATCCAGAAGTAGCCGATCTGTTTAATGCCTTCGACGTCACGCAGGCGAAGGCATTCGAAGAGATTGCGGCTATCAACGCTGACCCTGCCACACAGCAAGTGCGAAATGAATTACAGATGAATATGAATATGCGCGCCAGCATGACCATGCGTGAGATGATGGCCTCCGGCATTATGACCCACGAAGCCGCTATGGAAATGGGCATGAACAATGGCCCTCATCACGACTTGGAAGTTGCAGCACGAATGCGCCTCTTAGAAGTAATGCGCGGCAAGCATAGCAACGAGTCAGCCGAGGCAGCCTTTGAGAACAGTTCGGCCATCGGTGGTTACACAGCCGAGGTGTTTAAGCACGGTCGAAATTTCGAAGAAGCACTGTTTACCATCTATATCGATGACGGCGTAGATGACAAACTCGCGGCCGTTGCCGATGCGATAGAGAGTTATCTTAGCGACGATCAGCACTCTGTAGCCATCGTACCGAAAGAAAGCGACTACCTGCTAAGTCATGATCAAGCCAATGGGCTTAAGACCGCATTCCCACTTCTACGGGGATTCATGTGGACTCACCAATGGTTACAACTTGCTGCACTTGAAGCGGTGATACTGCAGGGACTGGACCCTCAGTTCAATGGTGGTATCGATGTGACCCTTGAACGCTTTTGGAACAAAATTGGCTCATCCGGTGGCATGACTATGTTCCCAGCACCTGGCGAGCTGCCTATGGCGCCAGCTATTGCACCCGATCTGTATAGTCAATCTCCGGAGGCGGCGATTATCCTAGATAACTTGAACCTTCTAGAGACTGTCATCGCCGACATCCTCGCCTTCCCGAACGCAGTGAATCGCGATGAGTTAATGGATCAGGCAATTACTTACTTTACCGGTAAAGATACCAACAACGCCCAATCGATGGATTATCTGCTATTCGCACTTCGAGGCGGAATCTATAACCAGGGTGGTCCTGCAGTTGGTGAACTCATGCAGTCGGAGAGAAACCGCGCGCGCGAAGCCATGAACATGCAGCACAACATGATCATGTCCTCTCCCCAATAAAAATTTGGATTGTAATTTGGGGGGTTGGCCCGAAAGCCTAACCCCTTTTTTGACTGCACCAAAAGCTGAGGTCACATAGTCACTTGCACTGGACAGAGCGAAGCGAGAAACTAGCCCTTCATGCTGTAGGACGACTCTCCTCATGTCCCGTACTAAAAAAATAGCGATTGTGCTACTAATCCTAATTAGCACTCCCTTCACAATTGTGCTTTTACTACCCGAATTAGTTCTTAGCACTCTTGCTAAACCTACTCTCTCCGAGCTCGGCTTTGAAATTTCATCGCTGGAAGTGAACCATCTAGGCATTAATTCAATAGCTCTAGACCGATTAGTTCTAATCAGCGAAGACCAAGGCGTCGTCCTAAGCAGATTTCATGCACAATACTCCCTGTCCCAGTTTCTCGCAGGCACGGCGCAATCCATTTCCATAGGCAAGATCGAATTGCGATCGCTTTCGAACTCAGGCTCACTGATAGACGAGGCCGACACAACCCTAGCCGCGATGCTAGATGCATTCGATGCGCTGCCTGTGAGCGAGATAACTCTTCCTAATATCGAACTACTTACTAGTGATCAAAGCTACATAATAGGCCTGGGCCTACAGAGCCCGCCCCTGCGCATAGTAGGTGAAGCACAATTCAAAGCGCTGCAAGACACAGTCATCGAATTCGATATCCAACGTACCAACCCAAAAAATCTGACTGCCGAAACTAGAACGTTGATAGCTGAAATACTAGTCTCGGAATCCGAAATCGACTTGAACATCTCTGGGAATGCCATCGCGGTGACTGCTACCAGCTCATTATTTACTGAGCTCTTGCAGGCGCAACTCGAGGAATTTATTCCTGCTGCAGCAGCTATTATGACCGAACGCCTCTCGCTGCAGAGTAATTTCGAGGTACAGGAACTATTCGGTAACACCTCAATCACACAACTAAGTCTCGTTCTCGACAACCCGAGTTCACAGCTTCAGATTAGCTCCGAATCAGACCTAGTCAGCAATGCTATACACCTGCGTCTACCTTTAACCGTGCAGGGCGACATTGCGACATCGACTGGCGAGATTCAGCTGGCGCTCAGCGAGATTTATGGCAGCGGGAGCTGGACTCTAGAAGACGCGACGTCGCAGAGTGAACACAGCTTCGAAAATACACAGCTACATTGCACATCCTTCACGAGTTGCGATATACAAAGCGATTGGCAAAGCACTCTCATCAGCTGGCGCTATGGCGAATACTTTGGGGGAAATACCAGCGCGACTGCCCCACTTAGATTCAACTATTCCAACGATGAGATGCGCGTGGCAGCGGGCTTAGTAAAAATTCTCGTGCCTTCAGTTAGAACCTCCGCCAAATCTGCGATTTCAGAACTAACAACGAATTTGCAGCTGGAAGAGGTGGAATTTCGTGTAGGTGATGTGGTCAGCGGCGGGCTCACCTTTAGTAGTAGCAAGTTTCGGCTAGACAACAGTATCGCCGACATTAGTAACCCTGCCTATTCCGGCAAGCTGCAGCTCGAGAAAGATACCCTAACGGGAGTGCTAGAGATCGACTTAGATCAGCGCCTGCGACTTGGCATCGGCCTGCAACACTTTTTCCTACGCGACACCGGCGATGTTGTCCTGCAGTTGGCCGCCTATGAATTCACAGAGGCACTGCCTTTGACTACACTGATAACCCCGAAGGAATTAAAGGCTGATGTTGTCTCCGGTCAGATCGAAGGATTGGCTAATATTTCGTGGAGCAAACAGCTAGATGACTCATGGCGTTTCGGTGGACCGATTGCACTCAAGGTCGACCAGCTAAGCGGCTATTACGCAGACTATTTCTTCGTCGACCTGAATACTGACTTATTCGCTGAGGCGACCACGCCACTTGGCATACAGGTTTCGAATCCGGCCAGCGCTTCTCTAAGCCGCATAGATATAGGCCTGCCTCTCGAAGATCTTTCCTGGCAATACCGTTTCAACACGCTAACTGGCGAGGTACAGATCATCGACTTCGATACCGATCTGTTGGACGGAAAACTGAACATTGCCTCTGCCAATTACAACTCTGCAGGTGATCCCCAGCAGGTAGACGTGGTACTCGCCGATCTGAGGGTGGGTTCTCTGATAGAGCTAGCGGAATATCCCGGGCTCGAGGCCGATGGTCTAATTAGCGGCTATCTCCCCTTCATCATCGAGGGCGATACGATCAGCGTTCAGAAAGGCTTAGTTGGAGCGCTAAAGCCAGGAGGCAGTATTCGCTACACGCCAGACGGCGCAACACCAAGTAGTAATCAAAGTCTGCAACTGATCAACGATGCACTTTCCAATTATCAGTATCAAACCATGAACACCGAAGTTTTCTACTCTGAGGATGGCGAGCTGTTACTGAGCGTACAACTACAGGGCAGAAACCCGGATATGAATAACGGGCAGGAGATAAACCTTAATGTTAATATCACTGACAATATTCCCTCGCTACTTAAGAGCCTGCAGGCGAGCCGTGTCATAACGGACGAATTAGAGCGCTTTGTCAGCCAGCCGTAACTAAATTTGAATTCCGCGGTCTAATTAGGCACAAGCGAAAGTTCTTAAGCAAAGATTCAAGTTTGGCCGATATAATTAAGCTACCGTTAATCGAGACTAGAAATGATTAAATTGAACAGAAAAAATGCAGAGCAATAAGTTTCTTAATTCTCTACCCACAAGAATCGGCTTTGCGCTATTAGCACTAGCACTCGTAGCGTGCACGCCCACTATTCAGGTAGCCGTGCCGAATGAGCCGATAACCATCAACCTCAATATCAGGATCGAACATGAAATCCGTGTTCAAGTTGAGGAAGAATTGGATGGGATCTTTACCCTAGACAGCGGTTTGTTCTGATGGGAAGACACACTATGAAGAATGTAATTTCTAAAACGCTGCTATTAGCCTGCATGTTGCTCTTAGTTCCTATGAGTTTCGCCTTAACCCTGCAAGAAGCGAAGAACGAAGGCCTAGTAGGGGAGCAGCGCAATGGCTACGTTGGCCTAGTGATGGAGTCCGCCCCAGCCGGGGTAATGGCCTTGGCCCGCGATGTAAATAATCAGCGCCGCGAGCTGTATCAGCAGATCGCGAGACAGAACAATCTCACCGTAGAACAGGTGGCAGCCCTCGCCTTTGAAAAGGCGGTCGAAGCAACTCCCGCCGGTCAGTATCTGCAAGATGCATCTGGCGCCTGGGTTAAGAAGTAACGACAATACCGCCGAGCTATTCCTAACCGCTGCGCCCTAGTTCTTTCCCAATACTCCGCAACACGCCTCTTGATACTCAATGACTATTAAAGTAGAAGTGCATTAACACTACTCTAATTCTTACTCTGACCTTATTTTTTACTGAGCTCTGTATGGCAGCATACAAAGGTATCAAATCAGCCGTCTGTCAGCATTGTTTACACCAAAAAACGTTAGCAGAGGCAGCGCGGCGATAGGCATACCCGCCTTGTCGAAATTCTTAGCGACTTCAGAATCCAGCACTACGATACCTGCGGTAACAAGATACTTCAGAACGATAAATTGCATGATGCTCTACTAACTGAAACCGCTGCGCTAAGAGAATGACCTCACACCCGCCATTGTGAAATGACAGATTACTGTGATTGAATTTTCCTGGATGTCGGGGAATTTAGCGACCTGAAATACTAGATCTTCAGTGACAAGATCAAGGACTTACTCAACGGCAGGCGTAAATAGGGCGCTTATTCTTCTACCTCTACAAGTTCGACGCTTACATCCTGTGAAATATGGTAGACCGAAGGGCCAAACTGATTGTAGACCGCGACATCGGCTGCATCTCGACCGTAACCAATAGCAACATAGCCCGGCGTCATTTCCTCTTAGGTGGCATCGAAGGCATACCAACGGCGACCAACATAGGCCTCGAACCAGGCGTGCATACCCATGGGCACAAGGCCGTAATTATAGCCAACTACCAGCCTGGCCGGAATACTAATTGAGCGACACTGCGCGATACCCAGATGTGCAAGATCTCGGCAAACACCAGACTGCTTTTGATTCACTCCTATCGCCGATATGGGATCGTCGCTGCTTTCCGGGATATAGCTAATCGTCTCACGCAGCCAAGTTTCGATAGTCGCAACCTGGTCATAGCCTAACAGTTGCCCTGCCGTGATCTCTACAGTCACCTGATTGAAGCTTTCCGACTCACAATATCTACTAGGCAATAGAAAACTCAAAACATTATCGGGCAACCTATGTATATCTACAAAGGGAGCACCTGGCGCCTTATCGATAACATCGCTGCTCATCACTTGGGTCGAGGTGTGTATTTCAAAATTCCGGGTGGTGCCACCAATCATTGGCAGAGATTTCCATAGGTGTCGGTAAATTCCACCACAAGAACGCTAGGGGTGAGCTTGTATTCCTCGCGACTAATCCACTACTGTGCGCCACTGCGCGGACGCAGCATTAATATGAACGGCGTTGGCACCGAAATCTCCGACTCGAAGTCACAGCTTGCAGCTAACTACATGGTTCAGACTCCAAAGTGTCCAGTTCAGTACTTGTATAGTGTTGGCGAGGTTTCATGGCTAGAGGGTTTGCCGAATTGAAGTGTCGACCGATTCGCTTCTTCCAATAATACAAGTTTTATTTCCATAGCTAGGGCTTTCGATATGACTACACACTAATCGATCATACTCTGATGAACCATCGCCTTGAACTTCGAGGCGATATTGTAAGCACCAGAAGGCTGAATTTGTAGCATGATAACTGCACTAGTTCCCGACACAGGATCTGCCCAGGAGAATGTACCGAGCGAACCACTCCAACCAAATTCACCGTTGTTGGTGCCATAGGCACTCTTGGTTTCATCCACCACAACTGCCATGCCATAGCCCCATCCCCGATCTAGCATCGGGTTATTTGGATTCGAACCAAAGGGCATAAGTGCCTCGGGTACCTGATTCTGGGTCATAGACTCTACAGTGCCGGTTTGCAGAATTCGCTCTCCATCGAGCTCACCGCCGTTGAGCAGCGCCTGTAGGAAGCGAAGATAGTCGGGAACGCTGCTAACAATGCCCGCGGCACCTTCTAATAGCTGCGGGTCTTCAGTAATAGGAATAGCCATCTGCGGCAGCAGGCTCAGGCTTCTATCTGCGGAGGACACACGGTAGGCTCGCGCTAAGCGCTCCGCCTTCTCCTCGGGCACGTAGAATGCCGTATCTGTCATCTTAAGCGGGCCATAGACATGTTCATCGAGGTAGTCATCGAATTCCTGCCCAGACACTAACTCTATTACTCGTCCCAATACCGTTAACGAGATGCTGTATACCCATTGCTCGCCTGGGTCACCTACTAATGGCACCGCAGCGACCTTCTCGACAAGCTCCTCCAAGGTATCCCCTCGAGAGCGAACTTCGTTCTGTCTATAGAGCACGCCGAAACGATGGCTGAGGCCGGCGGTGTTCAGCAGCAGATCTTCGATTGTCATCTCGCGCTCGCTAGCCCTGGTCTGAGTAAAATCCGCAGCCACAGGGTCAAGGAAAACCTGCATTTCAGCGAAGCTGGGAATGTATTTAGAGACTGGATCGCCAAGCTTCATCTTGCCCTGTTCGACCAGCTGCATAGCAGCTACGGCGGTAATCGGCTTGCTCATCGAGCGAATCTGAAAGAGTGAGTTTTCCAACATCGAGTTGCCTTGTTCGATTTGATTCCATCCCATGCTTTCCAGATAAACGACTTTTCCGTGGCGCGCCACACCAGCAACCAGCCCTGCCACTCGTCCATCTGCCACATGTTGCGCTAGCATCTCGTGCACTAGTGCGAGCCTCTGAGCAGAAAAACCTAGATCTTCCGGAGTGCCCCTCTCCAGAACACTATCAGGCGCTGCCAGACTCGCTGTACTTAACGTAAGCATGGATAGGAGTAGCAGAGTGATTTTTCTATTCATGTTCTGTCCTGTAAGTAGATAGATAGGTCGCTATCTAGGCTATGCGAAAAACTGGCTCCCATTGCAAGCCATATCGGGTGTAATGTCAAAGATAAACTGGCTATGCGGTCCATGATTAGTCGTATTGATTACCGCTATCTTCCGGTGACAGCCGTTCTACAATGGGGCTAGAATGGAGCGATCAGTTTCTTCGAGAAAACCTGCAAGGACATCCATTGTGAAAAACAAGCATCAAGACATATTAGCGACTATCGGCAATACACCTGTTGTGCGCATCAATAAACTCGCGCCAGATCATGTAAACCTGTTCGTTAAACTCGAAGCGTTTAATCCGGCAGGCTCCATCAAGGATAGACTAGCACTAGGCATTATCGAGGATGCAGAAGCTAGCGGATACTTGCAGCCAGGCCAGACGGTAGTTGAAGCAACGAGTGGCAATACAGGTATCGGGCTCGCGATGGTTTGTGCACAGAAGGGATATCCGCTAGTAATTGTGATGGCGGAGAGCTTCAGCGTGGAGCGCCGCAAACTCATGCGTTTTCTTGGCGCCAAAGTAGTTCTTACCCCCGCCCCCTTGAAGGGAAGCGGCATGGTCGCAAAGGCGAAAGAACTCGCCGAAACTCATGGCTGGTTTTTGACTCGTCAGTTTGAAAATGAATCGAATGCTCGCATGCATGAGCGCACTACTGCCGTTGAGATTCTTAGAGACTTCGAGGATGAGCGCCTAGACTATTGGGTAACAGGCTTTGGTACTGGGGGAACGCTCAATGGTGTCGCGAATATTCTTAAAGAGAAAAGACCAGAAACAAAAATAGTTTGCTGCGAGCCTGACAATGCACAACTGCTCGGCAGCGAGAAGCCGCAGCCTGAAGCACCGGCCACCGGACTCCCACCCAGCCATCCTGCATTCAAACCTCATCCGATGCAGGGCTGGACGCCGGACTTCATTTCCCCATTGCTAGAACAGGCTGTAAGCCGAAAACACATCGACCAGCTACTCGCGATCTCGGGAGAGGACGCAATTCGTAACTCCAGACTTCTCGCGCAGAAGGAAGGCATCTTTACCGGAATTACCGCCGGCGCCACATTTACTGGCGCATTGATAATTGCCGAACAGGCCGAGCCGGGTAGCAATATCCTTTGCATGTTGCCAGATACTGGTGAGCGTTACCTTACTACGCCTCTGTTCGAGGGGATCGGTACAGAAATGAATGCAGAAGAAATAGAGATCGCCGCGTCTACGCCAAACTATCAGTTTGATAGCCCGGCATAGTAACGAAGCTGCAAGGAACAGCCTGCAATGTTGAGCGCAGCCATTGCCCACTTAGGGCCATGCGAGTGCGCCCAAAGCAAGTCAAATGACACTTTTATGCCAGCTTTTGGCGCACGACAAACTAAAAAATCAGGAATGACTATTTAGTATCGACTAGATAGTATCGTCCAGACTGGTCTTATAGGTTTCGGTTAGCATCATCACAGAGACCAGAGAGAGCGCTGATGCTATGGCGATGTAAACGGACACCCAGACTATCGAATACTCTGTCCATAGAATAGTTGCTATGGTCGGGGCGAATGCGCCACCTAGGATCGCTCCCGTTTGGTAGCCCAGAGATGCTCCCGAGTAACGAACCTCAGTACTAAATAGCTCAGTGAAGAAAGCTGCCTGAGGACCATACATCATTCCAAGAAACATCAAGCCGCCACTAAGACCCAGCACGATAAGCCAGAAGTTTCCTGTATCGATTAACGGGAACAAAGCAAATGCCCAGACCCCTGTGAGAATGGCGCCCAGCATAAAAATTCCCCGTCTACCGTTTCTATCGGAATAAGACGCAGCCATAAACTGTGCGGGTATCTGTAATACCGAAGCAAGCAATACCGCAAAGAGCATCTGGTCCCTAGTCATTCCAGCACCATCAGCATCGGTTCCGTAGGCAAGCACAAAGCCAATCAATATATAGAATGAGACTTGTATTGAGAGGAACGCGCCTGCGGCTAATGCAATTCGCTTGGGATACTTCACTATAGCTTCCAACACAGGCGAGCGCCTTACGACGACCGCCTCTGGCTGTTCAGCCTGCTTCTTCTTTTGCAATTCCTGCAGCTCTTTAAAGGCATCGGTTTCTTCCATATGCAGCTGCACATACATACTGATTCCGATTAATAGGACGCTCGATATAAATGGAATGCGCCAGCCCCAATTCATAAACGCTTCCTCAGATACAGAATAGCTAATAATCATGAATGCCACGTTGGCAAGGATAACTCCAACTGGAGCACCGGCTTGTGCGTAGGCGCCGTAGTAGCCGCGCTTGTCGGCTGGTGCGCTCTCGGTGACAAGCAGCATCGCCCCGCCCCATTGACCGCCTATCGCTAAGCCCTGAGTAAAACGCAGTAGACTAAGCAAGATAGGTGCGGCAATGCCGATAGTCGCAAACGTAGGTAGTAGCCCGATCAGAGTGGATGCGATACCCATCATCATCAATGCGATAACCAGCGTTCGTTTGCGTCCAACGCGGTCACCGAAATGACCAAATAAAATACCACCTAAAGGCCTAGCGATAAAACCAAAAGCGAACGTTCCAAAGGAAAGTATAAGACCCATTGTTGGAGTGCTATCGGGGAAGAATGCCGAAGGAAAAACAAGGGCGGCAGCCGTAGCATAGAGAAAGAAGTCGTACCACTCGATACTGGTGCCCGCTAATGCCGTCAGGGCGACTTTACGCATACTCGCTTCAACATGAGCTGACTCTTCAGAATTTACATCGGTTGCGGTGCCTGAATCAGCGACCATGGTGCCTCCAGTTTTCATCTAATTATTAAGGGTGGTCTGCGAACAAACCTGCTCAGCAGCATAACAGGAAATCTCGCAGCGCCGCATTAAAATGAGTCGAAAGCCGACTAATCCAGTATAATTGGCAGGATGTATTACGAACTAGTCAGACTATTGCACTTCGCAGCGATCTTCGCATTCGCAGGCGCCTTAGTAATAGAAAACATGGCCATCAAGCCGCAGATCACAGGGGAGGATGCACGCAATTTGGTGAAGGTAGATGCTGTTTGTGGAATCAGCGCTCTCTTCGTTTTGACCTTCGGCCTAACTCTATGGTTGTGGGTGGGCAAGCCCAGCGAGTTCTACTCTAGCAATCCCATCTTCCATGCCAAGCTTGGCCTATTTACTCTGATGGTCTTGTGCGCTATCGC
>JAPKAI010000091.1 GCA_028825335.1 Gammaproteobacteria bacterium | reverse complement strand
TTTCTTTCACTCATTCTGATGCTTGCTGCCTGTAGTGAGCAAGAACCAACTCAGCAATCAATTGCAGAGACTGCAAACGGTGACGTTATCGAAGTTCAAAGCGATACTCTAACTACAGAGACTGTGCGTCTAAACGACTGGTTCGATGAACAATATTCCGAACAGCTTGAATTCAGCCCGCAGACCAAAACGCGCTTGGGTGATAAATCCGATTACGACAGTTTGAATGACTACAGCGTCGCCGGTTCCGATGAACAGCTTGCATGGCGCAGGCAAAGCGTCGCCGCCATGCGGGCGGATTTCGATTACGGACTTCTTGACGAGGACGGCAAACTATCCTATGACATGTGGAGCTATTCCTTAGATCGCGCCGAAGCGGCTGTTCCTTTCAGGGAGCATGGCTATATATTTGGGCGTGGAGGTCCACATGCTTCGTTACCGAATTTCCTAATTAACTATCATCGCGTCGATGATGCGCCAGATATAGAAGCTTACTTGTCTCGATTGGGAGAGCTTGATCGAGTTTTTGGCGAGTTGCTCGACCGTGCACGCTCTGCATCAAATGCTGGTATTCGACAGCCGGCATTCGCCTATGACTTCGCGATTGCTGAAATAGATAGAGTTACCTCTGGCGTTCCTTTTAATACGAATGACAGCTCGCCGAATTCACCAATTTGGACCGATATTCAAGGCAAGATTGAGGCGCTAGTTGAAACTGATTTGATTAGTAGCGATCAGGCTCAAGAATACATAGCCCAGGCACAGGAGATTTTAGTGGGCGAAGTGATGTCTTCCTATCAGGAAATACTCGCTTGGTTGGAACAAGACAAAGCGTTTGCATCCAAAGTGTCGCAGGGAGTGTGGGCGCTTCCCGATGGAGAAAATTATTATAACTATCGCCTCGCGCAAATGACTACGCTTGCATTCACCGCAGATGAAATTCATGAAATTGGTTTGGCGGAAGTTGAGCGCCTACATCGATCTATGGAAGAGATAAAGAACGCTGTAGACTTTGAAGGGTCTCTTCAAGATTTCTTTGTTTTCATGCGAGAGGATGACCGTTTCTACTTTCCTAACACCGATGAGGGACGTGAGGATTATCTCGATCTGAACAATGAATATCTCGATGCGATCACGCTGAAGTTGCCCGATTATTTTGGTCGTCTGCCGAAGGCAGAATTAGAGGTGCGACGCGTGGAATCGTTTAGAGAGCAAGCTGGTGCCGCGCAGCACTATGCATCGGGTACACCCGACGGATCCCGGCCTGGGGTGTTTTATTCGCATATGTCCGATATGTCCACACTACCGATATTTCAGCTCGAAGATGTGGCCTATCACGAAGGCAGCCCCGGGCATCACTTGCAGATATCGATTCAACAGGAGCTAACCAGCGTGCCTAGGTTTCGCACGCAGTATCGCACAACCGCCTACACCGAAGGCTGGGGACTGTATGCGGAATGGCTTGCTAAAGAGATGGGCGCGTTTGAAGATCCCTATTCAGATTTTGGGCGACTGAGCGGCGAGCTCTGGAGAGCGATTCGCCTAGTAGTCGATACTGGTATTCATGCTCAAAAGTGGGGCGAGAAGCGTGCTGTGCAATATTTTATCGACAATTCTCCACAGGCTCAGGGTGCGATACGTTCTGAGATTCAGCGATACATAACTGGGCCAGGACAGGCGACAGCCTATAAGATCGGCATGATGAAGTTTCAGGAACTTCGCGTAGATGCCGAGTCGGTGCTAAAAAATAATTTTGATATCAGAACATTTCACGATGTAGTGCTTGGCGCTGGTGCTCTGCCGATGCCTTTGTTGGAGTCGAGGGTAGATCGCTGGATCGAAGAAGTTCAATCAGGGCTAAACTAATCATAAGAGAATTGGAAATAAGAATGTCTAATAGGCCGTGGATGAAATTTTTTCTTATCAGCTTATTGTTCTGCCAGATTCAATTCAGCAATGCGCAAGAGGTTGTGCAAGCAGAATCGGTGGGTATGTCTACCTCGGCATTAAATGAGGCTACTGCACGCCTACAAAAGCACATCGATGATGGGGAATTGGCAGGCGTCGTTGCGGCAGTCGCCAGAGATGGCAAGTTAGTCTATTTCGAATCACTCGGTAAGCTCAGTCTCGACACTGGCAAACCGATGCAAGACGACGCGCTTTTTCGAATCTATTCTATGGCCCGCGAAGTCACCAGCGCTGCCGTTCTGAAGTTATATGAGGATGGTAAGTTTCAATTAGATGATCCCATAAAAATGTACTTGCCCGAGTTCGAGAGTCAGCGAGTATTATTGGATTCATCCAGTACTGATATTACACAAACTAAGGCGCGCATCGGTGATATAACAGTTGCCAATCTTCTTACTCATACATCGGGCTTGGGTAGTCGTAGTTCCGCATTGTATAGGGAAAATAACGTAAGAGATAAGAACATTACATTAGATCAAATGACATCTAACGCCGCACGTATTCCCTTGTTTCAAGATCCGGGCAAGCAGTTTCGTTATGGCATTCATGCCACCATATTAGGAAAGTTAGTAGAAGTATGGTCGGGACAATCATTCGAAGAATACTTACAAGAGAATATTCTCGACCCTCTAGAGATGGATAGCACAATGTTCTGGGCAGAAGGAGACGATGCGGGTCGGTTGGCAGAACTTTATCGGCCCGCTGATGGCCGATTGGAGCCTTACAAAATAGAATCCGTGCCATGGACATCGCGACCGACGCTGATCGAAGGTGGCGTAGGACTGTTATCCAGCGTACCAGATTTTTTAAATTTTTCGCAGATGGTTTTGGACAATGGGAAATTCAAAGGCAGAACTATTCTAAGAGAAGAGACTGCCGCGTTGATATATATGAACGGCGTTTCCGGTCAAGCTATGCCCATCGGTAATCGAGGCTACTGGCTAGGTTCCGGCTGGACCCTGGGCGGCTTCAATCTGGTGATGGATCCTGCGGAGTACAATTTTCCTGTTTCCGAAGGAACGATCTGGTGGGATGGTTCTGCGGCTACGCGCTTTCTCATAGACCCGAAAGAATCTACAGTGATTGTTATTATGGCTCAGGTTTCGCCGTCTAACGGCGGAGGCTTCCGAGAAATATTCAGCGAGATGGTCGATAAGGCGATTATAGAGCGCAGATAGAAATGCTGACAGGCATCGCTTTGATGTAGCTCTAGCCGATCTTAGGATTCTGCAGCATTATCGAATTGATAAGGTCGGGTAGTTCGTTCGTGTCGTAGGGTTTGGATACCAATACCACATTCTGTAGTTGTTGGATTCTCGATCATTGTCAGTAATTCTACCGAGCTTTATCCATGCTGTCTTTGGTACGTCATGCATCGCAATTGTAGGCGATATCGAATAAAATGCTCGGACCTTTGATCATTCACCTCTGCCTAAAGATAAATCTAAGTCAGCTTATTGAGCTGATCACCTGAGCCAAAGAAATGACATTGCACTCTGAACATCTCGAAGAAGCGAATATCGAACTGGCTGTGCTGAAGCAGCAGGTGATGGCTGGTTGTTGTTATATCAACAGGAAATGCTCAAGCGGTGGAGACTTTGATGTAAAACTATTGGATGACTGGCAGCTGCCCAGCTACGAATTGGCCTTCTGCATGGCGGAGCTGTCTGCCGCAGCGGCATTTAATGACTACGCGCAGAAATTAACCACTCAAAAATTTACTCAGCAGCTTGCTCTGAGTTTCTGTGCAGAAACATTGCAGTGCGTTCTAAATCGCCTAGTCGCTCGCGCAACTGACGTTGGCCTAGATAAAGAAAAGCTATTGGACATTCACGCGAGAACTGTCTACAAGAAGCTACTAGACACCTACGCGAGCACGAAATCCCTATCGAACTTAGGCGGCGAGATAGTAGAAAACGACATCCAACGCCTGCCTTCATTATTAAGTGAAGAGAAGGAACTCGTGCGGGAAACATTTTACCGATTTGCCAATGAAGAGGTGATGCCGCTTGCCGAGCAGATCCACCGTTTTGATGAAGACATTCCCGACTCGATCCTCCAAGGCGCAGCAGAGTTAGGTTGCTTTGGTATATGTATACCGGAACGGTTCGGCGGGCTCCAGCCAGATGATCGCCCAGATAGCCTTGGCATGATCGTTGTGACAGAAGAGTTATCCCGAGGCTCCTTAGGCGCCGCGGGGAGTTTGATAACGAGGCCGGAGATCGCGGCACGCGCATTGCTCAGCGGCGGGAGTGAACAGCAACAACAAAAATGGCTACCTCAGCTTGCCGCAGGAAAGACGCTCTGCGCGATTTCTATCACCGAACCGAATACCGGCTCTGATGTCGCTGCGGTCTCTCTTAAGGCAACTCCAACCGAGAACGGATGGCTGCTCAACGGTAGTAAGACATGGTGTACCTTTGCGGGCAAATCAGAGTTGCTTGTCGTATTGGCGCGCAGTAACAAGGATTCCTCACTAGGCTATAAAGGGCTTAGTCTGTTTTTAGTAGAAAAACCGTCGTTCAGCGGTCACGATTTTAAGCATCCGCAGACAGATGGCGGTTCACTAACTGGCAAGGCTATTGCAACCATCGGCTATCGCGGCATGCATTCCTATGATTTATTTTTCGAAGATTTCTTCGTGCCTAGTGAGAATCTTGTTGGTGAAAAAGCGGGCGAAGGAAAAGGGTTCTATTTCACTATGGCAGGCTTCGCCGGCGGAAGAATCCAGACCGCTGCTCGTGCGACAGGTGTGATGCAGGCTGCATTTGAGAGAGCGCTCTCCTATGCAAAAGGCAGGAAAGTATTCGGTAGCGCTATAGCAGATTACCAACTCACTCAGGTTAAATTGGCTAGGCTGCTAGCGACACTCACTGCGGCTCGGCAATTTAGCTATGCAGTAGCGGAATTAATGGATGATGGAGCCGGTCAGATGGAGGCTAGCCTCGTGAAGCTATTCAGTTGTCGAGCCGCTGAGATGCTATGCCGCGAAGCGTTGCAGATTCATGGAGGCATGGGCTACGCAGAGGAGTCGGCGGTAAGTCGTCTTTTTGTTGATGCTCGCGTACTCTCAATCTTTGAAGGTGCGGAAGAAGTTCTGGCTATAAAAGTTGTTGCCCGAGAACTAATCGAAGAGTCTTCCTGAGGCTCTTGGTAAAAATCAGATTTGGGCAGCACGCAAGATCGATGGAGAAGTAGAGTAATGACATTCGATCCTGAGAAGTTATTGAACAAGGATTTTCCTGTTATTCAACAGACCTACACGGCCAAAGACTGCATGTTATATGCTTTGGGCGTTGGCATAGGAATCGATCCCCTGAATGAGGAGAGTCTACGCTTTGTCTATGAAGAGAATCTCAAAGTATTGCCGAGTCAATCTGTAATGACGGCGCATCCAGGCTTCTGGGCGAAGGAAGAAGACACTGGGCTGGATTGGGTCAAGGTATTGCATGCGGGGCAAGAAATAATTATGCACACCCCATTTCCAAGCGAAGGTACCGTCGAGGCGAAAACTCGCATAACTAGCGTAACCGATAAGGGTCAGCGCATAGGGGCGCTGATAGTGTCAGACAGAGTAGTTAGCGATGTCGCTACAGGAGAAGATATCTGTACGCTCGTTACAACTATCTTGGCCAGAGGAGACGGGGGGTTTGGCGGAGAACGTAAGGCAACTCCGAAGACCGATATTATTCCTAAAAGCGAGCCAGATATAGTTTGTGATTTGCCCACGCAGCCACAGCAGGCTCTGATCTATCGCTTAACAGGCGACTTCAACCCACTCCATGCCTCGCCCACAGTAGCAAGAAATGCAGGATTCAAGGCGCCGATTCTGCACGGACTCTGCACCATGGGCGTGGCAACTCACGCACTAATAAAGAGTTGCTGCGACTATGACACTTCGCGATTCAAGCGTATGCGGCTTCGTTTCTGTGCGCCGGTCTATCCGGGCGAGACTATCCGCACTGAGATCTGGATCAATGGCAACGAAATGGCATTTCGTTGTAAATCTTTGGAGCAGGACAAGGTTGTAATTAACAACGGTTATCTTCTAGTTGAATAAGCTCGACTAGAATAAACTCTTATAAAAATCATCTCGAATAAACAAGGGAGCACACTTGCAAGCCTTACTAAGTGGAATGCGTGTAGTAGAAGGGAGTGCTTTCATAGCAGCTCCCTCCGGCGGTATGACTCTTGCACAGCTCGGAGCGGATGTTATTCGCTTCGATCAGATTGGCGGCGGCATCGATTACCGCCGCTGGCCTGTCACTGACAAGGGCAAGAGTCTGTATTGGCACAGTTTGAACAAAGGTAAGCGCTCCTTCGCCGTCGACTTTCGCAAACCCGAAGGAAAGGAACTCATCACGCAGCTCATCTGTGCTGATGGTGAAGACGCGGGCATCTTTCTAACAAATTTTCCTGCGAAGGGCTGGCTTGCCGATGCGACACTGCGCGCGCGGCGTAAGGATCTCATTTATCTCAATCTAACTGGCGACCGCCACGGCGGTAGTGCGCTGGACTACACTGTTAACAGCAAGGTGGGGTTGCCGTTTCTTAGTGGAGATGGCGAGAACCCCCGTAATAGCCCCTTCCCAGCTTGGGATGTCATAGCGGGTCAACACATTGCCCTAGGCTTGCTTACAGCCGAGCGGCACAGAAGAATTCATGGCCAGGGACGCCTCGTACGGCTCGCTCTAGCCGATGTCGCTCTGGCAACTATGGGACATCTTGGCTATCTAGCCGAGGCAGAAGTGAATAAGGAGCCTAGAGCGTCCGTCGGCAACCATGTCTTTGGTAGCTTCGGTCATGACTTCAAGTGCAGCGATGGTGAGCGCGTAATGATAGTCGGAGTCAGTCCGAATCAGTGGAAGGCGATCCTACGGGTCACGGAGACCCATGCGCAGGTCGCTGAACTGGAAGCGAGCCTAAATCTCGATTTCAGTAACGAGGGAGATCGCTTCAGGGCGCGCGAAAAATTGAAGGAACTCTTCGATCCTTGGTTCGGTCAGCGTGATTCGCATGCTGTGCACCAAGCGCTCGATCAGGCGTCGGTATGCTGGGGCCCGTATCAAACGATACAACAACTTGTTCAAACCGATAGTGACTGCAGCGTTGACAACCCACTGTTCGAAAAAGTAGAGCAGCCAGGAATCGGTGAGTATCTAATGCCATCGAGTCCACTAAACTTCGAAGGCTTGGAAAACGTTCCGGTGACACCTGCGCCGGTACTCGGTCAGCATACCGATGAGATACTTGGCGATACGCTCGGTCTTTCAGGAGGTGAGATTGGCAAGCTACACGATAGCGGTGTAGTGGCCGGCCCAAGTACTTAAAGTAACTAGTTTAGGTAGACCAGCCACCTGCTAAAGGAATTATCTGTCCCACCATGTGACTGCAGTCTTCACGCGAAAGGTAGGCGGCAAGTTGTGCTGTTTCGCTTGCCGCGCCGATTTTACTCGTGGGCACATTACGTTTTACGTGTTCTAGAAATTTTTCGTTCTCGAGAATATCGTCCGGATAGTAGGTATTATTGTTGATGTAATTCTGCGCGATCGCATTTACTTGAATATTACTGCGTGCCAACTCCAGCCCAACAGCCTTGATGAAACCGTTCTGTGCGCCGCGCGCAGCGCAGTAGGCGGCATTGTTGGGGATGCCACGCAGCGGAGCGGCACTCGTTACCGCAATAATCTTTCCGCACTTTCTATCCAACATCTGCGGTGTTACCGCACGCACGAGATACATCAGCGGATGTACTAGCGAATCGAAGAGTAGATTCCAATTTTCATTGCCGATGTCCTGCACCGGTCCCGTCATCGGCGGCTCGGCAAGATTAGCAACGAGGATGTCGATGTCACCCGCGTTGGCCACTAGTTCGTTGACGTCCTGCTCGCTGTGCATCAATGATGGACCGGCGATCACATTGATATCAAGCTCTTCAAATTTCTCCTTGATCGCATTGCCCATGTATCTATCGCAGCAAGTTACTAGCGCAGTTCTAGTAGACATCATCCGGCCTCATTCTGATTCGAATTCATTTCTATTAGGTGTAACACAAACTTCTCTAAGGTCTCATAGGGTTGGCAACCAACAACGACTAGGTCATTGCCATAAAACGTCGGCACACCCGTGACACCAGCCTCACGAGATCGCTGCCAGTCTTCATCGACGGCTTCCTTATATTCGCGCTCAATGATTATGCGTCGTGCCTCATGCCCATCCAAACCCACAGCCTCGGCAATCTCCACTAACTCTTCGACATCGCCTATATTCTTGTTGTCCACAAAGTAGGCCCGATATAGCGCATCATGTATCGCCTCGCCGCCTGGTTTGCTGTCGGCCCATTTGCCCAGCTCCTGCGCCAGTCGACTATTGAAAGTATGGGTGCGATCACCGTATTCCAATCCAGCTTCAGCCATCAGTGCCTTCATCCGCTCACGCATGGGAGTGAGATCACGGCCGGCAAACAGCTCCGCCAGCGACTTTCCCTCCTGCGGGGTTTCAGGATGTAGTGGAAAGTGAATCCAGCGGGTTGTGACTGGATAATCCTGCTTTAGCTTTTCAATACTCACGGTACTGAGGTAACACCAGGGTCAGACGTAGTCGGTGAATACGTCCAGAACGAGTTTACTCATGGTTGCTCTCTTCCAATCTAGATCAATATTTGCCTGAATTTGGCTCCCAAACGCCCCAATATAGAGGCAATGGGGGTATACTGCTCGCCAGCTTTAGGCTCAACTCAGCCATTCTATGACGGTTGAATTGCAGAGAAAACAGTTAAAATTAGAAGCGCGAAATTTTATAAATAATACAATAAAATCAGCAGGTTAAAGAGGTTTAAGTTTATGCGAAAATTAGTCACGTCGGTTGCAGCCGCAGCCATCCTACTTGTACCACAACTAAATTTGATGGCTCAGGACGATGAAGCTCTAGCCGTCATAGTCCCGGGTGGCGGAACTTATAGCCGCCCAATCACCACCGATTCGGCCCAAGCACAGGCATTCTTCGATCAGGGGCTCAGAATGGCGTGGAGCTTCTACTTTCCAGAGTCCATCGCCTCCTATCAGGAAGCGGCACGTCTGGACCCAGATAGCCCGATGCCTCATTTCGGTCTAGCACACGCGGCGGGCCCAAACCCGAACAGCCGCTATGGCGGCCTTCCGGATGATCCGCAGGGCGCCGGTCTTGCGGCAATCCGCAGAGCACTGGCTCTGGCTAACAATGGCAGCCTACGCGAGCGCGACATGATCAATGCGCTTTTCGTTCTCTACAACAAGGATGCCATTCCCGATAGTAGAGAAAGAGACTTCGCCTTTGTCGATGCCATGCGCAATCTGCATGATAAGTATCCAGACGATCCAGACATCGCCGCTATCTTCGGCGAGTCTTATATGAATACAACGCGCTGGGACTATTGGGATGAAGATGGTGCCGCTAAGCCAGGAACAGCAGAAGCACAGGCGGCTTTCGAGTCTGCAATGCGCTCTGAGCCTAATCACCCCGGTTCGAACCATCTCTACATTCACTTGATGGAAGCGTCCGCTCAGCCTGAGCTTGCTATGCCAGCCGCTCAGAAACTTGAAGCGACAGTGCCCATCTCCGGTCACATGGTGCATATGCCTGGACACATCTATCTGCGAGTCGGTGAGTACGAGAAGGCAATCGATATCAATGAGAGATCTCAGATTGTGGATGCCCAATTCGCTGAAATTTGGGGAGATACTAATTTCCCATTGATAGGCACTTATCCACTGTCACATAAAATACACAAGGGCCATGCACTGGACTTCGTGCGCTACGCAAACATGCTGCAGGGCAATTATGCAGCCGCGTCTGAAGCCGCGACACGTAATGCCGGAAACACTGATCCTGATATAACCAGCGGATTGAAGAACATAGCTCATACCTGGATTACGGATAAGGTATTTGGCAAGTGGGACAAGATTCACGCAGACAATGCAGCGAATAGCCAGTATGAGGCTCCTTATCTTAAAGGTATGTGGAGTTATGTGATGGGCAGTGCTCACGTAGCTAAAGGTCACATGGGCCCGGCAGAAGCGCAGCTGGCAAATCTTCAGGCTCAGATAACAGCGGATGGCGTGGATGATAACGGCGTGCGTCCAACTCCGGCATCGCATGTATTGAATCTGGCTTCTCATGCTCTCAATGGCGAGATCGAGGAAGCGAAGGGCAATCTTGATGCGGCGGCCATGCATTACAATCTAGCGATCCAGCTACAAGACTCGCTTAACTACACTGAGCCACCGGACTGGTCACAGTCTGTGCGTCTCTATCTAGGTGCGGTACTTCTTGATGCTGGTCGTGCAGTTGAAGCAGAGGAAGTTTATCGGAAGGATCTAGAGTGGAATCGGCAGAATGCTTGGACTACGTTCGGTCTGTCTCAAGCGCTTGAAGCTCAGGGCAAGACTCAGGAAGCGATCATAGTCGAAAGACAATTCCAGTCTTTCTTTCGTAATGCAGACGTTGAGATCACACGCTCACGTTTGTAGTCGCAAGATTGCTAGGCAGTGCCGAAGTAGTTTTTTTGAATTTTTCGGATACGCCAAAGCTAGTCACGCTAAACAAAAAGCCAAGAGATTTCACATTCTCTTGGCTTTTTGCATTCTTACAATAGAGAATATAAAAAGTAAAAA
>JAPKAI010000090.1 GCA_028825335.1 Gammaproteobacteria bacterium | reverse complement strand
AAGACTCGCCCGGTTATTGCATCGACCGCCATGACGCTATTCGGTCGTTCGGTGATATACATGATGCCGTCGACCACTATAGGGTTCGACTGCCATGCACCGAAGACTTGATTCTGTAGAGTCCACTGCAATTTAAGGTCGGTTACATTCTCCGGCGTGATTTGATCTAGCTGACTATAACGCTGACTCTTATAACCGCCATTGTAGGTAAGCCAATTTTCTGGCTCGTCTGCCGAATTTAGAATTCGCTCGTAGGAAACCTGCGCGGATGCATTTGTCGTCGCAAAGCATATAAAGAGTGCAATGCTAATTGTTCTAGTCTGGTTTGCTAATTTCATTCTAAACCTCGCAGGGTAAGCAGGTAGCCAATGACATCTGCCACTTCATCACTGGACATTGTCGTCGGTTGTTTGCTGGGTTCGTCGCTGATCTCGTAGGAAACCAAATCAACTTTCTTCAACGAGCGGAGTCGTTCTTGTGAATCGACTACCTGAACGGTATAGGTATCCTCATTGAGTCGTCTGCCAACGATAGTTTCCTCAAATCGAGTAACGAGCCTTACTGGGCGGTTGATTGGCAGCAGCGCCGTCGCTGGGTCAAGTAGGTTCCGCTGCAAGGATGCAGGAGTACGAATTGCACCGATGTTACTCAAGTCAGGAGCTGTGCGCGGACCTACCCCCCTCACTCGATGACAGTCTGCGCATTGACCTTCGCCTTCGAACAGCGCCTTCCCGCGAACTGGGTCGCCGATTTTTACAGCCTCTCCCTCCGGATCGAAACCGGCACGGATAAAAGCAATCACCCCATTCATTTCATCGGCGCGCAGAGTAAAGGCCGGCATACGCCCTTCTCCCGCGCCATCACTAATGACCTGTCTTAGATCAGTGTCGGATTGTACCGTGCGAAATTGTCCGATGCGTAGGTTAATGCCGTCCACGAGAGCACCTTGTGGTCCATGGCAGAGGGCGCATTGCTGGGTATACACCGAAGAGCCCGCCTCAATCGCTTCGCTCGTGTACTGGTGGTCGCCAACCTCTTGCGCTAGGGCTTGCTGCACGAACATCGCGAGCAAACCTGAGCAGACTAGCGTGAAGAGAGGGGAGAGCCTAACGGCCTTCGAAATTTCAATTTTCATAGTAGCTTCATCACTATTTTTATTAGAAAGCAGAGAATAATTCAAATGCACTAATCGGTATAGGCATAGAAGGCTAAGGCCGCTTGATAGAGACTATATACATCTACCTTAGAACTCACCGCGTAGGGCGTATGAATCGAAAGCAGGGGAACACCGAAATCGATAACTTCAATGTTCTGTGCGGAAAACTCTCCACCGATAGTGCCACCTCCACCGACCCCAACTTTATAAGTCACTGTCTGCCATGGCACATCATTGCTATCCAGCAATTGTCGAGTCCATGCAATAAACTCGCTATTAGCAGTATTACCCTGCCCATAGAGTTTGAGATTCACGCCATAGCCTAGCTTGGGCGCATTGCCTGGCTCCCATACACCTGGGTTCATTGGGTTAATGCCTGGGTTTACGTCTATAGATATAAATTTGGTCTGACGCAGCGCACTTCGAAATAGAGGTTCACGATAATCCCCTTCCAGTTGCGCATACAAAAGCCTGGAAAGCAGATCGGCAAAATAATCGGAGTGTGCGCCAGTATTATTTCTATTACCTACTTCCTCGTTATCAACCAAGAAGGCCATAGTAGTCTTCTGCGGGTGGTCGATCTCGGCAACCGCACGCAGTGCTGCGTAGGACGCGAGCCGATCGTCCTGACCGTAGGCCGCGATTAGCCCTCTATCGAATCCCATGTCCCGTGGAGCCCCGGCCGGCACTAAGGAGAGTTCGGCCGAGACCAAATCGGCTCGAGTAACGCCGTACTCCTGACTAAGATAGGCTAGAACCTGGTCTGCCACATCCCCACCGTCTTCATCTGGAATATGTCCTATGACCGGATCGAGGTCTTCTGGGGTAATGAAGTCAGCGAGTGTCTTTGAATTTCTGCTGCGATCAACATGCGGGGACAACTCAGGAATCATAAAAATGGGATCGTCGGCATCCAGGCCTACTGAAATCTGAACGCTGGTTCCATCCTTTTTATCGATGCGGCCCATCAAAGCTAGCGGCAGGTTGGTCCATTGATGATATTTTATGCCACCGTGATAATTAGTCTGGAAGAGTGCAAATTCACTGTCTGCGTATAGCGGTCTACCCTTTAGCTCTAAACGCGGTGAGTCAATATGCGAACCGATGATATGGAAGCCTTCTTGAATCGCATCTTCACCAATCACCAAAAGACTTATAGTTCGGTCTCGATTGACTTCATAGATTTTTTTTCCCGGAACGATTTCGGTAGAGCCTGTTAACTCTTCGAAGCCATTCTGCTCTGCAAAGGCGACTGACTGGGCAACGAAACTCAGCTCTGTACGCGCCAGATGAATGAACGCTTTGTAATCTTCGGCGAACCCAAAGACCGTATCGCGCTCGCTATCTGACATCCCTATCCAGGAAGATTCACATTGCAAGGAGTCAATACAGTCGTCTGTAGATTGCGCGCTCGAAGTTGCAACCGAGAAAGACACTGTTGTTAATAGTAGGCCTGCAACCCAGCCAAGCAAGCTGCCTGAATTCGATAAAGAGATTTTCATAGTTCTTCCTCTAGATTTTTTGCTAGTTTGATGCCGATTTTAATCTGCAAACAACTTTGATTCAGGGCGAAGGATAATCCTGTAAACAGCTCGCGAATGTCTCGCTGTCAATATTACCACCAGAAAGGACTAGCGCGGCAGAGCCACCACTAATATCCAATTTATTATGCAGCAAGGCTGCTAAGGCGACTGCACCACCAGGCTCAACTACAAGCTTAAGGTAGCGAAACGCAAAACTAATCGCGTGAGCAACCTCATCCTCACTAACTACCAAAAAATCATCCACTGTTTTTGTATTGATTGACCAAGTAATCTCGCCCGGTTGTGTAGCCATGAGTGCATCGCAGCTAGTGCCGTACTGTGGAACAATTTTGGTGCGTAAGCCTGCAGCCTTCGAAATACTGTGGTCGTCGTAGTTCTGGGGCTCTACACCATAGACTCTCGTCACACTATTCGTTTCTTTGATCGCCGTTGAAAGGCCAGCCAATAGTCCGCCCCCTCCGCAGGGGCTCAACACGGCATCGGGCACACAATCTCTTGCCGCCAACTGCTGCATTATCTCGAGGCCACAAGTGCCCTGGCCTGCAATCACATCTACATCATCAAATGCAGGTACAAGAGTCGCACCACTGGACGCCGCAATTTCTGCAGCGATATCTTCGCGGGACTCAGTAGCGCGATCATATAGGCGGATGCTTGCTCCGAGTCGCTCGGTGCCTTCTTTTTTGATCGATGGAGCATCTGACGGCATGACGATAGTCGCGCTCATGCCGAGTAACTTGGCAGCATAGGCCATTCCCTGCGCATGGTTTCCTGAGGAGAATGCAACGGCGCCCTTCGCCCGCTCGGCGTCACTCATTTGGCATAAACGATTATAGGCACCACGGAACTTGAACGCGCCGATATGTTGCAGACATTCTGGCTTGATAAAGACTCTAGCGTTTAATCTTTCATTTAGTACTGCGGATGTGTGAATTGGCGTCTCGATTGCTATGCCTCGAAGTCGATCTGCGGCTTTTTTAATATCTTCAAGGTGAACTGTCATACTCTTTTCTTACCGAGCTTCTTACCCAAATCTTTATTCTTCTTGATTCGCCTCTTCTGTGAAATTTGTTGCTGCGTCAAGCCCTCCTCGCCCTTAACGAAAGGATTATCGCCACTACGCAATTCGATTCTCACCGGAGTACCTTCGAGCTTCAGCACCTTTCGAAAAGTTTTTTCCAGATAGCGACTGTAGTTTCCCGGAAGTTTGTCAGTCTGCTTACCGTGTATAACAATTATAGGCGGATTATGTCCGCCGGCGTGGGCGTAACGCAGTTTGATGCGCCGACCATTCACCATAGGCGGCGCGTGATCGGTAACCGCATCTTGAAGTAGCGCGGTGAGCCGATGCGTTGTCAGAACCTTAGTCGCCGACTCGTACGCCGTGTGTATAGACTTATAGAGATCACCCACGCCGGTGCCATAGAGAGCGGAGATGAAATGAATTTTAGCAAAATCCACAAAGACAAACCGGCGGCGAATATCATCTTTAACCTGATCCTTGTCTTCAGAGTGCATGCCATCCCATTTGTTGATGGCGATGACGAGCGCACGCCCCGTTTCGATAACATAGCCAAGCAGATGTAAATCTTGCTCTACGATTCCGGTCCGAGCATCGACGATCAACACCACCACATGCGCGTCTTGAATGGCCTGTAACGACTTAACCACCGAAAACTTTTCGACCGTTTGTTTAGTCTGGCCTCTCTTCTTTATCCCCGCTGTATCGATAAGCGTATAGCGCCTTCCGCGCCTTTCGTAGGGGATATAAATACTATCTCTAGTGGTGCCGGGTTGATCGAACACGACCACTCTCTCTTCACCTAACATTCTATTGACCAGCGTCGACTTACCGACATTTGGTCTGCCGGCAATCGCAATCTTTATACCTGTTGCTTCAACATCCTGAGAAGGTACTCCGTCTTCACCCGCATCGATGGCCGCCTGCTCAAAGTCGGCTAACACCTTAACCAACATGCTCTTCACGCCACGACCCTGAGTCGCAGTGATGGGAAAAATTTCCGACAGTCCTAGGCTATAAAAATCTGCTAACGCCGCATCGGGATCACGACCATCGATCTTGTTTACGACTAGATAGGTGTTCTTGCTGCGCTTGCGCAGATGATCGAGGATGCGATTGTCATCGGGCAGAAGGCCGTCCTTCGCATCCACCATAAACAGGCAGATGTTGGCTTCTTCGATAGCTTGGAGTGATTGTGAGGCCATCTCTAGATCGATGCCCTCTTCATCGCCACTAATACCGCCAGTATCGATGGCAATGAACGACTGCCCCTCTATCTCCCCGTCGCCATATTTCCTATCACGAGTGAGACCGGGGATATTTGCGACCAGCGCCTCGCGCGATCGCGTGAGCCGATTGAAGAGAGTAGATTTTCCTACGTTGGGACGGCCAACAAGGGCTATGACTGGCCTCATGGTAGTAACCTAGATAAGTGTGCAAACGGTTTGTTGCGAATGCTATTGCAGTTGATAAGCAGTCAGCCGACCGCTATTGCCGAAAACATAAAGACGGCCATTATCAGCTAAAAGATTAGCCCTGACCCCATCTTTATCAGCCTGGATTCGACCTACTATGCGCCCATCAATCTGCGATAGTAAGTGAACATAGCCATCATAGTCAGCTACTGCGATATAGTTGCCGACTGCGGTTGGTGCCGTGATTTGTCTATTAATCAGATCAGAGTTATCCCAAACGATATCTTCACTATTGTCTCTAATCGCAAATATTTGACTTTTGTCATCGCAATAGTAGATGTTACCGAAGCCTTGCTCCATACCATGATAGCTAGAAGCCTCCATGCCCCAGACGATTCGCCCAGAAGTGACTTCGAACGCCATCAAGTTTCCCTGATAGCTTGCGGCTAGGATTCGGCCACCGTCTAACAATAAATCGCCATCCACATCGATCACACGGTCGATATCGTACTCGCCTTCAGGGACGGCTACCCGTTCCTCCCAAAGATAGACCCCATCTTCTGCCGAAACTGCGACGAGCGTGCCATTGCTAAACCCAGCAATCACAGCACCTGCGGCAATAACAGGCTTACTACTGCCGCGCAGTGTGAGTGCTGGCTGTGTGGTCTCGTAAGTCCAGCGCAGCTCACCGTCCTCAGCATCGAGTGCTACCAGTTTGTCGTCTACAGTCTGCGCTACAATGACATCGCCATTCGTTTGTGGTGCAGACAAAACTTCGCTGGAGACCGCGTGTCTCCATTTGATAGCGCCATCAGCTTGATCGAGGACTACGAGTTCGGCACTCTCTGTAGCAACCATGACCATACCGTCGCCAGATCCAACTCCGCCAGTGATCACTCCCTCGACTCGTGTTCCCCACAACGTGTTTCCTGTACTAATTTCTATTGCGACTACAGCACCATTCTCGCTAGCGGCATAGATTACGCCGCTGTCTATAGCAGGGGTTATCTCTGTGTAGTTTTTGCCCTGCCCATTTCCAACATTCACGCTCCACTGAGGAGTCAGTGTAGCCTCAGCAGGAATACTGACCAGAGGTGTAGGTGGGTCGACTTCATCATCAGAAAACCAATTCAGTGGATTCAGGTCATTAATGCTGGGGGCGCTAACACAAGCAGTTAACGCAGAAGCTAATGCAAGCAGCACTAGCAGGCGAATCCCAGAGGTCACGCAATTTTGTATTGGTCCGGTGCTCGTAGGATTCATCTTGTAACTCATCTGCCTATCTGTTGGCTAGCGGTACGGGCTAGCTTTCGCTGGACAAATCGTCCAGCTTCATTCGCAGACCATTGCTACTAGATCCTGCCTGCTGAGCGGCAATGTACGCATCACGCGCGTCAACTTCTCGACCCATCGCTAGGTATATATCACCGCGCAATTCCGAATAGCCCGCTTCAAAAGTTTTAGGGTCTAGATTGTTCACGAGTGCGAGCGCACGTTCCGCGTCGCCCTTCGCCAAAATAATACGACCGAGCCGCAAATTCGTAGTCAGTACCAGGCCTTCATTGGCCTCACTCAATAACCCACCCTGCTCGTTATCTATAATCCACTGCAGAGAGGTTTCCGCCGCATCCAAGTCATCGTTGCGCACAGACTGTTGCGCAGCGAATAGAGAGCCCAGTTTAGCGTAGGTAGAACCGCCATGCTCACTGCGCAGCTGCGCACCTAACTCGACTATTCGTTCCGAATCTTGCGGTATAAGTAGCGTTCCCGGCTGCCCGGCGTCACTTATCGCTAACGCTAGGATCTCCTCGTACATATCGGAGGCACTGTCCATGCTAGCATTTTGTGAAGTAGTCCAAACCAACCATCCAGTGAAGGCTGCGAAACCTACAACAACGAGGATGATTAGCTGCTTGCCGTTTTCTTCCCACCACTGTTTAAGTGATTCTACTGTTTCTTCTTCTGCCGCGTTAATCGCCACGACTTACTCCTCAATACATTTAATTATTCGAACAGTTTCAAGCTGCCCGGATTATCAGACCACCACATTCGGCAAACTATCCCTGACCAACCGCTAATTCTACCTGTTTAAGGCACGACTGACACGAATCAATGCTGCTATCACTCTGAAATACTAAGAAATTCGGCAAGTTTATCGCCACAATTGGCTATCTCGATACTGACAGAGTCGCCGGAATCATCTAAATGGCGGATTTTGACTGTTTCGAGAAGCTGTTCCGGCTCTGTTTCCAACACAATAGCCAGCCGCGCGCCGCTGTTGAACGCACGCTTCATCTGATTACTGTATTTCCCCCCACCGCAGTGATTGATAAGGCCGATCTCGGGAAATCTCTGACGCAGCTGCTTGGCAAGTAACGCCGCAGGTCCGGCCAGTTGGCCACCGACAACCACCATATACACATCGATCACCTTTGAAGTAGCTTCGGGAATCTTACCAAGCGAATCGAGCATCAGAACAAGCCTTTCGACACCCATCGCAAAACCTGCAGCAACCGTGGCTTTGCCCCCGAGCTGCTCAACGAGACCATCGTAGCGACCTCCGCCACAGACTGTGCCCTGCGCCCCCAAAGAATCGGTAGTCCACTCGAACACACAATTATTGTAGTAATCCAAACCCCTTACCAGGCGAGGACTCTCGGTGAACTCAATCCCAACTTGGCTCAGCAGGCTCTTCAACTCGCTGTAGTGGGCAATACTCTCGTCGCTGACATAATCCACTAAGACAGGCGCACCCTTTAGAGCTTCCTGAACTGCGGGATTCTTACTATCAAGCACCCGCATCGGGTTGCTGTGCATTCGATTGCGCGCATCATCATCGAGCTCGTCTGCATGGAAAGCTAGAAATGCTGATAAGGCCGCGGCATAGCGTTTTCTATCTTCCGCGGAGCCGATGTTATTAATCTCTAGGGTAAGGAAATTTTCTAAACCTAGGTCTTGCCAAAGAGAGGCCGAGACCTGAATTACCTCTGCATCGATGTCCGGTCCAGCCATGCCAAAGGCCTCGACACCGAACTGTTGAAACTGTCGGTAGCGGCCCTTCTGTGGCCTTTCATGGCGAAACATTGGGCCCTGATACCAGAGTCGTTGCTGCTGATTGAATAGTAAACCGTGCTGATCGGCAGCACGAACGCAACCAGCCGTGCCTTCTGGACGCAAACTTAAGTTATCGCCATTGCGATCGTCGAAACTGTACATCTCCTTCTCGACGATGTCAGTGACCTCACCGATTGACCGTTTGAACAGTTGTGTCTGCTCGAGAATAGGGAAACGAATTTCCCGATAGCCATAACGATGCACTACCGCTTGGAAACATTTCTCAACATATTGCCAGCTAGGAGTTTGGTCGGGAAGTATGTCATTCATACCTCGAATTGCTTGTAGTTTCGCCATAGGTTTGTGACTGATCGCTAGCTTGAGGCGATTAGATTTTCTTCCATCTGCTTCTTATCGGCAACGCGCTGACGCACCATCGCCTCTAATTCATCCACAAGATTTTCGTTATTAATCTTGTGATCGGGAACGCCTTCTTTATAGACGAGGTTACTTGGACTCGCACCGGTCAACCCAATCTCAGCAACCTTCGCCTCGCCCGGGCCATTCACAATACAGCCGATAACTGCGACATCAATCGGTGTCGTTATGTCTTCTAATCGGGACTCTAATTCATTAACCACGGAGATCACGTCGAAATTCTGCCGGCTACAACTAGGACAAGCGACTAAATTGACGCCCTTATGGCGAAGGCCCAGGCTCTTCAGTATATCGAATCCAACTTTGACCTCTTCGACTGGGTCAGCTGCGAGGGAGACTCGGATCGTATCGCCAATCCCATCCATCAGCATTGCTCCCAGCCCTATAGCAGATTTAACCGTGCCAGATCGAAGGCCGCCTGCCTCGGTGATGCCGAGATGGAATGGCTGATCGATCTGCGTCGCTAGAGAGCGATAGGCCGCCAGGGTCATAAATATCTCGGAGGCTTTCAGGCTGATTTTAAAATTTTGAAAGTCGAGCTTATCGAGTATATCTATTTGCGTAAGCGCAGATTCTACCATCGCCTCAGAATTCGGCTCCTTGTATTTTCGCAACAAGCTCTTCCCGAGAGAGCCTGCATTTACGCCGATTCGAAGCGGTATATTCTTGTCTTTGGCACTACCTACGACTGCGCGGATACGCTCCTCGCTGCCGATATTACCCGGATTGATGCGTAGGCAGTCAACCCCATTGTCTAATACTTTCAAGGCAATGCGATAATCGAAATGTATGTCGGCGATTAGCGGTACTTCCACCTGTGCGCGAATCTTCCTGAAGGCCTCTGCCGCGTCCATGCTCGGAACGGAGACGCGAACAATATCAACGCCCGCATTTACCATGCGCTTGATCTGGCCTAGTGTCGCATCCACATCGCAGGTCTCAGTGTTGGTCATCGTCTGCACGGAAATTGGTGCATCGCCACCCACAGCAACATTACCGACCATAATCTGGCGTGTCTTGCGACGAATTATCAAAGGATCAGTCTTCATAGCTTACAAGCCTACAGTGAGGCGTGCCGAGTTGTCGATTCGAATATCAGCAGAGAGGTCAATTTCATCGCCGTTGAAGCTCATACTAATAAGAGGAGCATCGCCGAGTAGGATATTAAATGGCGCACTACCGGTAATTTCTAGAACATCGCCCGCTTCGCGAATATCGCGATAGATCTGCTGGGATTCGCTGTCATTCACCTCGATCCAGCTCTCCCCAATAAAGCTAATTCGCAGCACATCGTTTCCGATCGCTTCAATTGTGATAACCCGCGCCTGGTCTGTCATCTCGGCGCCGGCTGTTTGCTCAGCTCTCAATGCCTGTAAGACGGACGTTAGGTCCTCCAAGCTAGGACTCCCTTCACTCCCTCTACTCTCAACACTCTCAGAGTCCACAGTAGAGTCCAAATCTACTTCGACCAACTGTTCAGAGGCAATTACTGGCAACTCTTCCAACGATGGAGTAATTGTCGACTGCCGAGTTGGCGCTAAAATTTCCTCAGGTTCGACTTCCAAAATAAGTTGCGATTGTGTCGTTACCTGGGGCTCCACCACCCGGGACAAGGCGGGACTAATGTTCTCAGCACCTTCGGCAGATTCAACGGTACTAGGCAAACCAGTAACTGACCCCTGGGAAAAATAGTTATTCGCAAGCCACAATCCCAAAAAAACGACAACAAAAACTATTAAAGAAACAATTACTAAAGGCTTATTATGGTCTTTTTCCTTGCGCGCTCTTAGCCGTCGTATCTCTTTTTCGTTGTCGGCATTTTGCTGATGTGTAAACTCATCATAGCGGGAAATTAGGTCTTCAACATCCAGACCCAACAATAAGGCGTAGCTCTTCAGATACCCCTTAGCAAAAACAGCGCCAGGTAGCTTTTCATAGTTATTAGATTCCAACGCCCTAACATAGTGAATTGTGATGTGCAGTTGATCGGCGACTTCTCTCTCATTCAGACCCAGACGCTGCCGCTCTTGCTGGAGGATATT
>JAPKAI010000089.1 GCA_028825335.1 Gammaproteobacteria bacterium | reverse complement strand
GGTGGCCGTACAGTAGGCGCGGGCGTTGTAGCTAAGATTTTCGAATAAAATCGATTCTTTGTGCGCTAAAGCCGGCTTCCCGCGAGGGACGCTGGCTTTAGCACGATAGAGAATAGAGGATTGATTCACTCCCCAGCCTTAAAACCAGGCTCAACTGAGATTACGGGTTGTGAATTGAAGGTAGTGCCGATGCGGTCAAAAGTCAGAGAAAAAGCGGCTTTCAGGCGGTTATCCCTTGACAGGATAGGGCCAAAACCTTAAGATTCGCATCCCTTATTTGGCTATTAATTAAAAGCCAAACGAAAAACGTACAGTAACTTATTAATTTTAAAGAATTTTTTGGAGCGCGAAGTAGATGCAAAATCAGCGAATTAGAATACGCCTTAAGGCCTTCGATCATCGCCTGATTGATCAATCTACCCAAGAAATTGTTGATACTGCGCGTCGCACTGGCGCTCAGGTCCGTGGACCGATCCCACTGCCAACGAATAAAGAAAGATTTACTATATTGACTTCGCCGCACGTAAACAAAGATGCCCGAGATCAGTATGAAATTCGCACTCATAAGCGACTGCTAGATATCGTCGAGCCAACTGAGAAGACAGTTGATGCCCTGATGAAGTTAGACCTTGCGGCAGGTGTGGAAGTACAAATTAGTCTGGGTTAACCCAGTCTGAGTAGAACATAACCAGGCAAAGAGCATTCAGTCCTCTTTGCCCTTTTTTAAAAGATTTGGCGCACTGAACTATTAGCTACCCCTGCGGTAGTGAATATAGTGTAACGCGTCAGCGGCCATAGCGGGTTTTAGCCCCTTGCACGATGAGGTTTAATAAAATGTCGATTGGATTAGTCGGTCTGAAAAGCGGTATGACCCGTATTTTCACTGAAGAAGGCACATCTGTGCCCGTTACGGTTGTGGAAGTTCAGCCTAACCGCGTCACGCAAGTTAAGACTCCAGATGTTGACGGTTATAGTGCTATTCAGGTTACAACTGGATCGCGTCGTTCTTCACGCGTGTCGAAAGGTATGGCAGGTCATTTCGCCAAGGCGAGCACCGAAGCCGGTTCAGGTCTTTGGGAGTTCCGTACAGCAGACACAGCTGAGATCGAAGCGGGAAGCGAGATTAAGGTTGATCAGTTCGAAGTTGGCCAAATGGTAGATGTAACTGGCACTTCGAAAGGTAAAGGTTTTCAGGGCGGCGTTAAGCGACATAATTTCCAAATGCAGGACGCCACCCACGGTAACTCTCTATCTCACCGTGCACCTGGTTCTATTGGCCAGTGTCAGACACCGGGTCGAGTATGGAAGGGAAAGAAAATGGCGGGTCAAATGGGTAATGTTAGACATACAACCCAGTCGCTGGAAGTAGTAAGAGTCGATATGGAAAACAATCTTCTTCTTATTAAGGGTGCTGTTCCAGGTGCCACCGGTTCAAACGTAATAGTTCGTCCAGCCGTCAAGACTAAGAATAAGGCCAAGGGGTAAGCAATGGAATTAAATCTTGCATTGCCCGGCAAGAAGACGGGCAAAGAAACAGTTTCACTCTCAGACGAGTCTTTCGACAAGGCCTATAACGAGCCTTTGGTCCATCAGACTGTTGTAACCTATATGGCCGGTGCCCGACAGGGTTCAGTTAAGCAGAAAACTCGTTCTGAAGTTCGCGGAGGCGGTCGTAAGCCTTGGCGTCAAAAGGGTACTGGCCGAGCACGTGCCGGAACCATCCGGTCTCCAATCTGGCGCGGCGGCGGTGTTACCTTTGCTGCACGCCCTGCGGATCACTCGAAGAAACTCAATAAGAAAATGTATCGCGGAGCGATGCAGTGCATTCTGTCCGAGCTAATTCGCAATGACAGGCTGTTCGTGGTTAACGAATTTGAACTGGGTTCACACAAGACTCAGGCGCTTGTTAACAAGCTAAAAGAATTTGAATTAGATAACGTCCTCATTATTTCCGAAGAAGTAGAAAAGAACCTGTATCTCGCGGCTCGCAACCTTCATAAGGTTGATGTGTTGGATGTTACTGGTATCGACCCTGTTAGCCTGATCGGCTTTGAGAATGTGCTGATTACTGTCTCCGCATTGAAGAAAGTAGAGGAGATGTTGGCATGAACGTTGAAAGAATCTATTCAGTAATTCTCGGACCACACGTATCTGAAAAGACCACCATCATGGGTGAGTTGAATAACCAGTACGCGTTCAAGGTCACGACAGATGCTACAAAATCAGAGATCAAGACAGCCGTAGAGACAATATTCAATGTTGTTGTTGCTGACTTGCAGGTGCTAGTGGTTAAAGGAAAGACTAAGCGCACTCCTAAGGGAAAAATTAGACGTCGTTCAGATTGGAAGAAGGCGTATGTCAGACTTGAAGCGGGTCATGAAATTGACTTCGCGGATATAGGTTAAGGGATAAAGGGGTAAGTCATGCCAGTAGTTAAGTGTAAACCTACTTCACCAGGACGCCGTTTCGTCGTCAAGGTTGTTCATCCCGATCTACATAAGGGCGAGCCTTATGCGCCTCTAACTGCGGCCAAGTCAAAATCTGGCGGTAGAAATAACAAAGGCCGCATCACCACGCGTCATATAGGTGGTGGGCATAAGCAGAAATATCGCATCATCGATTTCAGGAGAAACAAAGACGGAATCGAAGCAAAGGTTGAGCGTCTGGAATACGACCCAAACCGCTCCGCTAATATCGCATTGTTGTTGTATGCCGATGGTGAGCGTCGCTATATGATCGCGCCTGGCAAGGTTAAGACTGGCGATTCCGTTATGTCTGGTGATGATGCTGCTATCAAAGTTGGCAATTGTTTGCCGCTTAGAAACATACCACTAGGTAGTACGGTACATTGTTGCGAATTGAAGCCTGGAAAAGGTGCACAAATTGCTCGTAGCGCGGGTACTTCTTTGCAACTAGTTGCGCGAGAAGCCAATTACGCAACACTTCGTCTTCGCTCTGGCGAAATGCGTAAGGTGTTGAGTGACTGTCGCGCGACTATGGGTGAAGTGTCTAATTCCGAGCACTCACTGCGCTCACTCGGTAAAGCGGGTGCTAAGCGTTGGAGAGGTGTAAGACCTACAGTTCGTGGTGTTGCCATGAACCCAGTAGATCACCCACATGGTGGTGGTGAAGGAAGAACTTCCGGTGGTCGTCACCCAGTTTCACCTTGGGGAACGAAGACTAAGGGTTTTAAAACTAGAACTAACAAGCGCACGAATAACATGATTGTTCGTCGCAGAAATTCAAGCCGCTAAGGCTTCAGTAGAGGTATTCACTAGTGCCACGTTCGCTAAAAAAAGGTCCATTCATCGATCTTCATCTAATGAAGAAGGTGCAGACAGCATCAGAGAATAACGACAAGCGTCCAATAAAGACTTGGTCACGACGTTCAATGGTTTCTCCGGACATGATTGGCTTGACCATCGCCGTCCATAATGGACGACAGCATGTGCCAGTCTCCATTAATGAAGACATGGTCGGTCATAAGCTAGGTGAGTTCTCTACAACTCGTACTTATCGCGGTCATAACGCTGATAAGAAGGCGCGGTAATTATGGAAGTTCAAGCAAGATTAAAAGGTGCACGTCTATCCGCTCAAAAAGCGCGACTTGTAGCTGATCAGATACGCGGCAAGGCTGTTGAAGAGGCTTTGTTGGTGTTGACTTACAGCCCTAAGAAAGGCGCTGCAATCATTAAGAAAGTATTGAATTCAGCAATAGCCAATGCGGAGCACAACGAAGGTGCTGACGTAGATGAATTGAAAGTATCAACGATTATGGTTGATGAGGGCACGACAATGAAACGCATTATGCCGAGAGCAAAGGGTCGCGCTGATCGAATTCTCAAGCGTTCTTGTCACATAACAATCACAGTCGCAGATAGCTAGGGGTATCAGATGGGTCAGAAAATACATCCAACTGGAATACGTCTTGGCATAGTCAAGAAGCACACTTCTGTGTGGTATGCCGAGGGAAAAGAATACGCAGCTAACTTGCTTGTAGATCTTTCTGTTAGAGATTTCATCAAGAAGAAGTTGGCGAGTGCGTCCGTTTCCAGGGTTGAGATAGAGCGTCCTGCGAAAACAGCTAAGATTACGATCTTCACGGCTAGGCCGGGTATCGTGATTGGTAAGAAAGGCGAAGACGTTGAATCGCTTCGCAATACATTGACTGCAAAGATGGGTGTTCCCGTGCAGATCAATATTGAAGAAATTCGCAAGCCAGACCTAGACGCACAATTGGTTGCAGACGGTGTTGCTTCGCAGCTAGAGCGTCGTGTGATGTTTCGCCGGGCCATGAAGCGTGCCGTACAAAATGCTATGCGCCAGGGTGCACAAGGCATAAAGATACAAGTGGGTGGTCGTTTAGGTGGTGCTGAGATTGCACGTTCTGAATGGTATAGAGAAGGTCGTGTTCCTTTGCATACGCTCAGAGCGGATATCGATTACGGAACTGCTGAAGCAAGCACTACTTATGGCTTGATTGGCGTAAAAGTTTGGATATTTAAAGGTGAGGTTTTGGATTTGGATGAGGCTATCGTGCCTGCTCCTGCTCCTGCTCCTGCTAAAGCGAACCAAGGGTAAAGAGACGTGTTACAACCAAAGCGCACAAAATTTCGCAAGATGATGAAGGGCCGCAACCGTGGTCTTTCACATAGAGGCAGCAACGTAGATTTTGGTGATTATGGTTTGAAAGCCATATCCCGTGGACGATTGACTGCACGCCAGATCGAAGCTGCTCGTCGAGCAATGACTCGACACGTAAAACGCGGCGGAAAGATTTGGATTCGGGTATTTCCTGACAAGCCTATTACGCAGAAGCCCCTCGAGGTTAGACAGGGTAAAGGTAAAGGTAACGTTGAGTACTGGGTAGCCCAGATTCAGCCAGGAAGAATTATGTTTGAAATGGAAGGTGTTGACGAAAGTGTGGCTCGCGAAGCCTTTGATTTGGCAGCCGCCAAATTGCCTTTCGAAACAGTCTTCGTAAAGCGGACGGTAATGTAATGAAAGCCAGTGAGTTGAGAGAAAAGTCGGTAGAAGAACTGCAGACACAATTGCAGGATCTTCATAAGGATCAGTTTAACTACCGTATGAAGAATGGTACTGGTCAGTTGAATCAGGTTCACTTGATTGGTGCTGTGCGCAGAGATATTTCCCGCGTGAAAACCATTATCACCGAAAAACAGAGAAGTGGATCATAGATATGTCGGCTACTGAGAACATTGAGAAAACTGCTCGTACGACCTCTGGGAAGGTAATCAGCAACAAGATGGATAAGTCCATCGTTGTGCTCGTAGAGCGTCGGGTAACACACCCGGTATATGGGAAAATCATCAAACGGTCTACCAAGATTCATGCGCATGATGCGAACAACGATTGTTTGCCGGGCGATGAAGTAACAATTAAGGAAGTGCGCCCTCTGTCCAAGACAAAGTCTTGGTCTTTGGTGTCAATAGACGAGCGGGCAGCGCAAGTTTAAATTAGCTTTAGATTAAGAGTTTGCATTCGAGACGCGAATGCAACTGGAGTGAATCGATGATTCAAGTGCAGTCTTACTTAGATGTCGCGGACAACAGCGGCGCTAGACGCGTAATGTGTATTAAAGTGTTGGGCGGCTCTCATCGTCGTTACGCTCGCATTGGCGACATGATTAAAGTTACCGTCAAGGAAGCAATTCCGCGCGGTAAGGTGAAAAAGGGACAGGTATTGACTGCGTTGGTCGTACGCACCAAGAAAGGTGTTCGACGTGGTGATGGTTCACAGATTCGTTTCGATGACAATGCGGCGATCTTGTTGAACGCGCAAAATGCTCCGATCGGTACTCGTGTTTTTGGTCCGGTTACTAGAGAGTTGCGAACCGAAAAATTTATGCGAATTATTTCATTGGCGCCAGAAGTACTTTAAGCGTCAAAAGAATAGAGTTAGAGAGGCAAGGGCAGGAAATGCGCAAACTTAAACGTGATGATGAAGTGATAGTAATCACTGGCAAAGACAAGGGTAAACGCGGAACTATTTCCCGTCTCGTCGGTACTGATCGAGTAATCGTTCATGGTGTGAACATGGTTAAACGTCACACTAAGCCAAACCCTAACGCGGGCCAGGCTGGCGGAATTGTTGAGAAAGAGGCAGCGCTTAGTATTTCGAACGTTGCCATTTTTAATTCTGAGACCAACAAGGCAGACCGCGTTGGTATTCAGGTGCTTGAAGACGGCGATAAGAAGCGTGTCTTTAAGTCAAACGGTCAAGACATAGATTAATAACGGTAGGTTGCCAAGCATGGCCCAGTTTAAAGAATTTTATAAGAAAGAAGTAATACCGGTTCTAACCAAGGAATTTGGTTATGACAATCCTATGCGCGTGCCTAAGATTACTAAGGTCGTACTGAATATGGGTGTTGGCGAGGCATTGACGGACAAGAAGGTCCTTGAAAATGCGGCTAATGATCTAACTCAGATATGTGGACAAAAAGTAGTGATTACGAAGGCTCGAAAGTCTGTCGCTGCATTTAAGGTTCGTGAAGGTTGGCCTGTAGGTTGTAAGGTTACTCTTCGTGGCGAGCGTATGTATGACTTCTTGGAAAGACTGGTTGGTATTTCGATTCCTCGTATCAGGGATTTCCGTGGTCTGAACCCTAAGTCTTTCGACGGTCGTGGCAACTATGCTATGGGCGTTACCGAGCAGATTATTTTTCCAGAGATTGACTACGACAAAATCGATACTTTGCGTGGGCTTGACATCGCCATTACTACAACAGCAGAAAGTAATGACGAAGGACGAGCCTTATTAAAGGCAATGGGCTTTCCTTTTAGAGGCTTAACCCCGGTTGCTGAAGATCAAAAAGCAGAAGCTGCGCCAGTTGCGCCAGCCGAAGATGCAGTAGACGAAACACCCGCAGCGGCTGACGCGCCTGCAACTGATGAAGAAAAGGATTCTTAATAATGGCTAAGACTTCAATGATAGCTAGAGAGCACAAGCGCACTAAGACAGTTGAGAAATTCGCTGCCAAGCGTGCCGCTATAAAAGCTGTTCTTAATGATGCTAATGCGAGCGATGAGGATAAGTGGGAAGCACAGGTTAAGTTGCAGAAACTGCCTCGTGATGCCAGCCCAGTTCGCCAGCGACGAAGATGCCAGATTACAGGCCGTCCTCATGGTGTGTATCGTAAATTTGGTTTGTGTCGTCATAAGCTGCGCGAAGCTGCTATGCGCGGCGATGTGCCTGGTTTAACTAAGGCCAGCTGGTAGTCGGAGAAGAATTATGAGCATGTCAGATCCCATAGCAGATCTTTTAACTCGCGTTCGTAACGCGCAGATGGCGAAACTGCCAACGGTTGGTATGCCTTCTTCTAAGATGAAGGTGGCAATCGCAAAAGTTTTACAAGACGAAGGTTATATTGCTGGTTATCAGGTAGATGAAAATGGCGGCAAGCCTGTCCTGAATATAGATCTGAAGTATTTTCAGGGCAAACCAGTTATAGAAGAAATTAAACGTGCAAGCCGACCGGGCCTGCGCAGTTATAAAGGTAAAGAAAATTTACCAAAGGTTAGAGCTGGTTTGGGCATCTCAATAATGTCTACAAACAAAGGCCTGATGACTGAAACACAAGCACGCGCGGCCGGAATCGGCGGCGAGGTTCTTTGCACAGTTTTCTAATTGGTGTTGATACTCGATCCTGGTCTCGCAAGCGAGAGTTTAGATCGTCAATAGAGCAATATTATGTCTAGAGTAGCAAATAGCCCGGTAGAGATACCGAAAGGCGTAGAAACAAACGTTAGCGACACTGAGATCCTGGTAAAAGGCGGCAAGGGAAACCTGCGCTTGGAACTGCATAATTCTGTTGCTGTTGCACGCGATGGAGAGATTCTTAGTATCTCAGCGAAAGATGGCTCGCGCCAGGCAAATGCCATGGCTGGTACTTTTCGTTCGCTAATAAACAACATGATGCTGGGTGTTAGCATAGGATTTGTAAAGAAATTAGAGCTACAAGGCGTTGGTTATAGAGCCAAGGCTGAGGGTAAGAAAATCAATATCACGGTTGGATATTCTCACCCGATCAACTATCAGCTCCCAGAAGGCGTCTCTGCGGAAACACCTTCACAAACAGAAATTGTGATCTCTGGTGCTGACAAGCAGTTAGTAGGTCAAGTCGCTGCGGAAATCAGAGATTTTCGTCCGCCTGAGCCTTATAAGGGCAAAGGAATTCGCTACGTTGATGAGCGTGTATTTAGAAAAGAAGCGAAGAAGAAATAGGGCATATAGATATGAACGTTAAAAAAGTAGCACGTATTAGACGGGCAAAAAGAGCCAGAGCAAAGATTAGCGAATTACGCGTAAACAGATTGTGCGTATACCGCTCGCCTAGACATATCTATGCGCAAGTAATCTCAGCTTCTGGTGATCAAATTTTGGCTTCTGCATCTACAGTCGAGAAAGATGCACGTAGTGGAAAGACTGGCAATGTCGATGCAGCTGGCAAAGTCGGAAAATTAATCGCTGAACGAGCTAAAGCAGCTGGCATTGGAAAAGTTGCTTTTGATCGATCAGGTTATGCCTATCACGGCCGCATTAAGGCTCTCGCCGAAGCGGCTCGTGAAGGCGGATTGGAATTTTAAGGGTTTTCAACTATGGCATATAGAGACCAGCCTGATAAGAACGAAGAAGGCATGCAGGAAAAGTTGATCCAGGTTAACCGCGTAGCGAAAGTGGTTAAGGGTGGACGGATTTTTGGTTTTACAGCGCTTACTGCAGTTGGTGACGGCAATGGCCGCATCGGTTTTGGTCGCGGTAAGGCCCGTGAGGTTCCTTTGGCGATTCAGAAGGCTATGGAAGCGGCCCGTCGTAACATGATTACGGTGAGCTTGGATGGCCATACTTTGCAATATCCAATAAAGGCAAAGCACGGCGCGTCTAAGGTATACATGCAGCCAGCATCAGAAGGTACTGGCGTAATTGCTGGTGGTGCAATGCGAGCGGTTTTAGAATTGGCGGGTGTACAGAATGTTCTAGCCAAGTGTTATGGCTCAACTAACCCGGTTAACGTAGTGCGAGCTACTTTTAACGGTCTACGAGACATGCGTTCACCTGAGGACATTGCCGGAAAACGCGGTAAGTCAGTCGAAGAGATACTCGGTTAAAGACTAGACGGGTTAAGGATTAGCAGGTTAAAAAAATGGCGAAGAAAAAGACAGTCAAAGTTACATTAGTACGAAGCCCGATCGGCACACTTCCAAAGCACAAGCTTTGCTTGAGGGGCTTGGGCCTGCGTCGCATGAACCAATCCGTTGAGGTGGAAGATACTCCATCGGTACGCGGAATGATTAACAAAGTTAGCTACATGGTCGCCGTAGACTAAGGAAATTGTGATGGAATTAAATACATTAAGCCCGGCTCCTGGCAGCCATAAAGCCAAGAAACGCGTCGGTCGCGGTATCGGTAGTGGCTCGGGTAAGACTGCTGGCAGCGGTCACAAAGGACAGAAGTCTCGTACTGGCGGGACAGTTCGACCGGGATTCGAAGGTGGTCAGATGCCTTTGCAAATGCGTCTACCTAAGTACGGCTTTAGCTCACGCATCGGCCGTGTTTCAGCCGAAGTTCGCACATCAGAATTAAACAAGTTAGATGCTGACGTTATCACTATAGAAGTGCTGCGAAAGGCGAACCTAATTACTGCTGGAATCAAGAGAGCGAAGGTTATGTTATCCGGCGATGTAACTAAGGCAGTTACTCTCGAAGGCATTGGTGCAACTAAAGGTGCACGTGCAGCAATCGAAGCTGCCGGCGGCAAGGTCATCGACATCGAAACTCCTGTAAAAGTTAAGAAGTTAGCAAAGAAAGCTGAGAAGCCAGCTGCGGTGGCGAAGAAGAAGCCAGCTAAGACTAAAAAAGACGACGCTCCTGCGGCAGAAGAATAGCGAACTAGTAAAATAGATAATGGCAAATAAACCAAACATAAGTCCGGAAAACATAGGCGCGGGATTAGGCGAGCTCAAGGCACGTCTGTTGTTCCTATTGTTTGCGATTTTCGTATACAGAATCGGCACCCATATCCCTGTTCCTGGAATTGATCCCTTACAGCTGGCGTCCTTCTTCTCAGCACAGGAAGGCACGTTCACGGATATGATTAATATGTTTGGCGGTGGTGCTCTGGAAAGAATGAGCATCCTGGCCTTGGGGATCATGCCCTATATATCGGCTTCGATTATCATGCAGCTGCTTTCTGCGGTAAGCCCGCAGCTAGATCAGTTAAAGAAAGAGGGCGAGTCTGGTCGTCGCAAGATATCCCAATACACGCGTTACGGTGCGTTGGTGTTAGCGACTGTTCAGGGAACTGGAATGACCGTTGGTCTGCTGTCCCCCATGGCTTATGCGCCTGGCTTGGCATTTAATATTACAGCGATCATTTCGCTAGTTACCGGCGCAATGTTTCTTATGTGGCTGGGTGAGCAGATTACAGAAAAAGGAATCGGCAACGGTATATCGATGTTGATCTTCGCCGGCATCGTTGCAGGCTTTCCAGCAGCTATCGGTACATCGCTGACGCAAGCATATGAAGGCCAGATCAATGGTGTGTTACTGCTAGTGGTAGGTTTGATCGCGATCGGTGTTGTCGCCTGTATCGTCTATATAGAAAGAGCGCAGCGTCGCATTACCGTCAACTATGCGAAACGCCAACAAGGTAGAAAGATGTATCAAGCTCAAGCTAGTCATCTACCGCTTAAGATTAATATGGCTGGCGTTATACCAGCGATTTTCGCCAGTAGTATCTTGTTATTCCCTGCCAGTATCGCAAATTGGTTTGGTCAGGCTGATGGTTCGGAATGGTTGCAAGAACTAGCATTCCTCATCGGACCCGGTCAGCCTCTTTACATAATTATATTTAGCGCGATGATTATATTCTTCTGCTTCTTCTATACGGCATTAGTATTTAATCCACGCGATGTAGCCGAGAAT
>JAPKAI010000088.1 GCA_028825335.1 Gammaproteobacteria bacterium | reverse complement strand
TCTCTTTTGCTCTTAATCTACGAAGCATATCGAGTATTAAGTCAGTGTTCACATTCGGACCAGTACTATTTGAGAACTTTCGAAACAGTTCGCGCCGGCCGATGTGAACATCACTGGCGCACCGTTCTAGGTCACTAGGTATAACTCCAGGAAAGCCCTGAGTTATACCTAGGTGCAAACTGGGAGGCACGCACTAGTAGCTGTAGTAAGTGGACCGCTCTCGCAAAGTCGCGACTGAAATGTCATCTGATTGGCATTCCTGCAGATCTGCTTTGTTGAAGACATGAATCTTATCGGTGCGGCGCTGGTCTTCGCCCTGCTGACCAAGCCCTGTTAGAATTATTGAGACGCGCTCATCAGTTGGAAGTTCACGCAGCGTCGATCCGTAGTCACACATCGCCTTATAGAGCTTGCCCTCAAACACCACCACGTCTTGCTGCCACTGCTGGGTATAATCTTGCTCAGCCACCTCACTACGTAGCCTAAGTTCAGCAGCCATAGCCACAGCTTGCTCACGCAGTGGCTCTATCTGCGCTATAACAGTATCGAGCTTGAGGCGCATCTCTTCGTCGATGTTCGAATCTGCGATAGCCGCAGCGGTCGATTCTCTGATCTGCGACTCAATCTCTCGCAGGCCCCGCATCTTTTCTCCCATTTCTGCGCGCAGACCTTCTATGTCAGCACGCAGTTCTTCATAGTCGCCATCATCGACAGAACCAAGCGAACGTAGAGATCTTGCTGACTCAGTGGCCTGTTGAATGGCATTGTTTACAGCGAGCGAGTAGTCGATATTCGCAACCCGCTCCATCATTTGGGTATAGAGGCTAGTGGAGTCTGCAGACTGGCTCCTCAGAGCCATCACAGGAGATGCCTGTGCCGATGAAGCAAATGTAGATGAAGGCAGGGATTGAGATAACGCGAGGGTTTCGAATGGATTACCGCGTACCTGTAGTGTCTGCATTGCAGAATTCAAGGACGCGAGGCTCAATCGATTACGGCTATTGGCTAGAGGTGTTCTCACTTCCAGAACCACACCCTGGCCTATTAGGTAAGTACTCTCGATACCTCCAAGACTTAGCCCGAACAAGCCCTTTGACTCCTCGAAATCCAGAGCATCTTCCAGCACACCAGAAAATAGTTCAATGTTCCTTTGCAACTCTTCTAACTGAGGAACTTGAGCAGTCGCCGACACCACGCTGACTGCCGCTATGGCACATACTAAGGTTTGTCTTATAACTTTTCGCATAGCCTAACCTTCTTATCGAATATCGCTCTGGTAACCCACATAATTTACCAACTGTTGCAAAGACCTAATCGTTTCATAGTCGCTGTCTACCAATTGTTCATAGCCCGTTCGCATATCTTGTAGATCCAAGAGTCGTTGCTGCTCGAAATAGGCATACATCTGATCGAAACTATCTATTGTCGATTGCTGAGTCTGCTCCATGACCGCCTGCAACAATTGCACATTGTTACTATCCTGCTTGCTCTCTACTCTTGTTGCGAGCTGCTGCATTTCCAAACGCTGCGCTTGCTCAAACTCGGCCAGTTGCGCATTTGAATTCGTGATTGAGGCGGAAGGTCCGGCGAAGGAAATAGAGAAGCCAGATTCATTACTAACCACACTCACGTTGAGTAGAAGCACACACAACATGGCTATTGATGTAGCCGTTGGCAACCACTGCCAACTCAACCAGAATCGCGAAACGGGGCGATCGATACGATGCTCCTGCCGGAATAACTCAAGATGCCGATCCCAATGTGGAGCTCTTTGTTCCTGCCATTGCTGCAGATTTTGCTGAGCAAGCAACACTGACTCGAGCTCGCCGTTGCAATGCGCGCAATCAGTTAGATGCCTATCCAACTCGTTGCGGGCGATTGCCGACAAGTCTTCAGAAAAATATTCTTGCAGTAAATAGTGAGTTTTAGGACAGGACATTTTGTTCCTCCGATACTACTTTCAATTTCTTCAGCGCACTGTAGAAACGTGTCTTGGCTGTATTTGCCGAAATATCTTGAAGCGCAGAGATCTCATCAAAAGTTAAAGATTGAAAAATCTTTAACTCCACTATCGATCGCTGATCCGAGCTTAACTCGCTTAACATTTTGAGAACGCGAACGTTCTGCTCGATATTGCCTAATCTATTTTCTGGCTCTAAATCCTTCTTGCCGGGAAATTTTTCGAATTCGTCTCCCTCATCTTCTGCGGAAAATTTTGGAGACGAGGTCATTAATCGTTTACGGCGATTCATATCTATCGCTTTGTTGTGCGCTATACGGAAGATCCAACTACTGAACTTCGCATCGCCTCTGAATCGATGTAGGTTTCTGTACACACCCAGAAAGACTTCCTGCATCAGGTCCATCGCATCACTGGAATTTCCAGTTAGACGCAAGCCATGGTTGTAGATCTTCGATTCATAGCGCTTGACCAATTTTCCCCATGCATAGGCCGACCCTTTAAGAGCTGCCGCTATTAGCGCTTGGTCTTCGTCTATCAGGCTCATGAAATCCCCATTGATCGCTGCACCACAGATTCTTGCATCGAAAACAGGATACTGGTTTTAGAGAGTAAGTCGCAAGCTATGGAAGAATAGTTTGCACGAGGTTAAAATTACTTATCGGGGTAGGCATGCAGGGAATCGTCAATCAGAACGCTCCACGCCTTGTTGAAGGGATGAACTTTGTTGGTGCTGCCACTCGCACTAGTCATTGGATAACCCTTATTGGCCCATTCGAACAATGAATGTTCTAAGTTGAGCACCTTGGTGAAGCCACGCGCCTGAAGGTCTGCAGCGACAGAGGCCGATCGGTAGCCTACGGAACAGTAGACGATGATTTCAGTGTCTTTGCTGAGCCCCCTTTGCGCGATTAAATCGGATATGGCATCGGCACTTTCCAAGTTAAGCGCATTATCGAGGCGACTGACTCGAAACTCATCACTTTCACGCACATCGATGATAACCGGCAGAGTACCGTCTGATAACTCATAGCGCGTTAACAGTGTCTGGGTTGAAATCGCTTGCACGGCCGGAAATTCACGTTCAATTTTTTCGTCCACAGACTCCCAACTGACCCCGAATAGACCGAAGAAGAATGAAGAGACTGAGGCTCCAGCAATAAGATTGAACACTAATTATTTCCGCGTAGATGATGCTGTGATTTTTGTTTGAATCTACAGCTTAGGACCAGCAACAAAGGTAGTTTAATACAGTAGCGCAAAACGAGGCCCTTAGGCGGCGACGCGTTGCTCACTGAGCATTTGGCTAGCCGCGCCCATAAAGGCGTTGAGTGAAGAGGCTATGATGTCTTTGCTAATCGCGACGCCGCTGTAACGTCGGCCATCACACTTCAATTGAATGTAAGTCACTGCCTCTGCATCGGCACCTTGGCCGAGTGCGTGCTCACCATATTGCATGATTTCAAAATCGATCTTGATGGCTTCTTGCAGGCCGGTCACGAAGGCATTAAGTACGCCATCGCCTTCGCCACTAATCGAGAGCTCCTTGCCGAAGTATTCGATCTTGGCATTGAACGTCTCGCGTCCTTCCGCTTTCTCAATACTAAAGTCTTCAAGGCTAATCAACTTGTCGCTATTCAAATAATGTTGGTTGAACAGGTCCCAGATTTCATCTGCCTTTATCTCCTGTCCGCTTACCTCAGTAACCTGCTGCACAACGCGACTGAACTCTATCTGCAACCAACGCGGCAGTTCGAATCCAAACTTATTAGCGAGCACGTAGGCGATGCCTCCCTTCCCAGACTGGCTGTTCACGCGAATTACATCTTGATAGGTCCGACCTAAATCGCGCGGATCAATTGGTAGGTAGGCAATTTCCCAGGTCTCGCCCTCTTTATAGATATCGAGGCATTTTTTAATCGCATCCTGGTGTGATCCTGAGAAGGCGGTAAACACTAGGTCACCAGAATAAGGCTGGCGTGGGTGTACATCGATCTGTGTGCACTCGCGTACGACGGAAACGATCTTGTCCATGTTATGCAGATCCAATTGAGGATCGACACCTTGGCTGTATAGATTCATCGCCATCACGACGATGTCCATGTTGCCGGTGCGCTCGCCGTTTCCAAGTAGAGTTCCCTCCACTCTCTGCGCGCCACCCATGACGGCCAACTCGGCGGAGGCAACAGCACAACCGCGGTCATTGTGCGTGTGCAGACTAACGACAATCGCATCTCTGTTTTGAATATTGCGGCAGAACCATTCGATCTGGTCCGCATAGACGTTCGGTGTAGATACTTCAACCGTGGAAGGAAGATTGAAGATAATTGGCCTCTCGACAGTCGGCTTCCACACACTAGAGACGGCATCACAAACCTCAACAGCAAAATCGATTTCGGTGCCGGTAAAGCTCTCGGGAGAATATTGGAAGGTCCATTGTGTTTCCGGAGCAAGTTGCGCACAGCGTTTAACTTCCTGCGCACCAGCCACGGCGATCTCTACGATACCTGCCTTGTCTGTCTTGAAGACTTTTTCTCGCTGCACTACGGAGGTGGAATTATAGACGTGAAGGATAGCCTTCTTTGCGCCTTTCAGAGACTCGAAAGTTCGCTGTATTAAAGCGGGCCTCGCCTGAGTGAGAACTTGAATCGTTACGTCGTCAGGCACCTTACCCTCTTCGATAAGGCTACGAACAAAATCGAAGTCAGGCTGGGAGGCAGCAGGAAAACCCACTTCGATCTCCTTGAACCCTACTGAGACCAAGAGCTCGAACATCTTCTTCTTTTGCGCCACTGACATCGGCTCGATCAACGCCTGGTTTCCATCACGCAGATCAACGCTACACCACCTAGGTGCTTCGGTGATGACCTGATTCGGCCAGTTTCTATCATTAATATCGATAGTCTGGAAAGGCTTGTACTTCGTATGATCGAACACGGTTATTCCTCACTTAATTTGAATTTGCTAACACCAGATTTGGCGTTTCTCTCTAACTCGGCTCACTTTGTCCTTTTGAGACTTGAGATCCAGGTGTTCAGTCTGTTTAACTAATCACCCTTAGTTTCAGGTAGCCTAGGATAGGGAAAGAGCCGTAGCATTTCTACGCCTAAATAGCCTAAAATTCATAAAATATTGGTGTTTTACACTAAATATAGTAATAAATTTGTATTTTAATTTCAATATATAGAATAATATCAATTTCCTTCACTAACGCAGCAAAAATGGTGTGCCAGCATGCGGATGGACAAGCTTGATAAGAGAATTTTACAAGAGCTACAAAACAATGGAGCAATCACCAATCTGGAGCTCTCAGAAAAAATCGGGCTCTCTGCTTCTCCCTGCGCGCGACGGGTAAAGCAGTTAGAGGAAAGTGGGATAATCAAAGGGCAAGTCACCCTGCTCGACGCCTCGAAGTTAGAACTTAAGCTCATCGCGCTTATTCAAATCAGCATGGACCGCCACACTCCCGACCGTTTCGAAATCTTCGAGGAGAAGGTGCGCACCTTTCCCGAAGTCACCGAGTGTCTATTGATTACTGGCCAGTCGGCTGACTATCAATTAAAGGTGGTGATACCCGACATGGAGTACTACCAAGAACTCTTACTCAACAAGATCACGAAGATAGAAGGAGTCACAGACGTACACTCGAGTTTCATACTAAGAGAAGTACACAGCACTACTGAACTCCCACTCAACCATATTACGAGCTAATACCAACTGGTAATATCTAACATCACCAGATTAAGACCGAACCTAAAGGAGATAACATCTTGCAAAAATCTATCGACTATTACCTTTCGCTAGTCTCTCCATGGTCCTACTTAGGACATGAGAGGCTAGTAAAAATAGCGAAGCAAAATGACGCTACAATCACTATATGGCCGGTGGATCTCTCAGTCATCTTCCCCAGCACTGGCGGCATACCGCTTCCGAAAAGATCTGAGCAGAGAAAGGCGTATCGAATGCAGGAACTGCGTCGCTGGCGCGACCACGCGCAGGTAGATCTTAATCTTGAGCCCAAGCACTTTCCCGTGAGCGATAAACTAGCCGCTACTATGGTCGTTAATCTTCGACAGCAAGATGCACACAAGGCAATTCATCTCGCCGGTGCCTGCCTGCGAGCATGCTGGCTGGAAGAGCGCGACATAAGTGATTCAGATACACTTCTAGCGATTGCCGCAGAGAATAATTTGAATGGTAGCGCGCTGCTTGCCGATAGCGCTAGAGCCATTGAAAAAAGAACACAAGACAGTGTTAAGGCTGCAGAGCTCGGCGTGTTTGGCGCGCCCAGCTATAGCTTCGATGAACAACTGTTTTGGGGACAAGACCGGCTAGACTTCCTAGAAAAAGAGCTGCAACGAGCGCGAGCAGAATAAGCGGAAAAACTGCGCGCTAAAAGAAGTGCTTAACCTTCTCCTTGTAAGAACGACTCATCTTCAACGAGGAACCACAGCTCAGGGTTAGATGAAATTCTCCGTTGATATGCGATGAAACCTTCTCAACCCTGCGCAAGTTAACGATTGTCGATCTATGTACTCTCTGAAATATTGAAGGATCTAGCTTCAACTCTAATTCCTTCATTGTCGTGCGCATGATATGCGTCGCGCCATCGACGTGCACGCACATGTAATCACCCGCCGCATCTACCCAGTCGATATCCTTGATTGGTACGAAGGTTATAGAAGAGCCATCCTTGATGGCTAGGCGGTCGGCGTGTTCTGTAGACTGATCTTCGGCGTCTAACAATTCGCCGATAGCTGTAGCCGACTTCCCGGTAAGACTTACCAATAAGTTCAAGAGTCGCTGCTTCTCGCTCGCGGCACCGACCTGAGATTGATGCTGCCACGCCTTCTCTATCGCCTCTGCTAGCCGCTCATTTTCCACCGGCTTTAAGAGATAATCGATAGCGTACATCTCGAATGCTTCGACCGCAAACTTATCGTAGGCGGTTACAAAGATGATCATCGGCACGATATCGGACTGAATTTCTCGGATCATTTCGACCCCTGTCTTGCCGGGCATCTGAATGTCAAGAAACACCAAATCTGGTTCTAGCTCCGCAATCGCCTTCAGCGCTTCGGATGCATTCTTGCAGCACTTAACGATCTCTACGTTATCGAATGCGCTAAGGCGCATCTCCAGGCCCTGCCTGGCCAGCTCTTCATCATCAACGATAATCGCCTTCATTTTATTCGAATCATTGTCTGTCATAGGGAATCTCAACCGTTACGATTAGGCCGCCAGAATCGGCATTACTGAATATCAATTTATGCTTGTGGGAATAAATCCCTTGCAGACGATTACGGATATTACTAATTCCTACGCCCGCAGAGAAGGTCGAGCCATCACTTTCGCCATCGAGCATCGGCAAGCCGGGGCCATCATCGGCAACCTGCAGCACGAGAGTCACTTCTCTCACGTGCGCACTAATTCGAATCGTTCCCCCGCTTTCCGACTGCGAGATTGCATACTTGATTGAGTTTTCGATCAGCGGTTGCAGCAACATGGTTGGCACCATCGCAAGCTCAGTCTTCGTTTCAATATCTATATCGAGACGTAGGCGCTCGGCGAAACGTACTTTCTCAATATCCAGATACAACTTAGATGTCTCCAGCTCATGCGCAAGACTCACTTTATCCAGCGGCGAATGATCAAGGGAATAGCGCAGAAATTTGCTCAACTTCATCAGCATCTCATTCGCCCGATCATTTGCAGACGACAAAACCAGGGTGGAGATGGCATTGAGAGTATTAAACAGAAAATGGGGATTGAGTTGATAACGTAACATCAATAACTGCGCTTCATGCGCTAGAGATTCAGAGCGCAAGCTCTTCTCTTTCTCCGCTTGGAATAGCTGGTAGTACTTAAAAATGAAATACAGCCCACTCCACAGAAGAATCATCGGTAAAGAACTGGTTATCAGATTGTCGAATAAACCCGTGGCACTCGCATCGCGCAGGCTAAGCACTTCGCCGAAAGGTATGAAGGATATGTAGTTTCGAATCGGCTGCCAAATCAAAGCGACCCCGAAGGAACCAAACCATGTCACAAGGACACGCACGATAAACCCGCGCTCCCAGACTAGTTTGTATATAGTTCGCAGGCCTGCCGTCAATAGGATTGCCGATACGGCGCTGACACTCGAAACGAGAGCTCGAGAGAAGATATATTCAGGTGGCACGAAGATGATATCTCGCAGCACCAGCATCAATACCCAGGTAGACCAGCCTAACAGCTGGAAAACCCAGAACTGTTTGCTGCGAATAAAGTCTAGAGTATTGCCGCTCATTACAGACACCTGAGATAGTGAGGAATTTTTGCCTTAAGAAAGACAGCGCGAAAACAACGCTCGCCCGGTACGAGTCTACGTTGCTTTCGCCGAAGCAAAATGCTCAAACTTGATTCGCCGCTAGAACACTCTACAAACTGACGAATCGCCGTGCAGTAAAGCTGGCTTAGTGTAGCAAGTTAGCTACGGCGTCGCGCTCTTCCTTTAACTCTGCCTCTGATTTGTCCATCAGAGTCTGGCTTACTTCACTAACTTGGAGCCCCTGAACGATTTCGTAATTGCCACCTTCACAGATTACTGGAAAAGAGTAGATGAGACCTTCTTCAACGCCATAGCTGCCATCGCTATGAATACCCATGCTAACAACCTTGCCAGAAGTACCAAGCGCCCAATCACGTATATGCTCGATTGCAGCATTGGCGGCTGAGGCAGCACTAGAAAGGCCACGCGCCTTAATGATGGCTGCGCCTCGCTGCTGAACAGTAGGAATGAATTCTTCTAAGGTCCACGCTTCATCGACAAGGTCTGTCGCCTTGCTGCCATCAACCGTTGCATGATTGATATCAGGGTACTGAGTTGCCGAGTGGTTTCCCCAGATAATCAACCCGTCAACATCTGTATTGTGTTTGCCAGCCTTGTTGGCGAGCTGCGCGATCGCACGGTTGTGATCCAAACGCATCATAGCGGTGAATTGTCCGGGCTGCAGATCAGGCGCATTACGGTAAGCAATGAGAGCATTAGTGTTCGCTGGATTTCCTACAACCAATACTTTAACCGAAGCACTGGCGTTGTCATTGATGGCTTTTCCTTGGGCAGAAAAGATAGCCGCATTGGCCTCTAGCAGATCCTTTCGCTCCATACCCGGACCACGAGGCCGAGCACCAACCAGTAAACAGTAATCAGCATCTTTGAAGGCGACATTAGGATCATCCGACTGAACGATTCCAGCAACCAATGGGAATGCGCAATCCTCAATCTCCATAACCGTTCCCGCCAATGCTTCTAAGGCAGGGGTAATTTCCAGCAGCTGCAATATTACGGGCTGGTCATTGCCTAGCATTTCGCCTGCGGCAATTCGAAATAAGAGGGAATAACTGATCTGTCCTGCTGCTCCTGTTACAGCAACTCGCACGGGTGCTTTCATTTTTCGATTCAATCCTTCTAGTTGGCGATAGAGTTTTAGTTACTATCTGGTTGCTAACGACTTTCTGTTATTAATGAATAGATGCTAGATTTCAAATTCTTAGGGCCGCGCAGTATAGCAGAATCTGCCGAAAAATGAGAGATAAGCAGCCAGTGCGCAGCTACTTTCTAGGGCGTTTGATATCTGCCTAGGCGCGGTCACGAGAGTGATGAATAAACATCGCGTCTCCATAGCTGTAAAAACGGTATTTCTGCTCTACCGCCTCATTATAGGCGCCTAGCAGCATGTCTTTTTCGGAAAATGCGCTAACCAACATCAACAACGTGGATTCCGATAGGTGAAAATTCGTCACCATTGCATCCACTACCTGAAAGTCATAACCCGGGTAGATGAAGATGTCGGTTTCACCATGAAACGGCGCCAATGGCGAATCCTTAGCAGCACTCTCAAGACTTCGCACCGTTGTTGTACCAACGGCAATAACGCGACCTCCTCGCTCCTTGCAAGCAGCGACCTGGTGGCAAACTTTTTCATCGACGTCAACAAGCTCTTTATGCATCTTATGCTCGAGAACATTGTCCACCCGAATTGGCTGAAAGGTGCCCGCTCCAACATGCAAGGTAAGATAGGCTGTGTCCACACCCTTAGCGAGCATGGCCGCAAACAAGTCCTCGTCGAAATGCAATCCCGCCGTAGGAGCAGCTACAGCTCCCTCCTTCTCGGCATAGATAGTCTGATAGCGCTCGGCATCTATCTCCTCGTCGCTGCGTCTTATATAAGGCGGCAGCGGCATATGCCCTTCGCGCACAAGAAGCGCAGGAACATCGACATCCGCATCGAAGCTCAGCAGAAAGAAATCATTCTCTCTCCCTTCGACCTCCGCTCCGGGGATCGAGCCATTATCCGCCTTGAAGACTAAGCGAGTACCTGGTTTGGGAGATTTGCTGGCGCGTAGCTGCGCCATAAGCCTGTTTCCATCCAACATGCGCTCGATCAGTATTTCTACCTTGCCCCCAGTTTCCTTCTGTGCGAATAGGCGCGCAGGGATTACCCGGGTGTTGTTAAAGACTAAAAGATCCTCGGGCTCTAGAAAATCCAACAGTTGACCGAAACGGCGATGCTGGAGCTTTCCTGTAGATGCGTCCAAGCACAATAGTCGGCTCGCACTGCGCTTTTCGGCAGGATAATTGGCTATTAGCTCCTGAGGAAGATCGTATTGGAAATCACTGATATGCATTACATTACGCAACTGTCTTGATCAATTTGGAAGGGTGGCAGCGTATAGAATAATCCTCGCTAGGGAAAGAGCTAGAGAATGCATCGGATTTTCCACCGATTGGAGCAAATTCATCTAAGCGAGAGAGTAATTGCAGGATCAGGCGCAATTGGTATAATGCTCGGCTGGTCTTGCTAGGCGGCATTTTTTATAAAGATATAAGAGGCGCCACTCTCATTGTCCTATGCCAACCAGAATTCGATTATTGCCAGTGTGGTGAAATTGGTAGACACGCCGGATTCAAAATCCGGTTCCTTCACGGGAGTGGCGGTTCAAGTCCGCCCACTGGTACCATT
>JAPKAI010000087.1 GCA_028825335.1 Gammaproteobacteria bacterium | reverse complement strand
AATCAGGATGATGAGGCCGCTGACTTTATCTCTAAGCTAATACGGGTCACCGTAAATGTTTTTGAGAGCGATGACATCGATGTTGATGAGATTGCCTCTCCTATGTCTGCAATGGCCGAAGACTTGGATTCTGCAGGATGGGATCGAGTGGTTAGGGTGCGAGAAGATGAAAATCATGTAGATATTTATTTTAGGTTGGTCTCTAACGCCGATGTGATTTACGGCATCGCCATCATGGTGGCTGAGCCGAGAGAGAAAGTTCTAGTCAACATCGTTGGTGATATCAGCGCTCTTGGACGCCGCTTTGAGTTTGATGAACTCGTCGATCTAGATCTGGCTGAGAACTAAGTTAGCTATCAGCAGTGCTGTTTCGCTTAACGGCTCGCCGGTAAAAAAGAGATCGTAATCATGAAAAAATTCTACTAGTGATAATGCTCACTCAGTTAGCGGCAGGCATGTCATTCAGCGATAGACCCTTCAGATCTACCCGTGATTCGATAGAGCAGAAGGTGCCCAATATCTCTCTTGAGAAAGAGTTTGCGATATCACTGGGGAATAGCATGCTCAGTCTCGGGACGTGGTAAGCCTAAATGAGGCGGAAATCTCAGAACTCGATCACGTACAGGTCGCCGTCTACAACGTAGAGTCAGGTGGGCAGGAAATAGATTTCAACGAGATAGATTTCCCGATACGCTACGTTCGAGGGGAAAGAATCTTCATGGGGAAACGATCGTCAAGGTGCGCGAAGAGGGAGAACAGATCTGGGTATTAGTAGGCATGGACTTCGAGCGCATGATAGAGGTCGCGCTACAGCCTGTCTCTGATAGCCGCCGAGATCGTGACGCTAGCTAGTACAAGCAGGATTGCTATGAAGCTACTTAGGCCGCAGCTTTCTTGATCGAAACAGAAATTGATTTAAAAGAGGGGGTTCGACTCCTCTTGTCGACAGATTGCGGTACAAGGATGTTCGCCTCCGGGAAGTAACACATCACATTGCCAGGTTTTATATCATACAGCGCTATGCTTAGATTGCGCATTGTGCCGGTCGAATTGCTCACGTCAACCTTATCCTGTTCCTTCAATTCGAGCTTCTCTAGATCTTCCGCGCTAATAAAAAGCACCTTTCGATGTGACTGCCTGCGATACACATCCTCTTCGCTATAGATAATGGTGTTGAATTGACCTTCGCTACGCACCGAGGTGAGGGTGAACTGATTGGTATTCTGCGTAGCCTGGTCTGTCTTGGTGTTCCAAGAAGTTTGCGAGGGTATACAGAAGTTGGCCTTGCCAGATTTCGTAGCAAAGTGCGGCTTCGCCAAGTAACGACCCTCGATATGGAACTCCGCTTTAGTCTCATCAATATCGGCGAGTGCTGCAAACCCCGGAATCAGTTTAGCGATGGCTTTGCGAATAGAATCATGGCGCTTGAATTCTCGAAAGTCTAATGTGTCTTGGTTTATTACCGCTGCGGCGATGGAGCTAATTATATCGACTTCGGACTGCAGCGCCTCGATTCTATCGAAGCCGCCGTCACTCATCCGCAGATAGTTAAACATGGATTCCTGAGTCGTCGCCTGAGTCTCTTCGTCACGCACCCGAATAGGCAGGATTAGATTCTCACCATCGACCCCATTGAGGTGAGTCTGATTCAGAGTGGAGTTAATCATTACCTTGAAGGGAATCTTGTTTAGAGCCTTCTGGGAAAAGCTCGTGTCCGGATTAGCTGAATACAGATTGCCACCCAGTAAAAAGGCGAAATCAATTTCCCCTCTAGCAGCTGCCTGAATGCAGGCTAAGGTATCCATACCCTGATACTTTGGCAGTTCTACTGCAAATTCTTTCTCGATTGCTGAAAACACCTCTGCCTTCAGAGCAGGAGTGACGCCCATAGAGCCGACGCCCTGCACATTACTATGTCCACGCAGTGGCAGCAGACCTTTGCCCTCGCCACCGATCATGCCGCGCAGCAGGGCGAGGCTAGCGATGGCTTCGATGTTGTCAGTGCCATTGTGATGATGGGTAAGTCCCATGCCCCAAGAGAAGACTGTTCTTTCACTGCGTGCATAGAGATCGGCAAGAGACTCAATCTGTGATCGTTCTAGTCCGCATTCGCTCTGAATATCGGTCCAGCTTAGCTCTGTTATAAATTGCGAGTAGCTGTCGAATTGCTCGCAATAGGAGTCGATATACTTTTGATCCACTAGGTCGCTTTCGATTAGGTATTTCGCCATGCCGCTAATTAGAGCAACATCGCCACCCACATGGGGTTGTATATAGTGCGAGGCAACCTCTCCGCCGCCAGTAATCATAGATTTGAAGTTGCTAGGGGACGCGAAACGCACCAAACCAGCCTCGCGGGCTGGGTTTACTACGACGACCGCACCGCCGCGTTGTCGGCATTCGAGCAGCACTTTGACGAAGCGAGGATGATTAGAGGCGGGGTTTGCTCCAAATACAAATATTAGGTCAGCCTTGTGTAAATCGCCATATTGTATGGTTGAGGTTCCGCTACCGATACTTTGGCTCAGGCCGACTCCCGAAGCCTGATGGCAATAATAAGAGCAGTTGTTGATGTGGTTGCAACCGTATAGGCGTGAAAATAGTTGCAGAATAAAGGCGGCTTCGTTCGATGATCTGCCTGAGGCATAGAAAAAACTGCGCAGGGGGTCGCTAGTGAGCAGTCGTTTGGCGATGAGTTTAAAGGCCCGATCATAACTTATCGCTACGTAATTATCGGACTGCTCCGATTTGTGCAGTGGAATCGATAGACGGCCTAGGTCTTCGAGTTGCTTGGCGCTAAGTTCACGTAGTTCACTGATACTGTTCTGTTCGAATATCTGTGGAGGTATAGGGTCTCGAATATCGCTCATTTGTGCTTGGATATTCTTATTGCAGATTTCTATGCGACTACTGTATTCATTGTGCAGGCCGCCCCGTTGCCCCCCAGTACCGAAGGCGCAGGCCTTGCAGGTATTCTTCGACTGCACGGCACTGGCTAATTTGCGGGTACCAACTTTCTGGGCGCAAGACAGCACGTACTGCATGGCCTTGAAGCCACCCCCGGTTATCGCCTTGTTGGGTTTATCCTTGATGCTGCTTTCCTTCTGATCGTTATAGGCCTTCGACTTCCATGCGCTCGCTACTCGCCACCGTGACGAGGATGCCATCTAGGGTTGTGAAGGAGCGTTCCTTCAGTTCAAATTTATAGATTTGATACACAGTGGCTTCAGCCTGGCCGTCGCTGTGAAGTCGCACCGTTAGAATAGAGTGATCGTCTTGCCATTGAAAATAATACAGAGCGGCGCCTAAGCCGATCACAAGAGCGAGGAACATATAGGCGCCGAGCCTTAAATCTGCGGACAGGTTGTGATCATCTGGTTTGACTGCCTTTTCTTTAGATTTCGCTGGGGCCAGAGTGCTTCGGGCAGGGCTACCCTTTTCCTTTATGTCGCGTTGGCGCACAAAGAAAAAGGCGATAACCATCACCGCAAGAGTTAACAGTATTTTTCCAAGCATGCTGTAGATTTTCCATTTGCGTTGCAGAATAGATAGTAACAGTGGGCCTGACGGCTTCGCTACTGTAATAGCTATCGGCAGAGATACCGCCTAGTTCTGGAAAGCTTCGTCATCGCCCAATTGCGAATATCAGATCAGTCTGATTGAGGCTTTCTTGCACGAATGCGATAATCGCGCGGCTATCCAAACAGCTAGATAACAATACTGGTGGACAGAAGCCGGAACAAATTTGGATCTAACCGGTCTGCTACCCATTGATTGAAGGAAATCCCTACAGATTTTGCAAAAATTCAGTACAGATTCTACCAGCTATGTGCCCGCAGGTATGCCAGCGCTCGACAACTCGGGGCGTGCTACCTCTTACTTCGAATTTTGGCCAATTTGGTTGATGTACATACCGGTAGCTATTCAGTGGCTGCTCTTAGCGTTACGCTATCGAAGCTTGAGCCTTCCTCTTATCGCGAATCCAGGGATCTCGCTGTCGGGCATGGTCGGGGTATCCAAGTCGGCGGTATTCGATCTGGCAGGAGACACCGCTCGTCAGTGGATTCTGCCCTGGACACTATTCGAGGTTGAGGAGCAGCCTATCCAGCGGCAGTGCCAAATGGCGAAACAGGCATTAACAGCGGCAGGCTTAGAATATCCTTTGGTTGGAAAGCCTAATATGGGTTGTCGCGGCGTAGGAGTTAGGCTGCTCAATGATGATGCGCAGTTGCAGGACTATTTACAGGGGTTTCCTGTAGGTGGCTGTATTCAATTCCAGAAGTTGAGTCAATGGGACGCAGAAGCCGGTGTGTTCTATGTTCGCGACCCTGAGAAGGCGCGGGGAGAGATCACCTCGCTCACGTTGAAGTACACGCCTTTTGTCGTGGGCGATGGAGAGAAACAACTCGGAGAGTTGGTCGCCCAAGATCCGCGGGCAGGCGAGTTACTGCATCTGTACCGAAGCCGGCACGTTGCCCGCTGGCACGATGTCATCCCAAAGGGAGAGCCCTACAGGCTCGTATTTGCGGCGAGTCATAGTCGCGGGGCAATTTTTCGAGATGCGGGGGATTTGATAGATCAGAGGCTGGCGCAATCCCTCGATAAAATATTTGAAGATATTCCAGGATTCTACTATGGGCGCCTAGACGTAAAGTTTAAAAACGTAGAAAGCCTCAGCGCGGGAATGGATTTCAATATTATCGAGATTAATGGGGCAAGTTCTGAATCCATCAATATATGGGATAGGAATGCGGGGCTAATCACGGCGGTTAGAACCTTGTTGCAGCAATATCTCACCCTGTTTAAACTTGGTAACGTTAGCCGGAAACGGGGCAGTACGCCTCCAGGATTGATGGCTTTATATCGCGCCTGGCGTTTTGAGAATAATTTAGTGAAGCAGTATCCACAAAATGACTAATCCTTGCCGCTTACCATTTAAGCCACGAATCGTATCTGCAGTCATCGAGAAGGTGCTCGGACTCGATCGTCTCGCTCAGATATATGAAGGGCGACCTCAGGGATGTACGCCGCATGAGTTTCTGCAGTACACCCTCGATGCCCTTGGAATCAGTCTCGACCTAGCAAATGCTTCGAATCTAGAAGAAATACCGAGCACCGGCCCCGTCCTTATCGTCGCGAATCATCCGCTAGGCGGTCTCGAAGGGGTGGCGATAGCCAAGGTGATATCGGATGTCAGGCCCGATCTAAAGGTATTGACCAACGAGTTACTGCGAAGGATTCCAGAACTTACCGATATTTTTATCGGCGTAGATGTGCTGTCGAGTGATGCGGCCGCAGGTAATGTTTCCAGTATTAAGCAAGTTCACAAGCATCTTAAAAATGATGGTGCTGTATTGATTTTTCCAGCAGGTATGGTGTCCGCCTATGAGCACGGCCATCGCCGAATTCAGGATCGCGCCTGGAATCGCCTAGCAGGGCAGCTATTGAAGCGCTATAAAGCAACTTGCCTGCCCGTTCATGTCGGTGGCACTAACAGCTGGCTGTTCTATGCCGCTGGTATGGTTCATCCCAGGCTGCGAACTGCATTACTCCCTCGTCAGTTGGCAAACAAACAAGGCTTTAAGCTAAAGCTGCGATTCGGCCGGCCGATTCCGGCTGCGGAGCTTAGACTCCTGCAGAGCCCTAGGGCGATTACCGATTACCTGCGAGTGAGTACCGATGCCTTGGTACGAGAACCGAAAACACTGCCGGGCATGAAACACCAATCGGTAGTCGATTCTAGCTTTACAAGCGGTAGCGCAGAATTGTTCTCCGCTATTGCGGACCTCGAAGAATTTCGACTGATCGAACATGAAGAGTTTGACGTTTATTGCGCGCCTTACGACAGACTCGGACCCATCATGGAGCAGATCGCGATCGCGCGTGAGATTACGTTTCGGTCTGTTGGCGAGGGCACCGGCCTGTCGAAAGACTCTGACGAGTTCGACCCGCACTATCTGCACCTGTTTCTTTGGGATAAGGCCGCTTTTAGAATCGCCGGTGCCTATCGCGTAGGTCTCGTGGATGAGATCGTTGCCGAACATGGCGTGAAGGGGCTCTATAGTCGCTCTCTCTATAAATACGATGAGGCTTTTATCAATAGATTGGGATCATCAATAGAGATGGGACGGAGTTTCATCCATTCCGACTATCAGAAAAACCCGGTGTCGCTTAACCTGCTTTGGAGGGGTATCGGTCGGATTCTGGTGGAAAGGCCCAGATATCACACTTTATTTGGCTCGGTGAGTATATCGAGAGAATACAGCGACCTTGCTCGCGCTCTTATTGCAGATACTATGATGAAGAATTTCAAGGCAAGCGAATTCGATCAACTGGTCACGCCTATAACGCCGCATAAGATCATGAACCGTGTATGGACCAGCGATATGCTGGTTGAGTTATCGAATGTAAAGATGTTGAGCAAGTTGATAGGGCGCTGTGATCCAGGCAAGGCAGTTCCGGTACTTCTGCGCCATTACCTCTCGGTAAATGGTAAGCTTGCCTGCTTTAACATACACCCGAATTTTAATGACTCCCTCGAGGGGCTCATTATAGTAGATGCTCGCAAGACAGACGCGAAGACTCTTCGCCGATTTCTTGGTGCCGATGGCTATGAGCATTTCATGTCCTTTCACAAACTGCAGGATAGCGCTTAAACATGAATAAACTTGTAGCAGTTATTCAGCTCATTGGTTCCGCTGGGGTGTCCGTAGTGGCATTGGCCACGCTGATCAATCTAATTTTTATCTCCACCAGGCCTGAGACAATTTCGGTGGTCAACACGCTGGTTGGTCAGGGAGTGCTTATCATCTGCCTTCTGGCACTGGCGACAGTCTTGTTCAAGAGGGGCCTAGCAGGTTTGAAGCAGGGTAAATTGGCCCCGAATTCCAATACGGCGGCCTAGAAAGACTAGAGTCTTCGGCCTGTTTCTGGCTGATTTTGCCATAAAAGAGTATAATTCCGCGCTTTTCCGAGCCTTAGCCTCAGAGACTTCCTTGCAATGATCATCTTTGAAGAAACTAATAGCTTCTCTGCGCTGCAGGAAAGCTGTGTTGCCACCATCGGTAAATTCGATGGTGTGCATCTAGGACATCAATTAATACTGGATCAGCTAAAGCAGAAGGCCGAGCAGTTTGATCTGCCATCCCTCGTTATACTGGTCGAGCCTCACCCGGAAGAATTTTTTGCGCAGGATGCCGATAGCTGCCCGGCGAGACTGACAATCTTGGGGGAGAAGTTAGAGCTATTGGAAAGCTTCGGAATCGATTTCGTGTTTCAGCTGAAATTTGATCAACAGCTCAGTGAGTTGAGCGCCGAAGACTACATCGCGGATATATTGGTAGGGGGGCTGGGAGTAAAGAGTTTTATCGTCGGTAATGATTTTCGCTTCGGCCACCAGCGCAAGGGAAATTTCGATCTACTTAGCGAAGCTGGCAAGCAGTTTGGCTTCGAAGTAGTTGAGACAGCAGCCTACGAGCGTAATGGGCATCGAATCAGCAGCACCTACATAAGAGAGCAGCTCGCTAAGGCTGATTTTACCCTCGTCGAACAATTGTTAGGTAGACCTTATTCCATCAAGGGCGAGGTAGTACACGGTAAGCAGCTGGGTACCGACCTGGGTTTTCCAACTTGCAATATCAACCCGCAGCGTCTGCGCATTCCTTTGCATGGCGTTTACGCCTGCGAAGTAAGATTGGTCGATCAGTATCGACCTGCCGCGGTAAATATAGGCTATCGCCCCACGGTAACGGAATCGGGTGAGGCGCTGCTGGAGGCGCACATACTGGATTTTAATGAGGATTTGTACGGGAAGACGATAGAGGTCATTTTTCGACAGAAGATACGCGAAGAAACTAAGTTTTCCGGTCTTGAAGAGTTGAAGCAAAAAATCAGTGCCGACGTTGAGCAAGTAAGAGAGATATTTGGAGTTACTAGCTAAGAATATTCGGCTATTAACAGATACATAACTAAAGAAACCTATACAGCGTGCAGTTCAAGTTATGAGTGATTACAAAGATACATTAAACCTACCGTCTACCGAGTTCCCGATGAAAGCCAATCTGGCTCAGCGGGAGCCAGCTATGCTACAGAGCTGGCAGAAGCTCGATCTTTATAAGCGCATTGCGGAGAAAAATAGCGGTAAACCCAAATTCGTATTACACGATGGCCCGCCCTATGCAAATGGTGAGTTGCACCTAGGTCACGCGATCAATAAGTCGCTTAAAGACTTCATCGTGAAGGCCAAGTCCTTGAATGGTTTCGATGCGCCCTATATACCCGGCTGGGACTGTCATGGGTTGCCCATTGAGCACAACGTAGAAAAGAAGAAAGGCAAAGCTGGTCAAAAAATATCTCATGCCGAATTTCGTAAAGCCTGCAGAGACTACGCTTTGAGACAGGTAGATATTCAGCGCAAGGGCTTTATTCGCCTGGGCGTACTGGGCGACTGGGAAAACCCCTATCTGACGATGGACTTCGAGACAGAGGCTGACATCGTGCGGTCGCTGGGTAAAATTGTAGAGAAGGGCCATCTGGTTAAGGGCTACAAGCCTGTGTACTGGAGTGTTGTCGGAGCCTCTGCGCTAGCCGAAGCCGAGGTTGAATATCAGGATAAAGATTCCTTCGCGATAGATGTGCGTTTCGCTCCGCAAGACAGAGATTCATTTTTGGCTGCTTTCTCAGCTGCTAGCTCGCCTATTGGAGCTGATGAGATTATCTCAGTTGTTATATGGACGACAACACCTTGGACGCTGCCATCGAGCCAGGCAGTCTGTCTGCACGCCGAGTTAGACTATGCGCTGGTTCGCTGTGAACTGGATGAAGGTGCTGAGTTACTCGTTGTAGCGAAGGACATGCTCGGAAGAATCATGAGTCGTTATGAGTGCGAGTCGTTCGAGGTAGTAGCCCAGGCGACCGGCGCACAACTGGAAAATCAAATCCTTGAACACCCCTTCGTCGAAAGAGAAGTGCCACTGATTCTAGGTGAGCACGTAACCATCGAGGCTGGTACCGGAGCTGTGCACACGGCACCCGATCATGGTGTCGACGACTTTAATGTCGGTGCGCTCTATGGCATAGGCACATTGAACCTTGTCGACGAGAACGGTGTTTTTACATCGACCGCTGGCGAGTTCGCTGGCGCTCACGTCTACAAAGTGGATGAAGACATTATCGCTGCGCTGCGTGATGTGAGGGCTCTGGTCTCCTTGGATAAGATTACTCACAGCTACGCACATTGCTGGCGTACGAAGACCCCTCTAATTTATCGTGCTACGCCGCAGTGGTTTATCAGCATGAGCGAGCAAGACCTGCTGGGCAAATCATTAGCTGCGGTTGAAAATGTTAAGTGGATTCCCGATTGGGGTAAGGCACGCATCGAGCTCATGTTGAAGGGCAGCCCAGATTGGTGTATCTCTCGCCAACGTACTTGGGGCGTGCCGATTACACTGTTCGTCAACAAGGAGACACAGGCTCTGCATCCTCAGACGGCTGAATTGATCGAGCAGATAGCGCAGCGTATCGAGAAAGCTGGTATCGAGGCATGGTTCGATTTGGAGCCTCAGGAATTACTCGGCGACGATGCGGCAAATTACGAGAAAGTTACCGACACACTAGACGTATGGTTCGATTCTGGCGTGAGTCATTATTCCGTCATGGCGAAAAGAGAAGAATTAACCTATCCGGCTGACCTTTACTTAGAGGGTTCAGATCAGCACCGTGGATGGTTTCAGTCCTCCTTGAAAACGGCCGTGGCAATGAACGATACCGCTCCCTATAGGGAAGTGTTAACCCATGGATTCTTCGTGGATGCAGACGGTAAGAAGATGTCGAAGTCCTTGGGCAATACCGTCGCGCCAGATTTAATCTTTAAACAGTATGGCGCCGATATTCTGCGTCTATGGGTTGCCGCGACGGACTATCGCGGGGAGATGACTGTATCGGATGAGATATTTAAAAGAGTTGCTGATTCCTATCGTAGAATCCGAAACACCTCGAGATTCATGCTTTCCAATCTCAACGGCTTCGATCCGGAGAAAGATCAGGTAAAGGCTGCTGAGATGATCGCCGTCGACTATTGGATAACTCGTCAGTGTCAGCAACTGCAGAAAGAGATTATCGAACACTATGATAACTACAATTTTCTGAATATCTATCAGAGGATTCATAGTTTTTGTGTGGTCGAACTCGGTGGTTTCTATCTAGACGTAATCAAAGACAGGCAGTACACAACTCAGGCAGATAGCCTAGCTAGGCGCTCGACGCAGACGGCTCTTTTTCACATTCTTGAGATGTTCAGTCGCCTGATTGCGCCGATACTCAGTTTTACAGCCGACGAGATATGGCAGAATATCCCGGGTGCTAGGCAGGAGTCGGTGTTTTTATCCAACTTCGCCGATGGGATCGCAGACTACCCAGAATTGAGCGCATTTGACGATGCATTCTGGCAGCAGTTACTCGCAGTAAAGACCTCAGTGAACAAAGAGCTTGAAGCGAAGCGAGCGGCAAAAGAGGTCGGTGCCAGCCTGAGTGCGGAAATCGATATCTACTGCGACGATGCTCTCGCGCTATCACTGGCCAGTCTGGAATCCGAACTGAAGTTCGCGCTGATCGTGAGCAGGGTAGCAGTACACCCATTGTGCGAGGCCCCAGCTGGCTCAAGTTCTACCGATCTAGACAATGTGAAGCTAGTAGTTTCTGCGTCAAAGCATGACAAGTGTGAGCGCTGTTGGCACCATACGCAGGACATTGGTCAGAGCTCCGATCATCCAACGCTCTGCCAGCGCTGTATCGTCAATGTAGATGGAGAGGGCGAACCCCGCGATTTCGTTTAGTCGTGATTCCGCTGATTTTTCTAATTCGGATCAAGCAATGACTCTAAAAACATCACAGAGCATAGCGGCTGGTTCACTCGTCAGCCTGCACTTTTCTCTCGGGCTCACTACTGGTGAGTTAATCGATAGCAATTTCGAGCAGCCGGCCGCAAGTTTT
>JAPKAI010000020.1 GCA_028825335.1 Gammaproteobacteria bacterium | reverse complement strand
CAGCTAATAACCCAAATAACCCTGATCCTGATCAGTGGGTTGTAGGCGGAAGCCGCACTGGCGACGAGATGTCTCATGCTTGGATCGCGGTTACTCACCTCGATGAGGAAGGCTATGAAAATATCGTTGCAGATCGCACAGAAAAAGAAGAGCGTTCACTAGCCGGCAACGACTAGTACTTAGCTTTAGCTACTTAGAATTGGGCTAACCTCTTCTAAGCAGCCCAAAAGGCCAGTTAATCTCGATTAACCGGCCTTTTTTATTGTCTGGATTTTGTCAATATATGCGCTGTTACTGCTTCATCCAGCCTCTAAAAAGAGGTAGAATTAAGGTCTATATACTGAAATTGCAAAATCCATCTATCCAATAATTGGAATACTCGACGCTAATAGAATCGAGATTTTCCTAAGGATCAAAAGGAGAGATTTATGAGTATTTCGAAAGGCTGGTTAGGACTCGCCGCACTTGCCGCAGCAGGGTTTCAAGTTTCGGCTCTGGCTCAGTCAGCTGCTGATCATGACGTCACCTATAACGGTGAAGTCGGAAAGATCCTCAACGAGAACTGCGTAGTCTGCCACCGCGAAGGCGGAATCGGCCCCATGCAGCTCACAAACTACGATCAGGTTCGCCCTTGGGCACCACTGATCCAGATGCGAGTCGCGAACCGTGAAATGCCTCCCTATGCCTATGACCATGGCATCGGCATTCAGGATCTCGAAGGCGACTGGCGCTTAGAACAGACAGAGATCGATACTATCGTAGCCTGGGTAAACCAGGGTTCGCCAATGGGCGATGCAGATATTGTCGTGGCTATGCCTGAGATGAATGACCCTAGCGAATGGAACTTTGTTTCTCAGTTCGGTCAGCCAGACACAATCATTCCTTCCATCTCTATCGATATTCCTGCCAACGGCAATGACCTGTGGAGTAATCACTACGTACCGAGCGGCATGAAAGTAGATCGCTGCATCAAGGCGGTACAGGTTAAGCCAAGAGGCGATGCCAAAGCGGTAGTTCACCATGCGAATTCATCAGTTGTGTTGGAACAGCCAGACGGCTCCATGGAGCGACAAAGTATGCTTACTGAGTATGCCATGGGCAAATGGGGCGAGATCGTTCCTGAAGGCGTATGCCGCACACTCCCAGCAAACGCAGTGGTTAGCTGGAGCATCCACATGTTCCCAGGTGGTGTTGGCGCGACAGCTGCCGGCACTATGATTGAAGACAACGTGGTTGAGATCGGCCTCTGGTTGCACCCAGTAGGTTACGAGGAAGAAGCTAAATACAAGCAGGACCTAGCTCTTTATCAGATCAGCCCACAGGAAGACATTGTCATCCCACCGAATGGTTATTCCATGACACAGGGATTTCATTCCTTCGATCACCCGGTTCGTCTTGACAGCTTTCAGCCTCATGGCCACTTGCGCATGAATGCTGCCTCGCTGGAAATCTTCTATCCGGAGACTGGTCGCACTGAGCAGATCAGCCAGGTCTCAAAGTGGAGCGCTACATGGCACCACAGTCACATCTACAACGAAGACGTAGCTCCCCTAATACCTGCGGGCGCGGTATTGGTATTGAAGCAGTGGTACGACAACACAGCTGACAACCCCAACAACCCTGATCCGGATATGTGGGTAATGGGTGGCAGCCGTACTGGCGATGAGATGACTCACGCATGGCTAGCTATAACTCATCTAGACGACGAAGGCTTCGAGCAGTTAGTTGCCGAACGCAAAGATAAAGAAGAACGTTCACTAGCCGGTAACGACTAGTAACAAACCTGTAGTTAAGAAAGTGTGAAATAAAAAGGCCGAGGGTTTAAACCCTCGGCCTTTTTATTGATCTCGATTCTTGTTGGCGATAGGTTTGTCTTGCTACCTGCCTATCTATCTACCTGTCTAAGAAGTGAAAGTCCGCAGGACCACCACGACGCACCACAATCACTGCATCCTCTGCGCCCTCTGGCACGTCCCAAGAATGATTTAGCTTGCCGGGTATGACAATATAGCTACCAGTACTCACCGAGTGACTCTCCTCTCCCAGAACGATCGTCACAGTACCCTGCACCACCACCACGAATTCGTCATGGGTGTGCCAATGCGTATCGAAGTGAGAGCCAGCTGGAAACTTCGCGTAATAGGTTATACCGCCCGTGGCCGAGTCGGTTCCCTGCCGCGCGGTTTGAACACCCACTGGAGCGCCATTGCCGCCGCCGGGTGGGCCCCACTGAATGTCGGCGAGTGGAATAGCTACTGGATCGTACTCGCTGGCCGGGGATTCTTCTGCTTGAAGTAGTGAGATGGCGATGAGTGTAGTGCTCAACGCGAGGGCCAGATAAATTTTCTTAGTCACGATGTTAATCTCCAATCCGAGTTAGTCGTAGGAGATTAGAATTATTACTAAGCACTTGCAACGTTACCGTGATATTAACTAATGGTAGTCGTGCCTGCTAGCTAAGCCCATTTCTCGGACCGGGATAGAGTTGGACCTTTAAAGACTCCAATTGGGCAGAGTAGTGCCTATATGCCGCCATGCCCTTCATCTGAATTACTCTTTCAAAATACAACTTCCCTGTGTGCGGGTCTTCGGAACTAATAGCCAGTTCAGCCAGAGCAATATTGGCTTCCCATGGGCTCCAACATCAAACAAGATATTTGCGAACCGCAATTTGTTGTGGATAAGCGGGCAGACAACAGAGAGTTAAAAGAGCAAACTAAAAAGGCCAGAGGGAATCCCTCTGGCCTTTTTAGTATCTAGCGATCGAGCACTTAACTACTAACGTACCGAGTACTTAGTAAACGCACCACCTGCCTGCGATAGTGAGTTTGGCCCCTCTGCCGCGTAGACGTTGCCATCTGCATCAACAGCTATACCTTCGCCTGCCGTTCCTTGATAGACCCGATTGTCGCGCTCAAATGGCTGAATGAAGCCAACGATTCGATCTTCGTTCAAAGGCCCAATACGCACCCCGTTTCTCCAGCCTACGTGGCCAGTCGGGCTTGACTCGGAGTCGATCGCGTAGACCATATCATCAGCTGTGATGAACAAGCCGCTGATGCGACCATACATGTACCGCGACTCTAAATAGTTACCTTCTTGGTCGAATATTTCGAGACGATGATTACCTCGATCGGCAACCCAGAGACGACCCTGCGAATCAAACTCCATCGCGTGTGGCGTGCGGAATTCGCCGTGCCTGACGCCGATGCTACCCCATTCTTTAAGGCGCATGCCGTCGGGAGAGAACTTAATGATTCTAGCCGTACTGCCTTCAGCGCGACCATCGATCATAGCCTGATCGCTAGTCATGCCCTGGCCATTGTGCCCATCGGAGACATAGATACTTCCATCCGGGCCTACGATCACATCGTTAGGCTGATTGAATTGATTTGCGCCACTACCTGCCGAGCCCGCTGTGCCAAGACTCATCAGCAATTCACCGTCGGCGCTGAACTTATGCACTTGCTGGCCCTTGGTGCCATCTGAATTTGTCGCGAAGTCAGTTACCCAGACGCTACCGTCAGCTGCAGCATGAATACCGTGGGGAGTCATCATGACGCCACCGCCGAAATTCGCTAACACTGCACCAGTGTTGCGATCGAATTTGAATATTGGATCGACTGGGTTCGTGTCGCAGTTGATGGGAGTGCCGCCACCGAATGTGCCTGCGCCGCAGCGCTCATAGGCCCAGATATGTCCGTCATTAGGATCGATGTCGATACCTGCCGTTGAACCCCAGTTTCTTCCAGCGGGCAGGTCGCCCCAATTCTGGGTAACGTTAGGTGCCGGATTAGGCAGGCCCTCGCCCGAGATAGGATTGCCGGCACTTCCGCAGCCGGTTAGCACCGCAGATACGCAAGCGAATAGCGTAAATTTGGATAGTGGTGATAGAGACAATGAAGTCATGGATGCTCCCTGAATATTTTGTTGTTTTGATTAGAAGTACTACCTCAGAGAATAAAAGCTATCCCACCCTAAGTCCACTGGTTGCGCTGTCAGCAAAGGAGAAAAACAAGGTGATTGGCATAGCACAGGGTCAGCCCCTGATTTCAATACTGGGAATAGTTAGTAAGCACTAACATATTTCTGTGCCGCGCTTGCATTATTCCGCTTTTTGGGTCCGTTTTTTAATCGTGAGCCGGTACTTAAGCTGGTCTCACGTTAAAGACTATTTCGGGTGTCTTGATACCTCTACCAAAATTTCATTGCGCCGCATGAATGGCGGAACAAATGGTGGGTTGTAGAACGCAGTTTCGGGTTCTCCGAGGATTTCTATATTTTCCTCCGATAACGCCCCCATCAATCGTGATTCATACTTATCAAAATTTCTAGTAGTCCACCGACCCGAGTAACGAATCGCCGCCACGAGCTTCTCGGGCACCATGCGAATAGTGATTCTTTCATCTTCAGGCATTGGCGCGTCGATCATCGAATAACTCGAGGGGAGCATGAAGCCGACCTTCCATCCCGCTCCTACCTCCAAAGGCTCGGCCTGATTAATGCGCACATCTTCTGCCTGAATTTTGCTCTGCTGGACCGGCGCAGTCATCGCGATCTTTGCCTCGCCGTTATTGTCGCCTGTTATGTAGTTGAAGAGACGCCTAAAACCTTCGTTGGAGGCATCCTTCCAACTTTCCACATCGACAATTTCAGTCTCTGCAACTATGAAAGATTCATAACGGCGATACTCAACCGCTCCATCAACAAACAGGACTTCGTACTCAGGCTTTTCAATAGCAACTGCGAATGAACTGAAGGCGATCCCCAATACAAGTAGTGCCTGTGTGAGTAGAAATTTCATTTTGAACATTCCAATTATCAATTTAATTATAGGTGCTATAAGAGTATTACGTAACCTCGAGCAATCTGGTTCAATAACTTTGCACTTTCCCCACTAACATCAATTTATATTTATTTGCGGTGATCCGAAGGCGACTTTGATTCGTTGCTATGGATTCTATCAATTCAATTTAAAAATTTTTCGGAGTAGTTATGAACATTTTCAAAAGAAACCTTCTTACAGTTGTCGCTCTCCTGCCCCTCGCTCTTGCCAGTGTTAGTGCCAAGGCGGATGACATAGTCGACACAGCTATCGCTGCCGGGCAATTCTCGACACTTGTCGCAGCAGTTCAAGCAGCAGGCCTCGTCGACACACTAAAAAGCGAAGGTCCATTCACTGTCTTTGCACCTACAGATGCAGCATTCGCCGCACTACCTGAGGGCACAGTGGAAAACTTGCTGAAACCTGAAAACAAAGATCAGCTAGTGGCCGTGCTGACTTATCATGTAGTGGCTGGAAAAGTTATGTCTGCCGATATCGCTGGTAAAACTATGGAAGTCGACAGCGTGCAGGGCAGTGCTATAAGCGTAAACGCGATGAATGGCGTAATGGTCGATAATGCGAACGTTGTGACAGCAGATATCGAAACCAGCAATGGTGTGATTCATGTTATTGACGCAGTAATTCTACCGAACTAGTTTAGTGTATATTTTCATGTAAGCTTTAAGGCTGACCTTGTCAGCCTTTTTTTTGCCTAATCGCTCTGTAACGCTAACCAAGCCTTCATCATGTTCGTTACCTTCCTCGGCTTGTCATGATGAGGCCAGTGACCTGCCCCCGGTATAGTGACTAGCGTCCAGTCTTAGTCTAGCTCTTCCCAGGTATTGTTTAGGAAATCTGCAAGCAAGGTGGTGTCGGCGAATTCAGCTGCAAATACAGAGCCTGCATGTAGTAAGTAAGCAAGTAACAACTTTCGAAAAATTCTACGCATGTTCAACTCTATTTGTATTAACTCAAATTGATATTTTACCGCAGACTTGCCATTCAGGTTCAGAGTTCCAAATTTAACACCAAGTAGGGAGAGTTTGAATTCACCGCCTGACGTGGTGAAAATAAACTCCCATCGATAGCGTGTGCATATGCCCGCCAGAATTCTCCAAGCTGCATAGGCTAACTGACAAACTCAAATCCAAGATATTGCATTCGCGAGTATTCCGCCTGAATGTCTCCAACTTCTATCGAGAACGAGTATCCGAAATCGCTGACCCCGCGCTTGCCAATATATTCTGCAGTTAAGGGGTACGATATTCCCACAGGTAGATTGTTTTAGAGCGATTGCGCGAGAACTCGATAATTTCAAACAGCACATTAGGTGCTTCAAGAACCGCCAACTCACATTCGATTCCCTCATGCCCAAATAGTTTGTCAGCCGTGTAGCTATTTCGAATTGTCTCTCGACTCACTAGCTTGAATCTGATTACACCCTGATAAAACGCCAGCACGGTGTCGAATTCCTTAACCAACAAACCAATATGATTAATTCCTAAATAGAAATCGATTCCGATGCGGCAAAAAACGACGCGGGTTTGGCAGTCTGAAGAGTGTTGATCTGAAGATCCCAAGGCAAGTAATTGCCATTACGTGTCGATCCACTAAGTGTGGACGGCGAGTCAAGTTCGAGCAAATCAGCAGCAAAAGCTGCGCTAAGCGAGAATAATTTAGCAACAACTAGCCATCGTAGATTGCGTACGATGCTAGTTTTACTAACTCAGGACTCAAAAGACATCATTACACTCAAAAACGAACTACTGGGAGAATGGTTTACACGCAATTCAGTTACGGCCTGACTCGTACATACTTCTCGAAGCGCTGACGACCCACCTGCCCCGCATAGATACTACCCTGCGCATCCGTCGCCAAGAACTCTATGCCGCTGCCGTTTTGCACTTCATAGTCGGGAATGAAATCGGTAATCCAGCTAGTTTTGGCATCACCGATGCGAATGCCACGTTGCCAGCCCGGATTCCACTGATTACCCGACATACCATCGGCGACGTATATCTTATCGTTAGCATCGATCCACATGCCGCTCGGTCTACCGAATTGAGTCCATATAGAAAGAAACTCACCCTCTTGATCGAATATTTGAATGCGATTATTGCCGCGATCGGCAACGAAGAGCCTACCCTGAGAATCCATCTTCAAGTCATGTGGATCATTGAATCTGCTCACTTCGCGACTGAGGGAGTCGACACCGCCGCCGAGCTGCAACAATAATTTGCCATCGGCAGAGAACTTCAGGACACGATTATTGCCACCGCGATGGCCATCAGCGATCCAAACATCGCCGTTGGGTGCGACCTGCACTGCCGAAGGGCCATTGAAGTGAGTGCCATCATCACCGGCTACGCCGGCTTCACCCAAGCGCATCAATACCTCGCCATCTTGGTTCAATTTTATTACCTGATGCCCCATCCCTAGGGCGAAGCCATCCGCGCCTCTGGCATCACCGCGGGGGGCGCCTTCGGTCACCCAGAGGTTACCTTCACTATCGAGATCGAAACCATGAGGCCATGCAAATAATCCGCCTCCTATACTTTTCACCACGTCACCGTCGGCGTCTAATTTGTGAATCGGTGGAAGGACGGATCCTGCGCATTGATTTGTACTGCAGCGCTCGACGATCCACATATGCTCTCCATCAGGATCAGGATGTACACCTGTGACTACACCCATCTCTCGTCCATCTGGCAGTTCACCCCAGTGATAGATTACCTGATAGGGATTTTCGGAGACTGCTTGAGCTGTTGAGCGCCCGTTTAAATCAACCACGATCAAAATACTTAGAGCGAGCAACGAAGCAATGAAAGTTCTGCTTAGACCATTTAGAGATAAATGCATGCTGCCCCTCTGTGCGTTTTATGGCGCTATTCTTTAGCCCTAATGTAGATCAGATTGAAATATATGTCGATACTCGGCTTTGAGCTAAACCAGCTTGCTGATCGGCTAAACATTCATCCAAGTCTGTCAATCTGCCGTATGATACCCATTCGAATTGGAAAAAATGCAGACCTACAATGAAATCCCTCGCTATCATCGGTGCCGGCATCGCCGGCATTACCCTCGCTAGGCAGTTACAGGACAGTGCCGAGGTAAGCGTATTTGAAAAGTCGCGGGGCTTCGGTGGACGAATGGCCACGCGCAGGGCTGGCTCCTACCAATTCGATCATGGCGCCCAGTTCTTTACGGCACGCTCACAGCAGTTTCAGAACCTTATTAATGACTGGGTGACAGATAATCAGATTCAAGCCTGGCTGCCACGAATTCTTACTCTAGACCCGGAGAAGAAACCGTTCAAGCGAGAATGGTTCGAGCCCCACTACGTTGCCGCGCCAGGTATGAATAGCTTGTGTAAGACACTCGCTCTAGGGCTCAACGTAACTTTGAATACTCAGGTTGCTAGCATCGACGCAGTCGAACAGGGCTGGCTACTTAAAGACTCTGCAGGGGAAAAGCTCGGGCATTTCGATTGGGTGATTTCCACATCGCCTGCTCCACAAGCAAATGAGCTGCTGCCAGACTGCTTCGCCTATAAGTCAGAACTGAGCACAGTCGACTTCGCTCCCTGCTTCAGTTTAATGCTGGGCTACGAGTCCAATCATAAGTTAAATTTCGATGCAGCCGTGGTCAAGAATTCACCCCTTAGTTGGGTCGCCTCGAATTCCAGCAAACCGGGGGGTCGCCCACCCTCCTTCTCATTAATGGCTCATAGCGACAATACATGGGCGCGGACTCAGCTCGAAAGTAACATCGATGATGTACGCCACCGGATGTTGGAAGCATTGGACAAATTACTGGGCGATTCGCTGCCGCCACCCGAGCTTATAGCGATTCATCGCTGGAAATATGCCAAGGCAGATACAAGTTGTGAAGAGAGTTTTCTACTCGATGAATCAAACTCTCTTGCTGCGTGTGGCGACTGGTGCGGAGGAAACCGAGTCGAGGATGCCTATCTCAGCGGATTAAAACTCGCAGAGCAATTACAAACGCTCTTGCGCCGCAGGGCTTAACCCGCTATCGAGTCGCCCTTTTCCTTGAAAAAAGAAAACACTCTCCCTAGATCTACCGGATAGTCATTCTCATCCAACACTCGTTTGATGGTCCGCTCGGAGTCATCGCCCCCCTCGGAGGAGGTATCGATGATGAGTGGCGAGGGTGCTTGCTTTTCCTCATCGAGGACGATGCTGAACCTGGGATTGAGGCGGCTGTTCTTGTTCGAATCGATGTCGACAGCGCCTTCACCAGTCTTTAGCTCAACCAAAAACCCTGTTGGGTAGATCCTTGGGTATTCTATGAAATTTTCAACGAGAACTGGCTAGTGTAATTACCGGCGTAAGTAATGAGAACTGGCTTGTCAGGGTCGGTTACCGCAGAAAGCTGTCCTACAGCGCAATAGTCTATAAGATTATCGACAGGTCGCTGCCTGCAGTCATTAGAGGCCAATATCCATAGTGCGAGCCTCGCCTGCTCAGCAACACAATGCTTAGCTAACCACTGAGTCCGATCTCAATTTTCCTATTTCCGCCGGTTTAAGATGCAAGCATTCGCTCAATATCTCATTGGTGTGCTCGCCTAGCTTCGCCGCCCAAGAAGCCGCTGCACTGTCCGTGCCGGAAAGCTTAAATGGCATATTCTGAATTAGAAAATCACCGAGTACGTCATCAGAAATAGAGGCAAATGAATTTCGTTCCACTACTTGAGGGTGCGCAAACAAGTCGTCGACCTGCTGATATAAGCTGCAAGGCACTCCGGCACGGTTCAACGCTTCTTCACATTCGCTAGCGCTAAGCGAGACAGACCAACGCTCGATTTCCTCCGCTAACAAATAGAAATTTTCAGTTCGTGGACCCCGCACAAATCGAGGATCCACTAACAAATCCGGCCGACCAAGGGCTGCAGCCAAACATTCCAAATTCTTGTCCGAAACTACACATGCCATAACGAAGCCATCCTTCACCTTGACTGGGAAGAATCTGCCTATCAGGGCAGGCTGCTCCATCTGTGCGGATTGTATATGCGCAGGAATTAACGTCATCATAGATTCCATCATACTGACATCGATATAGCCGCCCCCACCTTGCCGCTCACGTCCCAGCAGCGCCGTCTGAATCGCTCCAAAGGCGTAACTACCAGTAAGGATATCCGCGACCATTATCTCCCAATTGCTTGGACGCATGACCTCATCTTCGTTCGGCCCTTGCTGTGACTGGGCGTGCACACTGTCGAACCCGCTAGCAGCATGAACTATTGGGGCATACGCTGCGCGGTTCACATGAGGACCACTCTGACCGAATCCAGAGATTGAACAGTAGACAAGTTCGGGGTTATCAGGTTGTAGGCTCTCAAAGTCCAGTCCGAATTTAGCCATTATTCCAGGCCTAAAATTCTCTATCACGATGTCTGCATCGCTTATTAATTGTTTGACCAATGACTGTCCAGCTGGCTGCTTCAAATCTACTGCGATGCTGCGCTTGCCTGCATTAAAGTGAGCGAAGACTGGCGTAATTCCATTCACCCCGCGAGTGAGGTCTCCAACACCAGGGCTCTCCACCTTGATCACTTCAGCGCCGCAATCGCGAAGGAAGCGAGAACATATGGGTCCAGCAAAAACAGCTGAGAAGTCGACAACCTTGTAGCCGTCGAGGGGTTTACTTTTACTCATGAATTACACTCTGTCTAAAAGATGAGGTTATATTAGCGGCTGGCGGGCCTGCCAATAAGAATGGCGCGCAACCAATTGGCGGGAAACTGAATTCTATTTCTTATAACGTCAATACAACCCTTAGGGACGACCACTTTCTCTGACTGGCCCCAAAGGCAATGGAAACTATCTTAGCTCAGTTTGACTATTGCGCAGCCGCTTCCATCTCCAGTCTGCGCGCCCCAGCTAGTATGCCAGGCATAGAATAGTTTCCTTCGTGGCAAGCATATTCGTAGAGCCGGTCGTCTGTCGCGTAGAAGCTCAACTCTGCAGTCCAGGGCTGACTGTAAATATTGCTATCCTCTACGGTAAACTGGTAGAAAATTTCGTCATCAGAATATCGACTGAATCGCTCGATAATATGACCTTCTTTGGTTATCGGCACCGAGCTCTGGCTGAGCTGCAGAGGATCTATGTTCACTGTCTCTACAACAAGCACACCATCCTCATACCATCCTACGGAATCACCGAACCATTGTTCTAGTACGACCGGCCTACGATTGGCACGCGCATCTGCCGCCGAATCGTAAATCGGAATTATGCGAGCATCGTGTACCATCTCCACGAGGATCATGACGTAGTCTTCGGTCTGGACGAATTGGTAGGTATTGTTATACAAGGCAGACATCATGCCCGGGCCTGCCTTGTTCCCAAAACCTATAAGACAACGCTCCGCGTTAGGGATTGCCTCAGGTCCTCGGGCATCACCAAAGCCAGTCTGGTAGCGAGAACCAAAATTGCGCCGCTCGAAATCATAATTTGGATTCTGAAGACGGGGCACCTGACCGCTCTCAGGGATTACGACGTAGGAGGTACGGTAATCTCCTTTTATCAACGCAAGGTTTGCGCCTGGATCTACCCAGAAATTGTTATAGGCACGGGTACCGAAATCCTCATCGGCAGCGGTTGGGGTATCGTTCACGCCATCACCCTCGTCCAAGCCCCCTTCAAGGCCCGCAATTGGCGTGTTTGCAGCAATTATTCTGGCCTCTTCTGGCGTGACTACCAGCGTCTCGACCCCGTCTGGGCGAGAGAGTTTCGTGAGCGAGGTATTGGTCCAAACACCCTCTAAATCCGGTCTCGCGCCGTCCTGCGCCTGCACCGGAAAGGTTAATAAGCTGGCACATACGAGTAAAGCACTCATTTTTGTTGTAATTTTCACCGAGATTGTCATTCGTTGTCTCCTACCAAATTGGGACGCTAATTCGATTTACACCCCGCTAACCTAGCGAGTTCACTGCACCAGCAAAAGGATGATGATAATGAGCATCCATTTGAACCTTGATAAAGGCAAAAGTCAAAGAAGTCCCCGCAATACGCGTTTTGAAGTGAATTGGCTAAAGTTCGGCCAACTCTAGCTGGACGAACCCAGATCTTGGTAAGTTCATCAAAACTAAAAATTTAATGCAAAAAAGACAGATAACGCCTTATTAAGTGAAATCTGTCCTTTATGGAGAGTCTCTATAAGCTATCCGCTATCCCTTCCAGCGTTTCTGCCAGAGACGCATAACGAACTCTTGAGATGCCATTGAAATCAACAGCAACTTCAGAGAAATCATCAGCAAGATTATTGAGCGCGCGAACCGTACTGCGTCGATTGCCATTGTCTCCAGCTAGCAAAGCCTCGGCACGCTCTAAAGCGTCGCTTAGTTCGTTTGCCTGATTCGCACTGAGTCGGTTTTCACGCTGCAACTGATCCATATACGCTCGTGCGACAACCGGTACCGCAGGCCACTCGACTATTTTCTGAGTCTGAGCATTGACGATGCCGTTTAACTCCGGCAAAGAGGCCGCCGCGATTTCGTTTTCGCTAAGATAATCGCTAGACTGCAAGGCAAACACATCGAGGCCACGCGAAATTTCTGTGCCGTAGATGTGGCCGTTATACCAGTAAGTGGACCAATATCCTCCAGTAATCAATTCTTCCTCATCGATGGGTCCGCGGTCAAAGAACGCGACCTCAACTGGGTTCATTGAATCAGTGAAATCTACGATCGACACACCACCCTGATACCAAGCTTGAACGAATAGATCGCGGCCTGGCACAGGAATCAAAGAACCGTTGTGAGCAACACAATTTTCCGTATCAGTTTGCGGGGCCGACATTTTATAATGACTACGAAATTGCAGTTTGCCATCTACGATGTCATAGAAAGCATCCGCGCCCCACGTTAGAGGGTCTTGCGCTCTACACCTAGGACGGCCACCTCCACCCCACTCGTCGGTAAAGATCACCTTGTCGCCGCGGTTATTAAAAGTAGCCGAGTGCCAATAAGAGAATCCGGGATCGATAACCTGGTCCAGTCGTTCAGGATTCGCTGGGTCGGAGATATCCAACAGGATGCCATTACCAGAACAAGCACCAGCGGCTAAACCGATACCGGGGAACGTAGTAATGTCATGACACTGATTCGTCTGTCTCGTAGTCTGCGTGTCATCGCCGTGATCGCCCCCGTCCCACAAACCCGCCAGTGTGCCGTTATCAGGATCAGCGAAGATAAATGGACGGTTAACGATGCGAGCTGCAGCAGGGTTTTCTGCAGGAATTTCGATGACTTCTATGCGAAATAACGCCGAGTTTTCATCTTCGAAGGGTGAATCATTTGAACAACCTGCCAACTCCTCATCATCGCGTACCGCACTCGTGCCTGATACGTAAACATAGATGCTGCCTGAAACTGTCGTCGGGTCAGACACCACAGTATGTGTGTGAGAACCGCGACAGGTTTGTACTGCGGCAACTTGAGTTGGATTAGTGAAATCAGTTACATCGAAGATGCGAATACCCTTAACTCGTTCATCACTAACCGCCTCTGGCACTCCTTGTAGTCCACAGTCCAACCTTCCTCGAACTTCTTGGACAGACATTATCAACAAATTACCCACTAGCGACACGTCTCCCTGGCCTCCCGGACAGACTACTGAACCAATATGCCGTGGGGCTCGTGCGTTGCTGATATCGTAGGTATTAAAGCCGTGGTAGTTACCTGCCACCATGTAGTTACCCGAGAACAGTAAGTCGGTATTTGAGAAACTCAACAAGGCCGGACGAGGATCTGAATTTTCATCCTCGTCTTCGTCTGGTGTCTCAGGGGTATCGCCATTTGCAGCGTCTTCAATCTCTTGCAGGCGACTCAGAGAAATACCAGAAGGTCTTTCGGGGTCGAAGAAGCCTGCCGGCTTAGGCAACGATGCAACGATTTGCATATTCAGCGCGGCCTCGCCAGCGTCTCGGAAGCCCGCCGCCAAACCAACTCGCGGATCGGGATTCAGACTTGCAAGCAGAAGGTCCATGCGTTCGATCTCGGATGTCTGATCGGAGGTTACATCGGACGTGAATTCGTAAAGGAGTGGATCTTGGACGGAACCGCGCTGGTCTAACAACATCTCAACCATATCAAGAGCACCCTGATGGTGATCGATCATGTACTCCAAGTAGAGACGGTTAAACTCGGGGCCGGTGGAGGCTGCTAACTCCTCCATCTGCTCATCGCTAAGCATGCCCTTCATACGCTCGAAACCGGGCTGATGATGAACATCCTGGTCCGGCGCCTCTAGCCCCTGATCCCGAAGCCAACCCTGCATCATAGAAATCTCATCGTCCTGCGACAGAGTAATGCGCGCGGCTACTGCCAAAACCGTCGTGTTGTTAGTTCGGTCTTCTGCAAGCGCCGACATCTCTTTTGCCTGCGCATGATGTGGAATCATGCCACGCAGGAACTGAATATCGCCGAGAGAGTATGAGATAGCTGCAAGGTCCGACGCCTCTTCCGCAGTAATAACTCGACTCGCCTGTCCTGGCGCGCCGGGCTGGATGATAGGCACCTGAGCCTGTAGTACTGAAGAAATGCTAAACGCTGCCAGCACAACCAGCACGGCCCAACCGGAATTAGAATGAATCAATCTTGGGAAAGACATATTGATAGCTCCCTAAACTTAGTAGTGATCGCTGTGGAATATTTGAAATAATATCTGCCTAGAAGTATGCCTGAATCGGCAGGCAACACCAATACGGCAAATGGCTGTCTGGCGGCAATCGGATTCGCTTATAGCACCATCGAAAGCAGGAACCGTTGTCTTCGAAATCTCAGGAGGAGCTCATTGTGGCAGATGCTGCCTTTTATTCAGTCAATAAAAAGCCCCATTCGGGAATGCCGAATGGGGCTTAGATTAAATTGCTAGAAAGTCGTGTCTATTCAGGAACTGCCATAAATTCAACATGAATCTCAAGCTCGATATTATCTCCGACGCCAAAACTTGTGAATCTATCTAGGCCAAAATCGGATCGTAAAAATTCACCGCTTGCTGAGAAGCCTATCGTATAGCTGCGAGTAAGAAAATTTCGACCGCCACCATGAAAATTAATCTCCAGATTCATAGGAAGCGTAACACCGAGTAGAGTCATGTCGCCCTGAAATACGAATGTGTCTTCGTCGATTGATTCAACAAAGGCAGTCGTTTTGAATCCAGCTTGCGGGAACTCTTCAACATTGAACCAGTTGTCGCCACGCAGCTCTTCTGCAAAGACATCATTATTAATATCCAAGCCTGACGTATTAATTACTACTTCTAGAGTCGAAGCTTCGATATTTTCCGGGTCGAAATCCAACGATGCATCTAAGTCGTTAAATCTGCCGATGAAGGTAGAGAACCCTAGATGATTAATTTTCCACAACAACGTCGCATGATTTGGATCAAGCGTGTATGCGCCGCCTCTAAGCTCGGTTATGTCTGTGTTGAAATCAGGTGTCAGCAATCGATCGCATGAAACCAGGAGTGCCGAGCAAACTAATATTAGTAAAAGACGGCGTGTGTTGGGAAAAAATCGAGTAAACATTGATATAACCTATTTGTTAGTAAATCTATTAATTATTCTTGCACCGCGTAGACGTCTACAGTAACCGTTACGTCGTTTGGAACCTCGGAAGTATTCGCCCAGTAACCTTGGCCAACGCCGTAGTCTAGACGCTGAAGAACCACTTCACTGGTGAGGTTAAAACAAACGCTTCCATCGCATGTCTCAATACTAAGATCGAATGGAAAAGTCAGCGGATGAGTCTGGTCACGAATTGTTAATACGCCGTCGGCTTCAAATGAAGTCACGCCCGTTAAACGACACTTCTCAGCCTTAAATGTTGCAGTCGGCCAAGCGTCTACATCGAACAATTCGTAATCTAGTAAGTAGTCCAGAACTTCTGGTGAATCGACTTCAATATCAGCGATGTTAATAGTTACGTTGAATTCGCAACTAGTAGGGCTCAAAGGATCGATATCGAAACTAGCCTGAACATTAGTAAATCGACCCTCATAGGGATCCGTACCATAGGCATACCTAAAAGTTACCAATGAATTTCCAGGATCAATTACCCAGTCAGCCGCCTGAATAGGCAGACCAATTAATAATAGAGATAGCGCAAGTACAGTTCGATTTAAAAAAGTTTGCATAGTCTTAATAACTCCTAGTTCAAAAATTACGGAAGGGCTAGCGCCACTAACTGAGTAGGACCAGCGTTACCGCTAACAAACATGGCAATGTACTGCTTGCCATCGACTTCATAAGTCATGGGTTGTCCAGATTGCATATTGGGCAGATCTATTTCAGCGACAATTTCGCCGGTTTGCTTATCGTAGGCACGGAATATGGGGCTAGCACCTGGACCACCGCCACCCTCACCTGCAAACAACAATGTTTTAGTCAAAACTAATCCCGCTCTTGTTGGCACTCCTGTGCGCGGAATATCCACGCCCTGCAAGGCCGGATGATTCTTGATTCGATCTGGGGTATCCGCATTCGCCACCTGAAACACATGATCGCCCGAGTTCATATCGATGGCTGTAATGCGGCCATAGGGAGGCTTAATAACATCCAAGCCTTGTACTCTCGGTACACGTACGCCGAAGGCCATACTGAAGTCGAGGTCTGAATCAGGATCTTTGCCTACTGATAAGAGCGCCAGAGCCGTTCTTGAGGGCACGTAGATAATGCCCGTCTCAGGATCCATTGCGGAACCTTCCCAGTTAGCACCGCCGGTAGACGATGGCAGACTCAGAACACCGCGCGTACCGTCCGCATCATCAACAAGAGATGGAGGTGTGTAAAGGTTGGGGCCGAAGCGAAAATCTGAAACCGCTTCCATTGCCGCGGCTCGAAGCTCCGGAGTGAAATCAATTATGTCGTCTTCCGAAACTCCCTGACGGTCGAATGGCGCTGGCTTGGTTGGGAATGGCTGAGTCGCTGCATACCATTCACCAGGTACATCGCCTGCCGGAACCGGTAGTTCTTCGATTGGCCATACTGGCTCACCAGTAATTCTGTCGAAAGTGTAAACCCAATTTTGCTTAGTAACTTGCATGACGATCTTGCGACCGTTTGGCAAATCCGCGACTACTGGGGCCGAAGGGTTATCCCAATCCCAGATGTCATGGTGAATTAACTGGAAATGCCACTGTCGCTCTCCAGTCTGTATATCCACCGCAACTAGTGCGTTGGCGAATAGATTGTCACCCGGACGATCACCGCCGTAACGGTCACCTGTTGCCGACTCTACTGGTAGGTAAAGGTGGCCCATCTCTGGGTCGCCTGACATGGTCGCCCAAACACCAGCGTTACCGGTAAATTCAACGCCACCATCTAACCACGTTTCAAAACCAACTTCACCACGCTCTGGAATCGTGTGGAAGGTCCACTTAAGTTCGCCGGTACGTGCATCGTAGGCACGGACATCGCCTTTAACATTCGACTTAGAACGCGGACGCATACCTACACGGTGCGCCGGCCCTACTACAACCACATCGTTCATCACGAACGGAGGCATGGAAGAACCAATGTCGATGTCGTCGTATCTGTCGTCTTCAGCGTTTCTGAGGCCCATGAACAGGTCTACGCTACCATTTTCACCAAAATTTGGATCAGGAATACCAGTCCTTGCATCTAGTGAAACCAACTGAAAGCCTGGAGTAATGCTTAGGATGCGGTCTTCACCGTTGGATCGATAATGTGACAAACCGCGGCCAGCACCTTTACGAGGAGCATGATCGAATCTCTCACCTTCTTGCGGCCGCCATAGCCACAGTAGTTGTCCGGTAGCGGCGTCGATAGCCCCAACATTTCGCGTATTGCCCATGGTGACATAGAGAACACCATCGATAGCGATGGGTGTAGACGGATTATTGAATTCGGCCGAGGGGCCTATCGGGCCAGTGTTGAAGCTCCATGCGACTGCAAGCTCGCCAACGTTTTCTGCATTGATCTGGTCTAGAGGAGAATAACGCTGGGCAAATTTACCGCCGTGATGATCCGGCCAGTCTCCCTCGTTAACTGTGGTGCCTGACTGGCTCCAAGCGACTGAGGTGCAGGCTATAGCCCCGGCACTCAGGATGAATGATGAAATCAGTCGTTTTGTTACGAACATCTCAGTCTCCAGATAATAATTCTTTAATTCCAGCGCACCCTTTTAACGAGCCGGCTGTGTCGTCTTACAGCCTAAGCCACACCCAATAAACACTAAATTTGGGGGCATTAATTGCCTGTTATAAGCGGGAGTGGAAGGATAAGCAATCTCTCTCCTACAAGCAAGTACACTACTACACTGTGTTTCCAAAACCATGATAGATATCATATGCTTAACCAAATATGAATAAGCAGGTTTGTAATTCTTTGTAACGAGTAAAGCCATGTGCCTACCTGCTACTAAAAAACCGCTCACTACCCACATTTGACAGCCAAAACGGCTATTTATTCCTAGATTACTGAGATAGACTCGACAAACTAATTCACTCGGATTCCCGGGCTCAGGAGATAACCATGAAGAATACATTCTTACAAAAGTTTCTATTGATTGCCGCTATCGGACTGTTTTCGCAGTTTTCAGTAGCCCAACCCAGCGCAGCCAATGCAGCTGCCGCCAAGCAGATTGCCGATATCGTTGCTAGCCTTAGCCACTATCCTTCGGATGCCGACAAAATGGCACTCAATGCGATTATCGGTGATTCCGCATTAGCAGGGCCGATCCACGCTATGGCCAGCGCCGTAGTCAATATCGAGCATGCTGCAACTGCAGAAGGCAAAACAGCCATGGCAACGATTCAGGGAAACGACGCGCTTCCAGATCGTGCAAAAGCTCTGGCCGGCATCATCGCGAGCCTCAATCACACGGCAAGTGCCGATGCGAAGGCTGAGCTAACTCAACTATATCCATAGAGAGTTAGTTCCAGGAAGTGTCCATTTAACAGGCTCGCCTATCTTGACTAGGCGAGCCTGAATTGATTAGAACTAGAGAGGAATACATTATGTTTCGCAATTTGCTAAAACTTGCTGGTACCGCCCTACTAGCAACTGCTACGACTGGCGTTATTGCGCAGTCGGACGTATACCATGCAGCCAACCATGACTACACAGTCGTGACGGTAGCCGAAGATCTGGTACAACCCTGGTCTATGGCCTGGCTACCCGGCGGCGATATGCTAATTACAGAAAAACCTGGCCGCCTGAGAGTCGTTCGTGAAGGACGCCTTCTTCCCGAAGCGGTGCCTGGAGTCCCAGACGTATTCTATGAAGGTCAAGGCGGCTTGTTTGACGTCTTACCTCATCCAAATTTCAACGACAACCGTTGGGTCTATCTTACCTATTCCAAGGAAACTGAAGGCAGCTCCGCGACAGCTATTGCGCGCGGTCGTTTTGAGAATGACCAGCTGACCAATGTCGTAGAAATCTTCGAAGCACAAGCAGTCGGCTTTGGACACTACGGCGGCAAGATCGTTTTTGATAACGATGGCTATATGTTCCTAACGCTAGGCGATCGCATGGCTCCTCCGGTTGGAGATGAAGCCGCTCTGCGCGCTCACCCTGCGCAGGATCGCAGCAATCACCAAGGCGTTGTTGTACGTCTGAACGATGATGGCACTGTGCCGAATGACAATCCGTTTGTCGGACAGTCAGGCATGCTTCCTGAAATCTGGAGCTACGGTCACCGCAGCCCTCAAGGTCTAGCGATTCACCCGGAGACAGGTGATCTTTGGGAGTCTGAACACGGACCGCAAGGCGGCGATGAAATTAATCGCATCGAGCCTGGTAATAACTACGGCTGGCCTGTAGTTGGTCGCGGCGCAAACTATGGCGCATTCGGCAGACCTATCCATGTCGGCATCAGTGAAGAAGGCATGGTACAACCTGCGCAGTTCTGGGTACCCTCAATCGCTACATCGGGCCTCATGGTCTACACAGGCGATAAGTTCCCAATGTGGTATGGCAACATCTTCTCTGGCTCTTTAGTTGGGGAGCAACTTGCTCGCTTGCAACTGTCTGATGACTACAGCAGCGTCGTTGTAGAAGAAACACTTGTGTATGACATCGGTCGAATCCGTGACGTGCGCCAGGGTCTTGATGGCTATATCTACTTAGCCGTTTCCGATCGCAATGGCGACCCAACTTCAGTTGTTCGCTTAGAGCCGGCTGACTAAGTCCTCCGCTCAATGTTTGAAAAAAAGGGGCCTCGATGGCCCCTTTTTTGTGGCTCAAAATTCAGCTTCTGCATTGCAGAAAAACTGGCGAAATTCGTCAATCAGTAGTTTTTCGCACATCGCATCCGCAGCCTACCCCCCCCCCTGGCGCATAGCGGAAACCTCCGCGCTATAGGCTGAGAAGCCAATAGTTTAAGGCCCCCACGGAAGCCGCCCATACAATAAGCCACGCTGGCGCGATTGTTGCTTTACTTAGGTACTGCCACAAATAGCTGACACGCGAGCGCAATCTTAATTCAATCAAGGCACGCTCTGTATGAATTTTTAAGGAGACAGTTCATGGCCGACATGTTGCAATTCGAATCGAAGGACGAAAGTCAGAGCAGCAAAGTGCCGCTCGCTCAACCCCCGCTCCCCGAACGAGACGCCTACCGAAGTCGTTAGCCCACCTTAATCTAGCCTATTCGCAACTTAGGCCTCATACTCAATGGCAGTCGCGCCATATGCATACCCAATAGTATTCGCATACTGGTAGAGGTATGAACGAGTATCAGAAAAAAGCAAAGGCCCTTGCATGAACGAATTACAAATATTGAAGAGCGATATTACTCAAAGCCGAGTAGTTGAATCGGAATTAGATGTTGATACCCCTCTCGCGGCCGGCGAAATTTTATTGAAGGTGGACAAATTTGGTTTCAGTGCAAACAACGTTACCTATGCCGCAGCCGGCGATCAATTAGGTTACTGGGAGTTCTTCCCAGCCTCGAACAACGAGACTGACACCTGGGGCATCATTCCTGTATGGGGTTTCGCCGATGTGGTGGCTAGCAGCGCAGCGGGCGTAGACGCAGGTGAGCGAGTATTTGGTTACTACCCTACCAATAGCTATCTGAAGATGCAGAGTGTAAAGGTGTTAGAAAACCGGCTGATTGATGGCGCCGAACACCGCTCCAAATTGCCGTCTGGTTACAACACTTATCGAAGAGTAGGCAAGGAAGCAGACTATGACAGGAACATGGACAATATGCGGATGCTCCTGTGGCCTTTATATATTACGTCATTCTGCTTATGGGACAGCCTGCATCACAATAACTGGCATAGTGCAAAGCAAGTTATCATTATTAGCGCTTCGAGCAAGACCAGCATCGGTCTGGGATACGCACTAGCTGCAGACACTGATGCCCCCACTTCGATTGGCCTCACCTCAAAGCGCAATCAAGAATGGGTTGTGGGCCTTGGTCTGTATGACAAAACAATCAACTATGACGCGCTTGAAGAAATCAACGCGTCGATACCAACAGTGATTGTGGACATGTCAGGCAACTCGCAATTACTAGCGGACATTCACGCACATCTCGGCGACAGCTTAGTTCATTGCCTAAACGTAGGGCTAACACACTGGAGCGAAGGCGGAAAAGACACAGGCATTCCCGCGGATAAGAGAGAATTCTTCTTCGCTCCCAGCCATATTCAAATGCGCATAAAAGAATGGGGGCACGAAGGATTCGACTCCAAGTCATCACAATTTATCTATGACTCATGTAAACGCAGTGCCCACTGGATAAAATTTGAGAAGCTGGACGGTGTTGAGAAGCTCGCCGACATTTATGCTGAAATCTGTGCAGGCAAGTTGCCGCCCGAGAAAGCTCTAGTGATAGAGTTATAGACTGACAAACATTAACTTATGTCTAATCGGAAAAATTTCCCAAATTACAAATTGAAGAGCGGTTGGAACGCGCTACTGCCCGCGCGCGAGGCAAGCCCTGCGTTGGGAAAAGAACTCTCTGTCGATGTGCTAATCATTGGCGCTGGGTGGACTGGAATATCCGCAGCTAAACGTTGGCATAGCCTGTCTCCCGAGGCTGGGATTGCCTTAATAGATGCCAGCGAGATTGGTGAAGGCAACCCCGGTCGCAATTCTGGATTCTTATTGGAGATCGCGCTTGCCGAGGATGCCAATCCAGATCAGATAGAGAAGATGAATCACTGCAACCGCCTCACAGCAAGCACCATGGCAGAAATCCTCGCCGAGATTGATGCCTCCGGTCACGAGGTAGACATAACCAAGGCTGGAACCTATCGCGCAGCCGCTAGCGACGTTGGACTGAAGTCGCTACAGAACTATCGCGCCTTCCTCGAATCTGCTGGACTCGAGCATGAAAGTTTAGATGCGACTGCACTTAAATTAAGAATAGGTTCGCACTTCTATCAGGAGGGACTCTATTCTCCCGACTGCTACCTTGCACAACCCGCAGCAGCAATCCGCGCGCTTGCGTCACTGCTACCTGAGTCGGTGCAATTGTTTGAGAACACAGCTGCACTGAAACTAACGCAGCAATCTAGCGGGTGGCAGGTGCAAACGCCAAAAGCTCTCATCAATGCGCGTAAATTAGTATTGGCTAACAATGTCTTCAGCAAAGAGCTAGGTATCGGCCGTTCTCGCCTCGTAGCGATGCACACCTATGCCGGCTTAACTCCAGTGTTAGAGAGGTCGGTATTGGATGATCTGGGCAGCGATGAGAGCTGGGGGCTACTTCCCACTCATCGACTTGGCAGCACCCTGCGTCGAACCTGTGACGGAAGGTTGATGGTTCGCTCCATGCATAGCTACGAGAAGGAGGCCCCCCGAGAAAAGATCATCGGTGGGCTCCAACGCCGTCTCGAGAAGCGCTTTCCGCAACTACCAAATTTCGAGCTCGAACACTGCTGGGGTGGCGCAGTCGGTTTTACTTTCAATGGGGGTGCTGTATGGGGCGAATTCAAGCCCGGGCTTTATGTATCAGCAGGTTGTAACGGTGGCGGTACAGTTAAGGGGACCCTCCTCGGAAAACTGCTCGTCGAAGCAGCTCATGGCATGAAGGTGCCAGATGTCCCTAAGTTATTTGGCCGGGCTAGCTGGATGCCTCCAGAGCCATTCCGCAAAGCTGGCTACAAGCTAGCCGCCTCGGTAGAAAGCCATCGGGGCCGACACGAGCTATGAGAAACCACCTGCCAACTGTCTATTGCATCGCGGGCCCAGCTAGTACAGATTTACTGAGCAAGCTCCAAAGTATTCATTAAAAATACGAATAAGGATTAACGCGTGGAACCCACTGACTATGTAGGCCCCTATGCCACACTAAATAGAGCTAGTCAGTGCCGGGCTTTCTTTAGCGGTCGGTTTCGCATTATAGGCAAGACAAAAAGATCACTTTTGACTACACTCTGAGCGTTCAAATTTTCGACTGAAACAAGGGTAACGAGGTTAATCATGTCAAAGAGAATACTTGCCGCTTTAACTACAGCGATCGCTCTGATTCTATCCAGTAGCGTCTTGAATGCCGCAGAAATAAAGTTAGTCCGTTTTGGCCCTTTGGGCGAAGAGCGGCCGGGAATAGTCGATGCGCAGGGTCAAATTCACGACCTTTCGGCACATATCGATGACATTACGCCCGATACCATTTCTGCGGCCTCACTAGAGGAAATTGCAAAAATCTCAATGAGCGAACTACCCATCGTTCCGGGCAATCCTCGACTCGGAGTACCAGTTACCGGGACGGGCAAGATCGTCGCCATCGGTTTCAACTATGTGAATCACGCGGCGGAAATGGCAGTAGAGCTACCCACCGAACCACTCGTTTTCATGAAGGCCACCTCTGCCCTGACAGGTCCTTTCGACAATGTGATTCAGCCACGCAATGGTCATAAGCTCGACTACGAATCAGAACTTGTCATTGTGATTGGCCGTCGCGCCCAATATATATCCGAGAACGAAGTCTTCGATTACATCGCGGGCTTCACTGTTGGACACGACGTTTCCGAACGTGCTTTTCAGCGCGAACGCGGCGGACAATTCACGAAGGGAAAGAGCGCCGATACGTTCGCACCTGTCGGCCCCTATCTGGTGACTCCCGACAATATCGATGACGTACAGAACCTATCTATCTGGTCAGAAGTGAACGGAGAAATGCGCCAGCAAGGCACCACCGCTGACATGGTCTTCGGTGTTAAGGAAATCGTCAGTCACCTAAGCCAGTTCATGACGCTCTATCCCGGCGATCTGATCTTTACCGGAACTCCAGCTGGCGTAGGCGATGGCATGGTTCCACCAAGTTATCTAAAACCGGGAGATGTTGTTCGCGTTGGCATTGAAGGCCTAGAGTTCCAGCGACAAACTATTGTGGCACCGCGCTAGCTCCTGTTTATCCAAATATGGCCTATCCAGCCCTAATCTGTTCGACTATTCTAAGCCGAATACAAATAGGGTTTGCCCTCCAATAATCGCAACGCGCTGATGGCCATCCACGGAGAACCCCATGGGATTGGTGCGAATGTGCGCACCGGAATTAAAAAACCAGAGAGGGTCTCCATCTTCCGCATCCAAGGCGAAGAAATTGCCCTCGTTGCTGGCACCGAACACCAGGCCTCCTGCTGTCGCCATCACGCCTGACCAGGGCGGAGTCTGCAACTCGAACTCCCACTGCTGTTCGCCTGTCATAACATCTAACGCTAGAATGGCTCCAGACGCATCGTCACCGTCCAACGGTTGTTCGCCACCCCCTAAGAAAGGCATGCCCGGCTCGTACTCCACATCAGACTTGAAGTAAATTGCACCCATGCGGCGATTCGGCACGAAGAACTGTCCGGTCTGCGGATTGTACGAAGGAGAGAACCAGTTGGTAGCACCTTGAAGGCTAGGCCAAACCAAGTTTCCTTCGCGCATTGGCTCTGTATTGGAAATTACGATTGGCCTACCGTTATCATCTATACCTTCAGACCAAGTCTGGAATGAATACTCCTCACCTAACAAGTATTCTCCAGTTTCTCGATCCAGCAAGTAATAGAATGCATTGCGATTAGCCAAAGCAAGAAGCTTGCGCTGCTGACCTTCGAACTCACCATCAACCAACACTGGAATCTGATTGGCATCCCAGTCATGAGTATCGTGCGGCGTGTATTGGAAAAACCATTTCATCACGCCGGTATCGGGATCTAGCGCCAACACCGCACAGGTAAATAGATTGTCTCCGGGGCGTAAGTCGCCGTTCCAATCTGGAGCCGGATTTCCTGTAGTCCAATACAATAAATCAAGTTCTGGATCGTAGGATCCAGTCAGCCAAGTAGAGCCACCGCCGGTCTGCCAGTCGTCGCCCTGCCAGGTTTCACTGCCGGGCTCGCCAGGTGAAGGGACAGTAAATGTCCGCCACAGACGCTCGCCCGTCTCGGAATCGTAGGCGTCGATATAACCTCGCACGCCAGCTTCCGCACCGCTCACACCCACGACAATTTTCCCATCCAACGCCAGCGGAGCCAGAGTCAGCGAAAAGCCTACTGAATTATCCGCCACCGTAGTTTCCCAACGCACGGCACCTGTCCGCGCATCTAGAGCAAAGAGGCGCGCATCTAACGTGGCTACATACACTTTGTCATCCAACAGGGCGACACCGCGATTGATTCGTGGAAAACCGATATTTAAAACGTCATTAGTAATGTCCGGAACGAAATGCCACAACACCCTACCCGTGCTCGTGTCCAGCGCGGTCACGCTGCTAGGCGATTCCGTTATATACATGACATCGCCCGCCACAAGAGGTGTCGTTTCTTGCAGAGCCGCCCCACTTATTCCTGTAGGCTGCATCTGATATGCCCACATCACTTTCAGCTGACCCACATTGACCGTATTGATCTGGCTCAGCGGAGAAAACCGCTGCGACTTATATCCACCGGAATAAGAAAGCCAGTCTGCACCGTTTACCTCATCAGCGAGAAGTGCCTCGAAAGGAGTGTCGGCTAGAACAGGGCAGCTTCCTAAACAGGATAAGAAGAATGCGCAGAACAAGTTGGTTTTTGATAATGCCGATAACTTCATTTCATTCTTCTCCAATTTTTATTTCAAACTCATGAGGTAGGACACAACATCGTCTATCTGTTTCTCGTTTAATACAGAGTTGTAGCCCGGCATAAGAGAATGCCCTTCTAGCTTCTCGTAACTGATCAAGTCAGATTTTTCAAAGGAATATATCTCACCCGCCATATCGCGCATCTGTACGGTAAACGCATCTTCGTTGATGCGCATACCTTCGTAAGTTCCGAGCTCTGAAACGATACGTACAGTCAGGAAAGCTTGTAGCGAACCGCGAAAGCGATCCACCAAACGCGGCTGATCTGCCTCTGGGCTGGTTACTGAACGGCGAAGATACGCTGCGGTGCGTCGTTGACCCACATTACTGAGTTCTGGACCGATACCGAAACCCTCTCCATTTAGAATATGACAGCTAGAGCAGTTGCCGATGCTTCTATACACCTGCGCCCCTACTATCGCGTCACCAGGCATTTCTTCCGAGGGCAGTTTACCCAAACTGCGAACATACGCCGCCACATCAGGCCCATCCTGACCACGCAATTGCCGTGAGCCTGGCATGCCTGTTCCAGGAATACCGCCTACGATCAGTGAAACGAGAGCGGCGTCATCCGGGGCGTGAACAAGATTTGGCCGCGTAAGACTCGGGCCCTCAGATCCTTCCCCCAGCATGCCATGGCAGCGAGCACAGAGAGTTTGAAAGAGTTGCTGCCCATTTCCCAGATTCTGCGCGGAGACCGGTGGTGCTGAAAGTAACAAAACACTCGACACGATGAGCGCGGATAAGGGGCTAAGATATTTCTTGAGGAGCACGGAGAACCTCCTGATATTTTTCTTGATAGACAATTGAACGAACTCCCTAAAAGTACACTAGAAACCTGTTTTGGGCCATGCTTATACCGCGGCGGTGGTTATATTCAGAGGATGGTTATCGTCGCTACAAGACTTGCAGTCAACGGCGTGCTAGAAACGAGATTGAGTTGGGACGCGCTCCTCAATCTGAATTACAATTGGGTAGACGTTGATAAAGACAATACGTTCGAGCAGGCGTATTCTCAGTTCATCGTGAAGCTCAGACGCAAGTTTTGCCTCTAGAAGCTCCATCAACTAAACTATTTATTGAGAGAATGAGAGAGTCATGGCTCCCACCAAGCCCATCTACATCTCCTACGCAGGTCCATCTCTGCTAGAAACACCCTTATTGAATAAGGGCTCGGCTTTCTCCGGGGTGGAGCGCCTCAATTTTAACCTTATCGGACTCTTGCCGCCACGCTATGAAAATATCGAGGAGCAGGTAAAACGCGCGTACATGCAGTACAAGAGCTTCGATGAACCAATCAATAAGCACATCTACCTGCGTGCAGTGCAGGACAACAATGAAACCCTATTCTATCGATTGCTGAATGAGCATCTTGTCGAGATGCTGCCGATCATCTATACACCCATCGTAGGCGAAGCTTGCGAACACTTCTCTGATATCTACCGCAGTGCCCGCGGCATTATTGCGTCCTATGAAGAACGGCGGTTTATGGATGAGATGTTGCGCAGTGTCACCAAGGATAGGGTAAAGGTAATTGTTGTGACCGACGGCGAGCGCGTGCTTGGCCTAGGTGATCAAGGTGTTGGCGGCATGGGCATCGCCATTGGAAAATTATCTATCTATACCTCCTGCGGTGGAATCAGCCCCGCTTACACGCTACCTGTGGCCCTAGATGTAGGTACCAACAATAAGACACTACTGGACGACCCTTACTACATGGGCACGCGCCATCCACGCATAGAAAAAGCTGAGTATGACAACTTCGTTGATGACTTTATCAATGCCGCACAAAAACGCTGGCCTGGCGTGCTGATTCAGTTTGAAGACTTTGCGCAGCCGAATGCCATGCCGATATTGCAGCGCCATCGCGAACACGTTTGCTGTTTTAACGATGACATTCAGGGCACCGCGGCGGTGACTTTGGGAACCCTACTCTCAGCGTGCCGAAAGAAAGGCGAAGCACTGCGTGATCAGAAGGTCGTATTCGTGGGCTCTGGCTCAGCAGGCTGTGGTATAGCCGAACTCATTATCAACGCGATGGTTATCGAAGGCCTCACGGATGCACATGCACGTTCTAGGGTGTTCATGGTCGACCGCTTTGGCCTGCTAACCGAAGGCATGACCGATTTGCTCGATTTTCAAGAAAGTTTGGTACAACCTTCGTCCGCTCTGAAAGAATGGAGACTTACTTCGGGCAGTGACTATGCCAGCTTGATGGATGTAATCAGCAACACTAAAGCAAGCATACTAATCGGTGTCTCCGGCAAGCCCGGGTTGTTCACCGAAGAAGTGATTCGGCAGATGCTCGCAGGTTGCCCTCGCCCGATCATCCTTCCGCTAAGCAACCCATCTCAACATGTAGAAGCACATCCTCAGGACGTAGTAGAGTGGACTGACGGCAAAGCTATTATTGCCACCGGCAGCCCATTCGAGGAAGTCGAACATAATGGTGAGGCTTTTAAAATTTCACAATGTAACAATAGTTATGTTTTCCCAGGCGTTGGCCTCGGCGTTATTTCCTGCAAAGCTAGGCTAGTCAGCGACGAGATGTTGATGGCCGCCAGTACAACTCTAGCCGAACTGTCGCCGGGGCAAGAAGACCAATCCAGCGCGGTACTGCCTCCGCTAACAGCATTACCCCAGATCAGCCGAAAGATTGCTTTCAAGGTAGCCAAGACTGCAATCGAGCAGGATCTTGCGCGGGAAATGACTAACGATGAACTGCTTGCCTCGATCGAGCGCAACTTCTGGACACCGGTCTATAGAGAATATCGCAGAATCGCTTAATGCTGGCTAGGTTGGATTTATCTGCAAGTTCCAAAGGAACCAGCAGTATCTACAATTCCTCGATGATTTTGATGGCGGCATTGTTGAGTATCACTCTGGTGGCCAGGGTCTTAATGCGACCGGTCGACCCTAAGTATTACTTGCCGGTATGAACCTTCGTAAGTAATTCCGCGATCTCATCCTCTTTGGGAAAACGTACGAGTTTGTGCTTGGAGAATATCACCTCATCACCAAAGTGTTCATAGCATCCATGAATTGAATCAAGCAAGGTGATAGGAGGGACCATAGGAACTAAATCATCCTCATCTACCACTCTTGTCAATGGTAAAGACCCATACATCCCAACCCCATGATCGTTCGTCACTTTGGGTTGCCCTAAACTAATGGAACGCACTACGGAAAAAATATCTTCATGTATGTACATCCTCAAGAGTGTGAATATAGCGGTCCATGAGAATGTCCGGTTAGCTTAATCTGATGATCAACAAGAAGATGTGGTTTTAGTTCCTCATAAACGACGGCAGCATCGCTATCGAACCCCTTGTGGACGTAAATTTCCAAATTCGAGTTTTCGATTGTAGGTATTCGGCGTCTTCTTCAACATTTTTCAGGCTGGCTGTACCGCGCACCGAAACCGCCTGGACCTTCTCGAGCGAGAATGTTTCAAGAAATTATTGTATGTCGATTGTTTCTAAGTTAATTACATGGACTGCATTGGGATATTTTTCCTGAATCTCACTTGCAGTCTGACATGCAGCATTGGCTCGACCGGCATACCAATTAACTTCATTAAAATCACTCTCGCTTGCTGACATATGTATTCCTTAAATGCTATTAAACCTGCTGCTTAGCTGGCATTTTTTAAACGAAATTTAAAAATCAAAGGGCCAGAGTCCTTTGAGTCTATTTTAGTGGGTTGTCGCACTCGGCGGCACTGTTCCACCCTCACCAAATACCTGATCAACATCTATTTGATCGAAACTGTAGTTAGTACTACAAAACTCACAACTCACAGAGATCTCTCCTTCGGTCTCAAGTATCTCGCTTGCCTCGGCTTTTCCCAGAGAAAGCAACATCGCAGCGGTGCGTTCTCGCGAACAGCTACAAGAAAACTTGATAGTGTGAGAATCAAAGAGTCGTAATGTTTCTTCATTAAAGAGTCGGTGCAAGAGCTCACCTAAAGCTAGTCTTTGCAATTCATCATCGGTGACGGTTGAAGCCAAATGCAATACGCGATCCCAAGCATCGTCGTCTGTAAGTTTGCCAGGTAGTTTTTGGATTAACATGCCACTTGCATTTTCCGCGTCGCAGGCTAAGCAAAAATGTGTAGGCAGCTGTTCGGATGTGGCGAAATAGTACTCCAGCGCGTCCGACAGATTTATGCCACGTAGTGGTGCTATTCCTTGATGGGGCTCAGCACCTTCCGCTTTAATGGTGATCACCAAAACGTCACTACCAAATATCTGCTGGAGATCCGCTTGCTCATCAATTTCGCCTACCTGCCTAGCAGTGCCTCTGACCCCATGTTTTGAGTTTGCCTCCACAACCAGAAGCTCCAGCGGCCCTGTGCCGCGAATCTGAAGGGTAACACTCCCTTCGATCTTAAGTGTGTCCACCAAAAGGGCGACTACTACCAACGCCTCCCCTAATAAGCTTAATCCCCTCCCCTCCAATTCTCCTTGCTGGGCAATCTCTTGCCAAGATTGATCTAATGAGACGTGTTGGCCACGAATAGGGTGATCCTCAAAAAGGAAACGTTGGCTTTGATCAGAGTTTTTCATGATTGTCCTTGGAATAGAAACCGAAACCTGGATTCTACTTTTACATAGTAATTTGATGACTCAGATAGAAGAGAAAAAGAGGATGGATGATATCGCATCAGAGCATGCTGCGATCAAAAAAAGGGCCTAGCAATTATACTCTACAGTACTTTACTCTGCCCCACTTATTGGGACCTACTTCAGCCCCGGGAAATGATGAGCCGACTTTAAAGTGAACTCATGGACAGAATCAGCCTGCTGTCTATCCATTACCTTTTATCCGCTGAGCGATAGCCATTACATTCAGATTCTCAAACACAAAATACCCTACCCCTAGCCATCTAATTTGGTACAGTAATTCTTTGTATCAAGCAGTCATATAAAGTGTAAAATCAATTATGAAAATACTTTTCTGCAGTACTTTTACAGTGTTAGTCACTCTACTCATGCCATTCCAGTTTGTTCTGGCACAAGCCTCTGACTTGGAGGCCCTAGCTGATTCCATCGCTGCTGAGCAAGTAGGCACCACGTTAGCCGGGCTCAGTATTGGAGTTTCCCACGGCGACGAGGTTCTTCTAAAGAAGAGCTATGGTTATGCCAATCTGCAATGGCAGGTGCCTATGCCCATGGACGCCGTGCACGAGATCGGATCAGTAACGAAGCAATTCACGAGCGCAGCTATACTGCAACTTTATGGACAGGAGAAGCTCGACCTAGACACCGATATTAGCGAATACCTACCGGACTTCGAAACTCAAGGCAGGCAGATCTCCGTGCGCCGACTGATGGATCACACATCGGGGATAAAGGGGTTTACAGAGATGCCCGAATATGGAGAAATCGGCCAACGCACATTACCCAGAGAAGACTTGTTGCGTCTGATCGAGAAGCAACCGTTCGAGTTTGAACCGGGTGAGGCGCTGATCTATAACAATTCGGCCTATTTCCTGATGGGACTGATTATAGAGTCTGTTTCTGGCCAGTCTTTCGAAGAGTATGTTGATCAGAATCTCTTCAGCCCTGCAGGCATGGAAAATAGTTCCTACTGTAGCAATAGCGAGTTGGTGGAACAGAAAGCACAGGGGTATCAATATTCAGACGAGGGCCTAAAACTTGCCCGCTACCATGATCATACTTGGCCCTACGCAGCCGGATCACTCTGCTCTACCATTTCAGACCTGCTCGCCTGGAATCGCGCGCTGCACCATGGCGAGATTTTGTCGCCCGCACTTTACGAATTGCTGATCACGCCGGTGCCGCTGACAGATGGAACACCAATTCGATATGCGATGGGGGTTACTCACTACCAACATGCCACGGGTCGAGTCATTGAGCATGGAGGTGGAATAGATGGTTTCCTCTCGAACTCGCGCTATTACCCTGATGAAGATGTGACCGTAGTTGTCCTGCAAAATACTGAAGCGCCACCGGGACCTGCAGCAATTACTGATCAGATAGGCGAACATCTATTTGGTACCCCCGGCATCCCAGCCGCGCAAACTCTTACAGGGGATCTCTCTCGATATGAGGGAATCTATAGCGGGCCAGCTCGCGGTGCCACACTCACTGTGACCGTAACAAGAGAAAACGATGAGTTGAACCTTTTGATCTTCAATAACGCTACCTTCCAAGCTCAAACTCCAACCTTTATAGGTGCAAACACATTTTCCGTAGGAAATGTGCGCTATATCTTTGAACTGGAAGAAGGCGCTAGTTACTCGCCCGTATTGCGCATGGATTCTCCCAGTAGCCATTACATACTAAGGAACCTGAATGACTAAACTATCGATGCGGGTTCTGATTGCCTCGGCGTTGGCTCTAACCCTCTTCACTTGTTCAGAGCCGGCAAGATACGATCTCATGCTACGAGGCGGCACGATTATCGATGGCAGCAATAGCCCATCTTTCATTGGTGATGTGGCCATCACCGGCGACCGCATTGTTGCAGTAGGTGACCTGACTGCGACTTCGGCATCAGTTGAATTGGACGTCAGTGGCCTCGTCGTGGCGCCTGGGTTTATCAATATTCATAGTCATGCTGAGGCTGGCGGATTGCCCACTGCAGTGAATATGCTAAGCCAAGGTGTTACTTCGGAAATTATAAATGCAGATGGCGCAGGACCAGTCGATCTGCCGGTACAGTTGAGTTCGCTCGAAGGCGGAGGGCTGGCAGTCAATGTCGGTGCCATGATTGGTTTTAATAGCGTATGGGGAGAGGTCGTTGGGCTGGAGGAAGTAAGGCCGAGTTCAAATCAGATCCAAGCTATGCAAGGACTTATTCAGCAGGGTTTGGAATCGGGTGCCTGGGGCGTTTCGGCCGGCCTTGATTATGTTCCTGGATATTACGCCACTACAGACGAGGTCATACAAATCCTCTCGCCGTTCGCAAGGTGGAATACCGTATTCGCAAACCACGACAGAGTCACTCCCGAAAGTAACTTCAGTTCGATAGCAGGCATGAGTGAGACACTCGCCATAGGCGAGGCAGCCGGTCTGATACCACTTGTAACTCACATGAAACTACAAGGCTGGGAGCAAGGTAGAGCATCCACCATTTTGGGGCGCATGAGTGAAACCCCTACCTCCTTTACTGGTGGAGCAACTGCGGATGTATACCCTTACCTTGCAGGCCAAACTGGATTGCAATCCCTCATCATTCCCTCGTGGGCACAGGCGGGAGGTCGAGACACAATGCTAGCACGGTTCCGCGATCCTGCGCTTCGAGCACAAATAATCACCGAGGCTGAGCAGGCTATGCAGCTTCGCTTTGGCGGCCACCAAGGTGTCTACCTGATGCAGTCTCAGCGGGAATTGACTGTTGCAATGGAAGAGCTAGAACTGGATTCACCAGGCGAGGCAGTGATTCAGTTGTTGGAAGAATCTGGCCAAGGGATTATCGCGCGTTTCGGTCTTGAAGAAGATCTGGTCGAGATTATGCAACACCCAACCGCATCGATTGCCTGTGACTGTGGTGCGTCGACCTCAGAACGTACTCATCCGAGGTATTGGGGCAGCTACCCCAAGGTGCTCGGCGAATACGTACGGGAGAAGCAACAATTGTCTCTCGAGAACGCAATTTACAAGATGTCTGGATTGCCAGCAAAGACGATTGGCATGAGCGACCGTGGCGTGATCAGGCCTGGGATGTTGGCAGACCTTGCTGTGTTCGACCCCGAAACGGTAATCGACTACGCGACTTACGACAATCCTACTCTGAAGTCAGACGGCATAATCCATACACTCGTAAATGGCCAGATCGCATGGAGCAACGGCGCGGCTACCAACATTCAGCCTGGACGCATTCTGCGCCGTCGTCCGCCACCCTAACGACTATAACAAGCAACTTGCGCCTGATGCTGAAGCGCATACTTGTTGGTGACCCTTAATGATAGAAAGCAAATTGAGCGACAGCGCCAAGCCTTTGGCAAAATTCCTGATGCCCCGCCTGCTGGCTAGTGGTTTTCTTGTATTACTGACTACACCTGCCCTTGCTCAAACTCCCGGTGGATACACCGTTGAACAAGCGGATCAAGGAGAAGTAGTTTATGAGGAACAGTGCGCGGTTTGCCACGGCTATAATCTAGAGGGTTTCGAATTCGTACCCAGCCTAAGCGGAAACTTCTTCAGTCGCCGGTGGGGCGATAGGCCAATTTCCGATCTGGCGATCAGCCTACAGCGAATGCCACCGGCGCTACCGGGCGGGCTCGGGCCAAAAATCACTAGCCAGCTTATCGCCTTTCTACTGCAACGCAATGGCGCAGAAGCGGGCGCCACACCTCTAGCAATGGCGGATCTTGATGGCTTCACGATTCCTGCTCAAGCATTGGTCGCGACCGAATTGAATCCGAGCGACCCCAGCTACGACACAAATGGACCCTTGGTTCCCGTAAGTCGGTTAAATAACCTGACTCCGGTAACAAATGCCATGCTATTGAACCCGCCTGCTGACGACTGGCTGATATGGCGACGCACTCATGAAAATCTGGGACATAGTCCGCTCGTGCAAATCAACAAGAGCAATGTTTCAGATCTAGAGGCTGTCTGGACCTGGTCGCTACCGTCTGGTGCCAATATGATGACACCACTTGTGCACGATGGTGTTCTCTTTGCCTACAGCAGTGGTGATGTAGTGCAAGCCTTCGATGCGACAAATGGTGATTTGTTGTGGAGCTACCAGAGAGAACTTGATGAGGGCACTCGGCCGAGCTCAAAGAAAGGGGTTGCAATATTTGATGACAAAATTATTGTGCCCACCTCCGATGTTCACATTCTAGCCCTGGAGGCAAAAACTGGCAGGTTGATCTGGGATCATGAAATTGACACCCAAGGTGAAACCGATTTTCAGCTCAAGTCTGCTCCAATGGTGGTAAATGGCAAAGCGATTATTGGAATGACTGGTCAGACTGCTGTGCCAGGCGGTAATTTTATTGTTGCAATCGACCTGAATTCTGGCGAAGAAGAATGGCGCTTCTACACCATCGCTAGGCCAGATGAGCCAGGCGGCAATACCTGGAATAACCTGCCGCTCGAAGAGCGCACTGGCGGCTCTGTGTGGAATCCTGGCAGCTATGATTCAGACCTGAATCTGCTTTATTTCGGTCCCGCCCCAACTTATGACACCAACTCTCTGAGAGTAAGGAGCGACGTGCTTGGTGTAACAACCGATGCACTGTATACCAATTCTACCATCGCTTTGAATGCCGATACCGGCGAATTAGTTTGGCATTATCAACACATGCCGAACGATCAACTCGACCACGATTGGGCTTACGAGAGACAGATCATAAACCTGCCAGTGGATGGTGTAATGCGTAAAACAATTGTCACCGGCGGCAAGGAGGCCATCTTCGAAGCGGTGGACGCCGCAACCGGCGACTATCTGTTTTCCATAGATCTAGATATGCAAAATGTCATTGCGGAGATCGATCCGCGAACTGGCGAGAAGACACTAACTCAGCAATCAATCCCGGAGCCAGGCCAAGTGTTGGACGGGCTATCCTTGAACGGTATCTGCCCCGATGCATTGGGCGCGCGCAACATGCAATCTTCCTCTTACAACCCCGCCACCGGCATATTGTATATTCCCATGCAGGACACCTGCATCAACAACCTCACCGGACGACGCTGGCAAAAGTATCCCGATGCATCCACCGACGGTCTTTGGGGAATGGTAAAGGCGATCAACCTAGAAACCCGTGAAGTGATTTGGACAAAAAGACAATTCGCGCCACCAGCCAGTGGCAATCTCACTACCGATAGCGGCTTGTTGTTTAGCGGTTCGGTTGATCGTTATTTCAGAGCTGTCGATCAATCTGATGGCTCTGTGTTATGGCAACAGAGACTAGACAATTCTCCGAGTTCCTATCCGATTACCTACCGGGTAGAAGGGAAACAGTATGTCGCTGTAGCGACAAACGCAGGAAGTTTCCTCGCCAATAACATGGAACGCACTGCTGGGATAAATAATCCACCATCCGGTGCCACTTTATGGGTGTTTGCGCTGCCGTCAAACTGACTTTGTAACGAGTACGGGGCCTCTTTAAATAAACGGCTAAAGCATTGTGCAATGCAGGATGTAAGAGCATTCGATACTCTGTGGTTTCCAGATTGAATACGCACTCATTCAAGACTGCAGAGCGCCACCGTTGAGTTAAACCGTGTTTCACCTAAAGGAATTCAAGATTGATCACGAAGCAGACGGCGCAATATTTTTCCTGAAGCTGATTTAGGAATTGAATCTACAAACTGAACTATGCGTATCTGTTTATAACTTGCTACTTTACCCGCCACGAATCGCTGAATCTCTTCCGCTGACGTCGACTCGCCTTCTTTGAGGGCTATGAAGGCTTTAGGTAATTCACCTGCTTCATCATCGGGAACACCAATCACCGCGGCATCCGCTATGCCGGGGTGAGTTACCAGTAAGGCTTCCAATTCCGCCGGCGGTACTTGAAAGCCTTTAAATTTGATCAGTTCTTTGAGGCGATCAACAATCGTAAAATGGCCATCACCATCTGCATGGCCTACATCGCCTGTGTGTAACCAGCCATCTTCGTCAATTGTTGCTGCAGTGGCCTCGGCGTTATTCAAGTAGCCTGTCATCACTTGCGGCCCTTTTACCCAAATCTCGCCATCTTCACCGATACCGAGGTCTTTTCCAGATTCAGGATCAACAATTCGACTCATCGTAGAGGGTGTCAATATACCAATAGTGCCTGGTTTGAACTGACCCGCCGGAGTTGTATGACTCACAGGAGATAATTCCGTCATACCATATCCTTGAACAACTTCACAGCCTAGGCGAGTTGCTGCTTCATCAGCAAGCTCAGGACCCAACGGAGCTGCGCCACTGAAGACCGATTCCAACGCACTCAAATCATAATTGTCCACCATCGGATGTTTAGCCAGAGCAAGCACAATAGGAGGAGCAACAAATGCTCGACTAATCTTGTGATCCTGCGAGAGTTGGAGGAATTGCTCCAAATCAAAGCGTGCCATTGTTACAATTTTACCACCCTGTGCTAGAGCGCTATTCATGAGTACCTGCATACCATAGATATGAAAAAACGGTAGAAAGGAAAGAATCGTTTCGCCTTCCACGATAGGTAACATTGCAGAGGTTTGAAGCAAATTTGCCACAAGATTGCGATGGCTCAACATGACACCCTTAGACAAGCCAGTAGTTCCAGAAGAATAAGGCAAAGCTACAATGCCATCAGGAGAGACTTCGACCTGATCTTGCAATGGCTCACCAGCCAGCGAGGAAAGTAGTGCAACATCGCTGGGATCGATAGTGAAGATTTCCTCGACATCGGTCCCCTCAACAGCTTCTTTCGCCACCGATAGGAACATCGAAACAGTGACCAGTAACTTTGCGCCAGAGTCTTTCAACTGATGTTTTACTTCACGGGTCGTATAGGTGGGGTTAACTGTTGTCACTGTGCTGCCCGCCCACGCCGCTCCATGAAATGCCACGGCATACTCGGGAACATTGGGCGCCATTATGGCGAGCACGTCCCCTTTACCGAAGCCACGTTGCTGAAGGCCACCCGCTAAAGCCTTCACTTGCTCTGTGAATTCTGCATAAGTCAGAGACCTCCCTGTACTCCCCTCTACCAGCGCAGGCTCGCTTGAAAGCCGCTGCGCATGCTGCAAGACAAATGGAGTTAATAGAGTTTCGGGTACAGTGATATCAGGAAGTAGGCTGTTGTAAATCATGCTTTCTCCAGCGTGGGAATTCTTTGATGGGTTGCGAACGCATAGATTGCCAGATCACTATCGGTACGTCACGTGGTTAAATAACGTTAATGGCTGAATCTGTATGCTTTGTACCCAGCCTTCGCCTAAGGATCATAGAAATAGAAAGCCATCCTTATCTATCAACCCTATTTAGTATTGTGACTGGCGTTGTAAATCAGTTCCTGGACCCGACTAGCTTTTCACCGGCGC
>JAPKAI010000086.1 GCA_028825335.1 Gammaproteobacteria bacterium | reverse complement strand
GGATTAGTACGCACAATTGAATACCACAGAAGGAGAACTACACGTCATGGAAATAGCCTGCCTAGATTTAGAAGGAGTACTAGTGCCCGAGATATGGATCGGGTTTGCCGAGAAGACAGGCATCGATGAGTTAGCGGCAACTACGCGCGATATCCCGGACTATGACGTGTTAATGACACAGCGCCTGGCCCTTCTCGACCAACACGGCTTAGGTCTTCCAGACATTCAGGAGGTTATTGCGACAATGGCGCCAATGCCTGGCGCTAAAGAGTTCATAGATTGGCTGAAAGAACGATTTCAGCTTATTATTTTATCAGATACTTTTTATGAATTTTCGCAACCTTTGATGCGCCAGCTCGACTTCCCAACGCTGTTTTGTCATCGGCTGGTCGCGGATGAGAGCGGCAGGATCGTGGACTACAAGCTCCGACAAAAAGACCCTAAGCGCCAATCTGTTAAGGCGCTGCATGGGCTTAACTTTCGAGTGATAGCTTCCGGCGACTCGTACAATGATACAACCATGCTGGAAGAGGCAGATGCCGGTATCTTGTTCCGAGCACCGGCCAACGTTATTGAGGAGTTCCCACAATATCCAGCGGTTGAGAGCTATGAAGAACTCAGGCGAGAATTTTGTGTTGCCAGCGAACGCGATCTAAGCGCATAGGGCGCTACATTTAGCTTATAGCTTAAGACAGCTCCGCTAAAACACTAAAAATGTTACTTATTTTATCGAAACATTCCTGATATTCCTGTTCGCAGTCCGAGTCAGCTACGATGCCCCCTCCTGCCCAGCAGCTAAGTCCGCCGGCCTCCCACAATAGACTGCGGATAGTGATGCTGCTATCGAAGCTGCCATCCGCCCCCAGATAGAACACCGTTCCGCAGTACACGCGTCTGGCTTCATGTTCAACTTCCTGAATGATCTTCATCGCGGCGAGCTTTGGGGCGCCAGTAATAGAGCCTCCGGGATAACAACTTGAGAGAAGTTCTAGGGCATCTTTGCCTGACAGCAGTCTGCCCGCAACATCGCTTACCATATGATGTACATTGCTAAAACTTTCTATAGTAAATAATTGATTTACTTTAATACTTCCAATTTCGCAAACGCGACCAAGGTCATTTCTAAGTAGATCGACGATCATTAGGTTCTCAGCTTGGTCTTTCTCGCTAGCGGCTAATTCTCGTGCAAGGCGCCTATCCTCATCGCTGGATTCGCCCCTAGCGCGTGTCCCCTTTATTGGCTGTGTTAGGACTGCGCCTTTCTTCAGGCTGACAAAACGTTCCGGAGACAAGCTCAATAGCGCGCCACTGTTCCAGTCTATATAGGCCGAGAATGGGGCCGTGGTTGCGCGGCGTAGCTTTAGATAGGCTGCTAGAGGCTCCCCGCGACCTCTCGCTGTAAAACCCTGAGTTAGGTTGACCTGATAACAATCGCCACTATCGATTCGAGACTTTATCTCAGCGAAGGCATCCTGATACTCCGCAAAGCTGCTTCGGTTTACTAGAGGGGATTCGAGGCAGAATGTAGCAGGGTCCGTTGTGGCCGTTCTACTAAGCGCCTGCTCGATAGCGATTAACGTTTGATCGATGGTGGCGCAGTAGCGTGGGTGCATCCTAAGCTCGCAGCTTCTTCTCTGGTGATCTACAACAAGGGTCCAGAGGTAAATTCCGACAAAGGCATCATTGATTAAGAAGTCAGCTTTGCCGGTCAGAGTAGGGTAGCCCAGATGGGCGATGAGGGTGCCTGCATGTTCTAGCTGATGCTCATCTGTAGGCTCCAATTTAAGTGATGGTAGAAATTTCTCTTTTAATACTCTGCTATAGCTAAGCAATTCATTACTATTGTTTGAGCTTCCAATGAGTTTCGCCACGTTGTCGGAACAAGAAAGGACTCCGTTCTCGACTTTCAAGTAAGCAGTGGGTGCTGCAGCTAAAATGTCTAACCTGCCGCTGTTTCCCCCGTGGTTCGCGCTGTCCAGAAATGCTGGCATGCCAAGGTTGTTGAGCGCGCGCATATAAAGCTCGCTGTCAGGGCAGTAGGGTAGAGATCGGCTGTTCGTAAAAGACATAGGGCATGCTTGCGGTGATGCGGTGTACCGCAAGGTTAATGGCTAGGCAGAGGCTAGAAGACTACCTTGATTTAACAGCCGGCGCAGAAGTTCCGCTATTTCGCGATCTGCTAGTAATTCGCTAGATGTACCAGGCACTATTTCAGGTGCCTCACAGAATGCGACAATATTCGAAAGCTGCTTCATGGAGTAGCTAACCATGGCGCCATCGGCGAACAGTAAAACGCAGTCCTTCGCGGCAGATTCCATAAAGGCGAATCGAGAGCTGGGATTCTTGGTCAGTTGTACCCCGTCACTCATTAGGGCGGAAAAATCTTCAGGGGAAAGCTCATCATCTAGGGGCTCAATGAGTTCAGGGTATTTTGGCTGGCTGACATAGCAGCCGAACCAGCCAGCAAAATCCTGTTTCTGGGCAAGTCGCTCTGTGAGTTGGCGATAGCTAGCATCTAGCAATTCAGGCCTGATTTCTGCACTTCGTAGTCCACCCAGCGAATAGCTGTCTTCATAGCGCTGTGCTGGATCTTGGTCTTTGATGATAAAATCACTGAAGCCTTCTATCATTTCAGCCATAGAAGGCGCGCGAAACCCTATGGAGTAGCAGAGGCTGTCGCTTGTAGCGGTGCCCCAGTGAGGGAATCGCGGAGGAACGTATAGCGCATCACCTGCAGTTAGATTGAATTCTGTAGTGGCTTCAAAGTTCTGCAGCAGGCGCAAATCCTTGTCTGGAACAACCTTGGCGTCGGAGTCGCAGCGATCGCCGATCTTCCAAGAGCGCTCACCCTGTCCCTGCAGAAGAAAGACGTCATAATAATCGTAATGGGGGCCGACGCTACCACCTTGGGCAGCGAAAGAAATCATAATGTCATCGATACGCCAGCTAGGAAGGAAGTTGAATAGAGTTTTTATATCGGCGACGTCTTCAACCCATTGATCTGCAGCCTGGACTAGCAGAGTCCAATTCGACTGAGGTAGCTGCGTGAAATCAGAATCTTCGAATGGCCCATGGCGAAGTTGCCATTGTCCGGGCTCGGGTTCGATAATTAGCCGGCTTTCAACGAGCTCTTCGCACGCGAGTCCAGCTAGCTCCTCGGGAGCCAGCGAATCACTAAAATCTGGTATAAATTTCGACAACAGCACCGGTTTCTTCTGCCAATACTGCGCTAGAAATTGTTTGCTATCGAATGCCTCGTTTAGGTGTCGTTTGCTCAAATAGCACGCGCCTGCTCTGCAGCATTCCCTAGATACTTGCGGGGTGTAAGTTGCAGCAGTTCCTGCTTAGCAGCTTCAGGAATAGTGAGAGTCTGCACGAAATCTTGAACAGACTGCTGGTTTATCTGCTTGCCTCGAGTTAATTCCTTTAGCTTTTCGTAGGGCTTCTCAATACGGTATCTGCGCATAACAGTTTGTATAGGCTCTGCTAATATTTCCCAGCAGGAGTCGATATCATCATCTATCGTCTTGGCGTTGAGTTCGAGTTTTCCTACGCCTTTCATAGTGGCGCGATACGCTATAAGGCTATGCGCTAAACCAGTGCCAATATTTCTAAGAACCGTTGAATCAGTTAGATCACGCTGCCACCTGGAGATTGGTAGCTTCTCACAGAGATGAGACATGATGGCATTGGCTAGCCCGAGATTTCCCTCGGAATTCTCGAAGTCGATAGGGTTTACCTTATGGGGCATGGTCGACGAGCCGACTTCGCCGGCTACAGTTCGCTGCTTAAAATAGCCTAAGGAAATATAGGCCCAGATGTCCCTGTCGAAATCTATCAGCACAGTATTGAATCGGCATACAGCCGCGAATAACTCGGCGACGTAATCATGTGGTTCGATCTGCGTTGTATACGGATTCCAACTGAGCCCAAGTCCTTCTACAAATTCCTTAGCATTAGCTTGCCAATCTATATCTGGGTAAGCGGTAAGGTGTGCGTTGTAGTTGCCAACCGCGCCATTGAACTTGCCTAATATCTCGTTAGATTCTATCTGTGCGATTTGTCGTCTCAGTCGGTGGACGACATTTGCAAACTCTTTGCCCACGGTCGAGGGGGAGGCCGACTGCCCATGAGTGCGGCACAGCATTGGTTGATCGGCAAAGTCTTTAGCGAGTTGTGCTAGTCGCGTTTCGATTTCTCGCATTTGATCAAGCATGACTTTGTCGCGACCGTCGCGCAGCATTAGCGCATATGCCAGATTGTTGATGTCCTCGGATGTGCAGGCGAAATGCACGAATTCGAGTTGATTACTAAGTTCCGCGTTGTCTTCAAATTTTTCTTTAATGAAATACTCGACAGCCTTTACGTCGTGATTAGTTGTGGCCTCGATCTCCTTGATGCGCTGTGCGTCGGCTATTGAGAAGTTCTCGATAAGATCGTCTAGATACTCTGCACCTCGGTCACTGATGACGTGCAGATCGTCGATCAGATCGTGTTCCGATAGTTTTTGTAGCCACTTAACCTCAACGAAGACGCGATATCGCATCAGTGCAAATTCACTGAAATAGGGTGCGAGGTCTTCGCATTTGCTCTTATAGCGACCATCCAATGGGGATATTGCTAATAGTGAATTGTCTGAATCGTTTGCCATCGTGTATTCCTTGGTTTTCGTAAAACTTGTCTTATAGGTACTAGTATCGGTGTTAGCGTCAGTATTAGTGTCGATTTCGTGTTTCTAGCGGGTATCTGCGCCGTTTGCTCTAGATCGATGTGAGCAGGCGCTTCCTGAGTGCGCTCGCCGTTTCTTGCACTCGCTTTCTATAGAAGATGAGACGCCAGCGACGCCCTCCGAGTTGATGCCAGAGTACCGCCGATCGAATACCCGCCAAAAGAAGTGAGCGAACACGGTTCGATACATAATCGTTCTGAAGATAGTCCACCTGTCCATGCACCTGGATGCGGTGGCCCAGTGTGCTAATTGTATCCTGATACATCGTGGCAAGCTGCTCGAATGTTTGTTCTTGGCGCATTTGTCCGTCGGTTTTTTCTGTCTCTTCCATGCGCCAAGGAGTCGCGTTCTCGGGAATTAATAGCAGCGGTTGAATCGACTCCAATCCATGTCGGATATTGGCTTGCATGACGGAGTTGGCATTGAGTTTATTTCTTATTAGTAACATCCCTAATGTGTAGCGGACGAGACTGGCGTTTTCTGACGGGCGTACCTGGCTGAACATGTCATTGAGGGTGCGCAGACCCAGATTTAAATGTCCGAGATTGGGATAAACATCGGACTCTGATCTTGGATTGAGTGCGAGTAGGGGGTTCACACTTGCAAGTAACTCAGTCTGTGAGGCATTGCCGTGCATGGCAAGCTTGGAAACAAGAGCAGCCGACTGCGCGACCGCAGCTAGGGCTACGACCTGCCATTCCCAGCGTGTTAGTTCAGCGGCAGAATTGTTCAATGATTGCACCTCCGAGACAGCGTTCACCCTGATAGAACACTACATATTGACCGGGTGTCACCGCACGCTGTGGTTTCGTGAAATCTACCTGCAGCTGTCCGTCTTCGAGCATTCTTATCTGGCACTCCTGATCAATCTGGCGGTAGCGGATTTTGGCAGCACAATTGATTGGCATGTTCTGGGGCGCTGAATTTACCCACGCCACTTTGCTCGCCAGTAGGCGGCTAGAGAACAGCATTTCATGGTCCGAGCCCTGAGCGACGAGTAAAACGTTTCTCTGCAGATCTTTGTCTACGACATACCAAGGCGCCTCATCATGATCGGTTAATCCGCCTATCCCGAGACCTTGACGCTGACCGTAGGTATAGAACATCAATCCAGAGTGCTTGCCGATCGCGACGCCATCTATAGTCTCGATAACTCCCGGCTGAGCGGGAAGATATTGCTCTAGAAAATCTTTAAACTTACGTTCGCCGATAAAACAAATTCCGGTGCTGTCTTTTTTGTCATGCGTGCTCAATCCTAAGCGAGAGGCAATAGCGCGCACCTCAGGCTTATCTAACTCACCTACAGGGAAGAGGCTTTTTGCAAGGCAGCTTTCATCGACCTCACAGAGGAAGTAACTCTGATCCTTGTTGTTGTCCAAGCCTTTTAACAGGAAAGTCTCTGCATCTACAGATTGCTTTCTGACATAGTGCCCAGTCGCGATAAAGTCAGCCCCGAGTTCGCTCGCATATTCGAGAAATGCTTTGAACTTTATCTCGCGATTACACAGTACGTCTGGGTTAGGAGTCCGCCCGGCTGAATACTCTTTGAGGAAGTGCTCGAACACGTTGTCCCAATATTCGGCTGCGAAGTTTGCGCTGTGGAGGTGAATCCCGAGGCTGTCGCAGACTGATTGTGCATCGGCTAAATCTTCCTTTGCCGTGCAATAGTCAGTGCCATCATCTTCATCCCAGTTCTTCATAAACAGGCCTTGAACCTGATATCCCTGCTCCATAAGCAGGTAGGCAGCGACTGAGGAATCGACGCCACCGGACATGCCAACAATTACCTTGCTGCCACTGTGTCCATTGGGTGGTGTAGTATTTATCATGGCTTCTCTAGCTGTAATTCTTAAATTGTTTCTGTGTCTGGCGCTACTATCAAGCTGAGTGGGTAACGGATCCCTTTCAGATAGTCTCGAATCACCTCGAGTACGAGTGGGCTGCGCATCTCAGACTCTCGATGCTCCAATTCCTCTAGGGAAACCCAGACGGCTTCAACGATGTCCTCATCCAGGTCGCGCTCAGTCCTCGGACTTATAGCCTTGGCAATGAAGCAGTGACGTATATAAGTGATACCGTTTTCGGGGGAGGTATATTGGTAGATTCCCAGCAATTGTTCTAGATTGACTCGCCAGGCCGTCTCTTCAAGAGTTTCTCTAATTGCTGCATCAAGCAGAGATTCCTTTATTTCAACATGGCCTGCCGGTTGATTATAAACGAGTCGGCCTCCCGAGTTCTCTTTTACCATCAAGAATTTTCCTGCGCGCTCCACAATAGTGGCGACGGTTATATGAGGAAGCTGATGCATATTCAGATAGTCCTGGCTGAGAGTTTGTTGTCGGCCTTGTGGGTAAGGGCAATGCTAGCCGTTAAAAGCGTTCTTGATCAACGGTCTAGCTAGGGAGACTCTGGTCAAGCCTATAACCACTCTGGAATTCAGCCGAACTCCTACTAAGGCGCACTTTTGCAGGCATGTGTCGACCTGTCAAGAAAGTGCTTTCTTGTGAGCAGAATCGGCTGAATGCCCTTCGGGCTCGGCTTGGTGCGCGCCGCTGCTATGTTGTCCTACTTGCTAATGTAACAACCATTACCTGCGCACGCCGCCTTGCAGCAGTACCCTCCAAGTTCGCACAGAGTGGCCATAGACTTGATCAAAGGCTCCCTAATATTGTCTTAGGGTTTCCCTTTAGCTCGTTCGCAGAAACGTGGATAATGCCCTCTTAGATAATGGTTAGAAAATTATGAGCAAGCTGACGCACCTAGATAGTAAAGGCAACGCCAAAATGGTGGATGTCACAGAGAAACAATCCACACACCGCGTGGCCACAGCTAGTGGTCTAGTGCGCATGGATAGCGAGACCTTGGGAGTGATCGCCGACGGTGGTCACAAGAAGGGCGACGTTATCGCGATAGCACGAATAGCCGGGATTCAGGCCGCCAAGAATTGCTCACAATTGATCCCACTGTGTCATCCATTGATGCTGACTTCAGTCAAGGTCGAACTGGAATTGGATGCGAAGCGCAGCAGCGTGTTGATAAGCGCAACGTGCAAAGTTAATGGTCAGACAGGTGTAGAAATGGAGGCATTAACCGCTGTTTCTGTTGCCGCATTGACCATTTATGACATGTGCAAGGCCGTAGACAAGAATATGGTCATTGAAGCTATCTGCCTTGATGAGAAGCTCGGTGGCAATAGTGGTCACTACCAGCGATCTGGTTCAGCCTAGGAAGCCATGCTAAATATTCAATATTTTGCCAGTATCAGAGAAGCTCTCAACAGGAGTGAGGAAGAGCTCGAGTTGCCTCGAGATGTAAAATCGGTCCAGGCACTAATCGACTACTTAGTTAGCGCTAATCCCCATTTCGAAGCCGTCTTTATAGGGGATGGCGATAGGAAAGCAGGTAAAGTTCTAGTGGCCGTGAATCAAACTATCGTCGATCGCAAGCACCTCCTAAGTCAGAACGACGAAGTGGCATTCTTTCCTCCAATGACTGGAGGCTAGGCATTTAATGATTAGCATTCAGAATGAAGATTTTTCGCTAGGTGATGAATACGCTGCAATTCGCACTCGTGCGGGTGATGCCGGTGCGATAGTCACTTTTACGGGTCTAGTCCGAGAGATTTATGGCGATGACAATACTGCAGCTGCCGTGCAATCACTGACTCTAGAGCATTACCCTGGCATGACCGAGAAATGCTTGAAGGATATTCAGCTAAAGGCGGAGGATAGATGGCCGCTGCTGGCTACAAGGATCATCCACAGAGTGGGTGAGCTCTACAGTCATGACCAGATAGTGCTAGTAGCAACGGTCAGCGCGCATCGCCATGCTGCCTTTGAGTCTGCCGAGTTCATCATGGACTATCTGAAGAGCGAAGCGCCATTCTGGAAGAAGCAGAAATCTAAAAACGAGAGCAGCTGGATCGAATCTCGGGATACCGACAAGGAAGCGTTGGATCGCTGGCAGAAATCATAGCTACACTTCTACTAGTCTTGACTCGCCAGGCTGTAACTCACCTAAATCCCACTCATCAATTTTTGTCCGGATAAGTCGCAGCGTAGGAAAGCCTGTTGCTGCTGTCATTCGCCGCACCTGTCGATTGCGGCCTTCGCTAATCGACAATTCAAGCCAGCTAGTGGGAATGTGCTTGCGTTCTCTAATCGGCGGATCTCTATCCCATACCCGTGGTTTATCAACGCGCTGTGCCTTCGCAGGTCTCGTGGGCCCGTCCTTTAACTCAACTCCACGGACCAAGGCCTCCAATGCTTGCTCGGTGAGCAGTCCTTCAACTTGTACCAGGTAGGTCTTGAATTTACCGTATCTGGGGTTGCTGATCTTCTGCTGTAACTTGCCGTCGTCGGTAAGAATTAGTAGCCCTTCAGAATCCTTATCAAGTCTGCCCGCCGGGTAGAAGCCTTTGTGATTGATATATTCGGCGAGTACGCGATGTGGCGGCTCAGAGGTGAACTGAGATAACACGGCAAAGGGCTTGTTGAATAGTAAAATTTGAGACATGCAGCTTGTATCGGTAATGAGGAGGGGAGACTAAAGTCGAGCGCCGCTATTGCTTTCCAGTGGTCAATGACCCCGAAGCTACAGCAACGAGTGCGAGATAGCCGCCTTACTCATACTAGTCTCTATTGCAAGAACAGCTGGGCCCGTAAATGGGGGTCCATGCATCAGGTCAGAATTTCTTCTTCCACCACAGCATTGTCGGCATTATCTTCAGCGGTTGCGTCGGTATCTGACTCCTGCTCACCGTTTGCGGCTGGCGCATCGGCGACGGCGTGAATATTTGCCGCATGCAGTCCTTTGGGGCCTTCGATTGTGTCGAACGAAACTAACTGTCCGGCTTTCAAGGTTTTATAACCTTCCATTCCGATTGCGGAGTAGTGCGCGAATAAATCATCGCCCCCTTCATCAGGTAGAATAAAACCAAACCCTTTTGCGTTATTGAACCATTTAACTTGCCCGGTACTCATAAGAGAACTCCGTACTTCTTGTTATTTTTTTACTTTAAGGCTTACAGCCATATTGAATCCTATACAGTAATGATTTTGAAATGTCAAATCAGGCATCTCAGATCCAATGCCTTTGAACCCGTCACTGGGGCCTTGAAATTGGGGGAGAAAGCCCAATTTAAATGTATACTGGCAGCTTCCCAAGGACTGCTAATTTAGCCAGATTCTCTTGGGGAAAGGGCCTAGCCGCACCCGAATCAAACACCACAATCAGAGTCATCCAACCCTTAGATTGAATGAATAGAAATGTTATGAGCAAGGACGACCTAGAAATTACTATATTACAAATGTCACAGCGCTTTCTCGGAGTGAGTAATTCGGGTGACGACGGTGACGAGCGCATCGATCATGACACCGGTTTCGCTGCTACTACTGAAAAGCCGAAACTACAGAAGCCTCCATTGTACAAAGTAGTCTTAATCAACGACGACTACACTCCAATGGACTTCGTCGTCGAGGTGCTATGCTCGTTCTTTTCCATGAACGTGGAGGCCGCCACGCAGGTCATGTTGAAGGTGCACACTGAAGGAAAGGGCGTATGTGGTGTGTTCGGGAAGGACGTCGCTGAATCGAAGGCGGCGCAGGTGAATGAATATGCACGCGAATGTGAGCAGCCCTTGTTGTGCTCCGTCGAGGTTGATAGATAGACCGATAAACTAATAGATAAAATAGATAAATAGACCGAGAGCCTAACCTTTAAGGCCTGCTCGAATGAATTAGCCAAAGGGCACATATGTTAAGCAAAGATTTAGAAACAACACTCAGTGACGCATTCAGAAGTGCTCGCAAAAAGCGCCATGAGTTTATGACAGTGGAGCATTTGCTGCTCGCGCTTCTGGACAACGAGGTCGCCTCTAGCGTCCTGATTGCCTGCGACTGCGATCTTAGTCGTTTGCGCGGCGAGCTCGTGGATTTTGTCGATGCCACCACACCGTTGATTCCGGACACTCAAGAGATTCGGGATACGCAGCCGACCTTAGGTTTCCAACGCGTCCTGCAGCGCGCCGTCTTTCATGTGCAGTCTTCGGGAAAGAGAGAAGTCACTGGCGCGAATGTACTGGTTGCCATATTTAGCGAACAGGAGAGTCAGGCTGTCTACTTTTTACGCCAGCAAGACATCGCGCGTATCGATATCGTGAACTACATAACTCACGGTATTTCTAAGGTTCCAGGTCAGAGTGGAGAAGGTGAAGCGGCGCCGGAGCAAGCCGAAGAAGAGGTTGCTAGGGATAGCTCGAGTAACCCGCTAGAAAGTTTTGCTACAAATCTTAATTATGAGGCAGAACAGGGCAGAATCGATCCGCTCATTGGACGCGAAGAGGAGGTCACTCGGGTCATACAGGTGCTATCTCGCCGCAGGAAGAACAATCCGTTATTAGTGGGCGAGTCCGGCGTCGGTAAGACTGCCGTTGCCGAAGGGCTTGCCAAGCTTATAGTCGAAGGCAATGTGCCAGATGTATTATCCGAGAGCGTTATCTACTC
>JAPKAI010000085.1 GCA_028825335.1 Gammaproteobacteria bacterium | reverse complement strand
TTGCAGAACCGAGGTGGAGATTACAACTACGACAGGCCGTGTTAACAGAAATATAGACCTAAATACAGTAGGTGGGGATATCGCTCTACGGGTTTCATCCAACTTTTAGGAGAGCATCCCTGCTAATCTGAACGTCTCAAGAGGATCGCGCGGCGACTATCGAATCTATACTGATTCTCCGCTGACTATTCAGGAAGACGATGGTGACATCATCGGCAGGGGCGATATTAATGGCGGTGGCGATCGAGTATCCCTAGAGACGAACAATAGTGACATCTATATTGAGAGTGTTAGTAACTAGCTAGTTAGTTCTTCAAATCCCAACAGGCAAAAAAAAGGGGATCAATCAGATCTCCTTTTTTTGTGCCGTTCTTTAATCCTAAATATCGATTCTAGATCCAGGTCCTTTGAATTAGTTTTTCAGGAATATTGTCTTTAATTTTATCGTGTAGTTGCGGAAGCTTCGACCAGTGCAGACCCTGCTTATAGTGATGAGCAGTATGGTAGCCAAGATTACCGGTGAATAGATTATACCAACGATTAACGTTGTTAAATGATGCCTCGAATTCATTTTCTGTATTCAAGCCAGCGTGATGATCGTAGGTTGTCCAAGCTGTAATAAACAGACCAACGATCATGGGTAGGACAAATAGCAATAATCCAGCCGCTGGCTGATAAGCCACCAAGCCGGTGACAAACGCGAACGTGATAAGCGTGTAGACGATGAAGGTCCGCTGTTCCTTCGGGTGTTCCTTTCCTACTATATAGCCTCGATAGTAAGCGGTAACAGTAATCAACAAACTATATTCTAGCTCTTTCATCTGTGTGCCGTCATACCGCGTCCAGCGGCTCTCATCTTTTGACTGGTCGAGGAAATTATTGTGATGCCCATAATTATGATGCAGCACCCAGAGATTGGTTGTTACACCGGTGTGCAGGGCATAGAAGAATTCCATCATTCGATTCGGGACTAGGGTTTTGAATGTGGGTGCGTGCTGATGATGGTGATTCCAGGCGCAGATCTGCGCCTTGGGAAGGATCATCAGAAAGAAATAGACACCCAGTACATAGACATTGCTGACTAAAAAATAGAAAGCGAAGTCCAATGCACTAAGGCAGAGAATGAAGAATACTGGCCAACGGTCTGCGGAATGTTTAAACACTGCTAGGATTATTTAATTCTTTCGGTGGTCAAGAAGAAGCGGAGATTAGCACATTCTTTGGCAGGATTGCAGTAGCTTGAGTGTATAGAATTTGCTGGGAGTTAGCTGAGCAAGCCAGAGCTGAGATATAGCGGTGGCAGCCACATGAGGCAACTCAACAATAGGGAGCTGGTAAGCACTAGAAGTAGGCTGCTTGCGGCCAGATGGGAGGCCATGATTCGAGGCCTAAAGAAGTAGTTCTCGGCGAGTAACTTGCAGCCGGCGATCACGCTGCGCTTGAACTCTAGCCATCGCTCAAAAGGATATAAACTTTTGTTTTAAAATAATAAATTGAAATAAAATAGCGAATTCGGCACCTAAAAAATCGGCTAGCAGTACGACTTCTAGCGCAAAAGGCGCTATGGCGAGAGTCTTCTTCAGCAGCACACGATCCGCTTCATGGCAGGCTTCCTATTCGTACCTCAGTGCATCGATAGGGTCTAAATTAGCCGCTTTAGCTGCAGGCAAGATACCGAACAATACACCGACAAAACCCGAGAAGCCTAGCGCCAGAGCGACGGACCACAGTGGAATGCTAGCCGCTGGGAAAGAGGGGATGCTGCTGGAGATCAGCGTGCCGAGGCCATAGCCGATCGCCAAGCCGATCAATCCACCGAGTAGAGACAATAATAAGGCCTCGATTAGGAACTGCATCAGTATGTGATGTCGCTTTGCGCCGATGGCTTTGCAAATGCCAATCTCGCGCGTTCTCTCTGTGACTGATACCAGCATAATGTTCATGATGCCTATGCCACCAACTAAGAGCGAGATACTAACGATGCCTCCGATAACGATAGTGACCATGTTGATTACTGTATCGAATGTTTCCATCAGTTGCTCGGCTGTCTGTATTTGAAAGTCGTCGTCTTCGTAGCTGTCCAAATCATGCGCATTTCGAAGCAATGTCGTGAGTTGTTGCGTCACATCTTCAACGACTGCCGATTCGCTGAGACTCAACTGAATCTGAATATCGGTACGCGCCTGATTACCCTGCAAACTGCGCATCGTGTTGTAGGGCATCAGTACGATATCGTCCTGACTCTGGCCCATGATCTCTCCCTTCGCTTCCATCAGGCCAACAACCTTGAACCACTCGCCGCCGATATCCACATACTCGTTAATCGGATTATCCGGCATGTTGAGATTCTCTCGGACCTTGTCGCCGATAACCACAATTCTTCTGCGCGTCAAATTATCGCTCTGTGCGATAAAACGTCCGAGAGACATGTAGCTTTGCGAGACATCTTGAAAGGCATAGGTAGTACCCATGATTCGGCTAAAGGCGGTCTGAGATCCGAATTTTATCTGTGATGCGCGATTGGCGAAGAGTACGGGTGTAATGGAGGCTATTCCCTCGGCACGCTTTTCTATGAGTTCCATATCTTCTGGTGTGAGCCGTGCGCGTATTCCCTTCATCTGATCTTCGAAGGGTGTATAGGATTGAATGGTGAGACTGTTAGATCCTAGCGAAGCAAAAGTATCCCCGATAAAAGAGCTCATTCCTTGGGTGACCGATATCACTGCTATAACGCTAGCAACACCGATGACGATACCTAGTGTAGTTAGGAAGCTGCGCAGTCCATGGGCGATGATAGAGGCTAGTGCCGAGCGTGAGCTTTCTATGAGCGAGAAGAGCATCAGCTGGTCACCGCTGCAGAATTAGTCGTACTGTCGTTAAATACCTTGCCGTCTTTCATCTCAACGACTCGGTGGCAGTGTTGTGCGATCTCATCCTCATGAGTAACGACAATTAGAGTGTGCCCCTCGGCGTGCAGTTCATCGAACAATTGCATGATCTCAATGGTGGTCTGCGAATCAAGATTCCCCGTGGGTTCGTCGGCGAGCAGTATAGAAGGGTGGGTTACCAGAGCGCGAGCGATGGCAACACGCTGACGCTGTCCGCCGGAGAGTTGGTTGGGCAGGTGATCAACTCGATCACCCAGGCCAACTCGCTCAAGTGATTCCATTGCCATTTCCTTGCGCTTGCGATAACCGATGCTGCGATACACTAGCGGCTGCATCACATTACCAAGTGCTGTGGCTCGGGGTAATAAATTAAAGCTCTGGAAAATAAACCCGATTTCGAGATTTCGAATCTCAGACAGCTCGTTCGGATCGAGACTTTCCACGTTCTTGCCATTCAAGTGGTATTGACCACTGGTGGGCTTATCCAGACAACCTAAGATATTCAGCATGGTCGACTTGCCGGAGCCGGAGGAGCCTATAAATGCAAGGTAATCGTTTTTTTCGACATCAATATCGATTCCGTCCAGCGCCTTGACGACCTGATCACCCATCTCGTAATACTTGGTAACGCCGTTAAGTTCGATCAGTGCCATAGGAATATCTATTCAGGTTGTCTTTGGGATAGAAGGGCTTATTGAAGCTCAACAATAGTGGTATCGATTCGGTCGCCTTCTAACAGATGTCGCAGCTCTTGATTGGGACCGACTACTATCTCGATGCTGTCATCGATAGTGGTCATCAATTCCTGATATTCATCATCTGAGATGCCGACTTCAACCTTCGTCTTTCTGGCAATACCGCCATCGTTCACGAAGATAAAATATTCGCTACGAAGTGCCGAACGATCTTCCTCGAAGATCAAGGCCTGAATCGGAACCGCAACGACCTCCTGATCCTGCCGCGTGAATATCTCGGCGCGGCAGGACATGCCCGGGCGTAATGTCACGTCGCCGGCGTCGGTTATTTCTATCTTCACCGTAAAGCTAAGGCCCTGACGGCCAGGCGCTATCTTCGCGGTATTGGCTATATAGCGCACGACACCTTGCATGGGCTGGTCGGGATAGGCGATAGCGACAATCTCTGTTCGCTGCCCAATTTGAATGTTAGCGACATCTGCTTCGTCTACCAAAACTTCGGTGTAGATGCTTGCAGGGTTCGCGATGGTCATTAGAGACGAGCCGGGTATATTTGTTGAGCTGGCGATAGCCGTTTCGCCGACTTTGATATCGAGGCTGGTGATAACTCCCTCGATTGGAGAAACAATCTTAGTCTTGCTGAGGTTGTCATTTACCTGATCTAGCTGCGCGCGCGCTTGAGTCAGTCGTTCTGTAGAAGATTTCAAATCGATTCGAGCGAGGTCTAATTGATTTTTGAGGTTGTCGAACTCATTGTCACCGATCATCTTGCGTTCGTGCAGGCTTCTGCTGCGCTCGAATTGTCTAGACAGGTTCTCGATGCGAACTTCCTGTCGTTCAATGTCGATTGTGTTTATGCGTTCCGCGGCTTCAGACTGTTCCAATCCGGCGATGAAATTTTTGTCATCTACCTGTAGGAGAAGTTGCCCCGCAGTTACCGTATCGCCTTCCTCAACAAACAGCTCAGAAACCTTTCCAATAACTTCAGAGCTGAGCATGACCTCTTCCTCGTGAGCAAGAAAACCCGAGGCGAGAATTGAAGGACTGATTACACGCTGCGACAGAGTGGAAACATTGACTACCTTCGCGTCGGTACCAAAGACTGACCGATTAATATAGGGGAGGGCAATCACAGTTCCTGCGAGGAGCAAGACCAATACCAATTTTTTTGCATTCATTGCGTGAATCCATTTTTCTGAAAGTCATCAGACAAGTCGAAGATTACTTAGTTCACTGGTGTTAACGGCTACCGACTCATTGAAGTACAGTAAATACGTTCAAAATTAACATATTTGAGCTTAAGTGAGAGCGAAATACGCCCAAATCCCTAATATTAGGAAATAAGGCGCTAAAACTACGGTCATCGCTTTCAATAGGCTGCAATCTAGCCACTGTCTATATCCCATTATAGTCAGTGCTATCCCCCAGAGCATAGGAAGGCTAATGCCATTGAAAATCGCAGTAAGAGAGCTGTTGCCGGACTGCATGCCTAAGTTGGCCAGGGTCAATGGATCTAGATCGTAGGAACCGAGTTGTCCATTGGGGCTCAACGCGATGGTGGATACCATACCCACTACAGACAACATATAAGGTAGGCCAGTCCAGAGCACTAACGAAAACCAATCACCGAATTTTTGGCCACTGCCAGATATTGCCGAAGTTAGACTGAGATAACCCGATTGCAAGACATAGACTACTAGTATTCCTATAGCGCCGCTGAAAATCCCGAACATTTTGAAGGTGGTTTGCGACATAGATGCCATCTGTTCGCGCGCTGTTTCCAATTGTTCGTCATCGAGATTGACTGCCGCTAGCGTGTCATCGATATACCAATCGAAATCAACAATAGAGAAATACCAAAACATTACCGCCATGGTGCTAAGTACAATCAGAGCAAGAGGGAATAGTTTGCTGGGTCGTTGCTGCAATTCGGTAAATGCTTCACCGGGGGAAAGTAGGATATTAGTCGCTGTATTGATAAGCCCAGCAGGTTCTGTCTTCGTTGCTTCAATCGCGTCAGTCATGGCTCGGTCCTCTTTGTTTTTCTCGTTAACTATCTGACTTCGATGCCATCCTGCTAAAGCTTATCTATAAGGTATTATGAAGGCTAAATAGCAAGCGATAACAAAGATATAGGGGCGTTCTTTTCAGTTTCAAGCTCAAACTATTTAAGCGCATTCTGTTAGATTTCAATTCCTACCCTAACTCGTGTGGATTAATCATCAAAAAGGTACGTCTTGTCTATCAATATGTCTCTCTGACTTGTTTTAGGAGGCTAGATCTAGAAGAAGGTGATTTGCAATCGTGTCGTGATGAGTTAGTGTGGAATTAGAACAATTTTGGGAGACTAGACCTATTGAAAACCTTCCCTACTATCCTATCGTTGCTACTCACGACGGTACTTTCGGCCTGCACTACTTCCAATACTCGGCAAAATATTGTGCAGGATCCCAGCTATCTGTTCTTTGATAATCTCTTCTGGTCAAGAGGCAATGAGCCTGCTTCATTGGAGCCGCAGGTTGAGTTATTTCGCGAACAAAACCTCTATTCCCATTCGGCTCAAGCAGATGATCGCTTGTCAGCAGGCGAATGCGATAAAGCGATAACCCATCTGCGCATAGCGCTAGAGCAGAAGCACAACGAGTATTACTTCTATCACCAGATGGCTATTGCGAATCAACACGTAGGAGATGCGGATGCCGCAGAAGAAAATATTGGCCGGGCACGACGCTATGCCCGTGGTTCTGAGAAAGCCCGCTTCGCGGGCAAATTAAAAGCCTTGGAAGCAATAGCGATCACTGGCTACTAGTTGATTTTATTCGACTGCTTTTTCTACGGCGCGCAGATAGGCAGGGCGTGCGAAGTTCCGTTCTAAGTAGGCTTCCAGTTTGGGGAAAGGTTCCAGTTGGCCGAGTCGTTTGGCTAAAGCGATAACATAGCTCACACCAAAATCTGCTGCTGAAAAATCCTCACCCAGAATAAATTTATTGTCTGCTAGCTGATTTGAAATATGATCTAGATGCAGTGCTACCTCACGCTTGCTATAGGCATCTAGACTCGAGTGAGATTCAGTCGATCGAAGTAATATCATGGTAACTAGCAGTGGCCCGAATACCGACCCTTCTGGGTAGTGCAGCCACTGTGTGAAGTTGGCCCATTTCTTAGTGTCAGAGCGAGCTGGGGCGAGGTTATGCTCGGTATCGTATTTTTCTATTAGGTAGGTAGTGATTGCGCTAGATTCCGAAATCATCAAATCATCATCCTCGATGACCGGAGATTTCCCTAGAGGGTGTACAGCTTTTAAGTCTTCCTGAGCGAGAAATGTCTTAGGGTCCCTGTGGTAGACTTTTAACTCGTAATCAATCCCTAATTCTTCGAGTTGCCAGGCGGCTATCATTGAGCGGCCGATGCGTAGGTGGTGCAATACAATCATGCTGGGCTCCAGTTTCGATGACTCGATATTCGCATGTTGCTGGAGCTTTCGCCATTACTGTCCAAAAAGAGTAGGCAAACATAGCTGGCCAAATCTACTATGAACAATTCTAATTTCATTAATTATAAGTAAGAACCCACCGCATTCTATTATGCAAAATTCAGATTCCATCACATACAGATATCTTCTCGAGAAGGCTTGGCCGATTATCTTGGCTAATGCCGCAGTGCCTCTATTGGGATTGGTAGACACGGCAGTAATCGGCAATGTAGGCACAGTCACTGATCTAGGCGCCATAGCGTTCGGCGCCTTAATCTTCTCCTTCGTTTATTGGAGCTTCGGCTTCTTGCGCATGGGGACTACTGGGTCAGTAGCACAGGCTCTGGGTGCAGTAGACCAGACTGAGATTCGCGCCGTACTTGGCAGGGCCCTGATTTTGGCAGTTGCACTGGGTCTCATGTTAATCATGATGCAGTGGGGTATCCGCCTAGTAGCGTTGGCTTTGTTGGATGGCAGCGCTGCTGTTGAAGATGTCACTGCGCAGTACTTCAATATTCGCATATGGGGGGCACCTGCCACCCTGGCTACATTTGCCCTGATGGGAGTGTTGATCGGCTTGGGTAATAGTCGGCAGCTGCTACTAGTGCAACTGTTCCTTAACGGGCTCAACATTAGTCTCGATATCTATTTTGCGGGGGTACTTGATTGGGGGGTTGAGGGTATCGCGCTGGGCACTATCATCGCTGAATGGTCAACTGTGATATTCGCGGTCTGGCTTATCATGCGGGAGTTAAATTCTCGTCGCGAGCTCGGTAGCGAATTCTGGCCGCGATCTCGCCTGTTAGATAGCGCCGCACTCAAAAAGATGCTGGCAGCAAATAGAGATATCATGATTCGCACGCTGTTGCTGGTCTTCTCCTTCGGCTTCTTCATTAATCAGAGTGCGCAGTTTGGCGATGTTGTGCTTGCTGCAAACCACATTTTGTTGCAGCTCATCTCTTTCGCCGCCTTCTTTCTCGACGGTTATGCGTTCGTCGTCGAATCTCTGGTTGGGTCTTCTTTGGGTGCGAAGCGCAGAGAGTCATTCGATATCGCCGTGAAGCGCTCGAGTATTCTTGCCTTGGTAACAGCCGCAGTATTGGCACTGCTGCTTCTTCTGTTTGGTAGCCCGGCTGTGGTTGTGCTTACTGACATCGAGCCCGTTCAGGCAGCGGCGCAGGGGTCGTTATTCCTAGCGGCGATTTATATCTTCTTGTCTTTTGCCGCCTTCCAGTTGGATGGTATTTTTATCGGTGCTTCGTTTACTCGTCAGATGCGCAATGCGGCCATTCTATCCATCGCAGTTTTCCTGCTTGCATGGTGGATGCTGATGGATAGGTTTGGGGTGAAAGGGCTGTGGTGGGCGATGATTATCTATGTGTCGGCCCGAGCCTATGCGCTACTGCTCTTTTATCCTGCGCTTAGAAAGTCGATCGATGCTTAGGTGCTCTAATTGATAGTTAGTGCAGAAATTTGTCGTGGTCTTCGGGCAGCATATGGGGATCAAGATGTAGCTTGTGCAAGCGCATCCCGTGTAGCTCCGCGGTGCCCTGAGATCGTGCCTCTCCGGTTGATGTGAACTCGAAGCTATAGCGTCTTCTCAGTCTCATTAAGCCTTCGTTGTCCCGCACTGGCCAGACCCCCTTCAAGACCATAGTCTGATCCAGCAGTTGTAGGTTCTGTTCTTTGCAAAGCTTGTACACGTGGGTCATGGCAACGGCTTTGACCTTGTCACCACCCCACCAGAAGGCGACTAGGGATGCGATTAGAGTACTCCAGATGAAAAAAGATAGAGTCACAATAGATTCCATTCGTATAGAAAGAGGGGCCTGAGTTGGTTAGGCCTAGGTTAGTCGCTTAGTCTGGCTAATTATACAGGCAATCAGTCGGAAGCAGACTTCGCGGCGTGTTCTATGTAGCGCTTAATCTGAGGTGCGAGGATTTCCAAGGCGGTCTGATCGCAAGGCGGCATTTCGGCATCGCTGAGCTGGAGAGGAGTTACGCGGTCTCCCCAGCGGATGAGGGCAGCCCCCCAGGTGAGTCCGGCGCCGAAGGTGGCAGACAGCACATAGTCTCCGGGTTTAACTCTGTTTTCTTCCAATGCTTCAGTGAGTGCTACCGGAATCGTGCCGGCAGAAGTATTGCCGTACTTGTGCACATTGGTGAACACTTTATCCGCAGGGATGCCTACACGCTTGGCAAGGGCATCAAGGATTCGCTTATTCGCCTGATGAGGTACGACAAGATTTACCTCATCGAGGCTCACGCCAGTCTCTTCAAGAACGTCCAAACAAGCTTGAGCCATAGCCTTTACAGCGCGCTTGAAGACTTCCTGCCCTGCGAAATTCCATCCTACATACAAGAATTCGTCACTAAGTCGACTATAAGCTGAACCAAGATTGGTTATCTGAATGGCGTATTTCGCATCGGCCTCACAACCAATCTTAGCTGCCAGCAGACCGACTTCTTTATCGGTAGCTTCTATCACTACTGCGCCGCAGGCATCTCCAAACAGCACGGCAACATCTCTTTGGGCCCAGTTCATATAATGCGATATAAATTCACCACCGATAACCAAGACTTTCTTGTGGGCGCCGGTACGAATGAGATTCGTGCCGATGTGCAGGCCGTAGAGGAAGCCGGTGCAGGCAGAGTTAATGTCGATTGATGCAGCGTTGCGGGCACCGATGGCATCTTGAACTATCGATGCAGTGTTAGGGCAGAGGCTGTCGTTAGTAAGGCTACCGAGTAGGATGAGATCCAGCTCCATAGGATCCATGTCGGCCGCCGCTAGGGCATGCCTAGCTGCCACGATCGCCATGTCTGAAAAGTTTGTATGGCAGATGCGACGCTCGCGGATGCCGGTTCTGGAGACGATCCACTCGTCGGATGTGTCGATAAAAGTGGCAAGATCATCATTGCTGAGCACCGCAGGTGGTACACATTTTCCCCATCCGGTGATTTCAGCGTGCTTCATGGTGAGTCTCCAATCTCTCTATACAGATTAAATCGATACTCTAAGGCCGAATTGGCAAAGAGAAAATTACTTTGAAATAGACTCGGCCAAACTCTTTCTTGTTATATTGACCGCTGGAAATTATTCTTTAAGCTGGCTTCAACATGCTATTTCATTGTGCTGAATAAGAGGAAGCAGCGTGTCGAGGATGACTGAAGCATACTTCATTTCGTCAGGCCATGATAGCGCTCCAGCCCAATGAGTGGGGTGCTTCCAGCACGTTAGCTATAGAATGAGAAAGTCGTCACACACAGATAAGGAAATTGACTTGCATCACATACTTAGAACATTCGCCTGCATGCTTTTGCTGCTTCCGGTCCACGCTCAAGCAGATTTTGATCACTCTGCGTGGGATGGCCTGCTGAAAGAGCATGTAAGAGTTATCGGTGGTGGAATCGCCACACAGGTTGATTATTCGGGAATGGCAGCAGACCGAGTAATACTAAAAGCCTATCTAGATGAAGTCGCTATGGTGCCGCGCAGCACCTTCGATAGTTGGTCGAGCGCTGCCCAGTTAGCCTTGCTGATTAACGTTTACAACGCCTGCACCGTCGACGTGATCCTGGAGGAATACCCCGATATCGATTCCATCCGGGATATCGGCTTCTTCTTATCCTCTGCCTGGAATCAGAAGTTCGCCAGCCTATTCGGTGAGCAGGTAACTCTCGATGAGATCGAGCACGACATGATCCGAGGCTGGGGCCGCTATCAGGAACCTAGAATACACTTCGCCGTTAATTGCGCGGCGATAGGCTGTCCGGCACTTCGTGCTGAGGCCTATGCGGGTGACAAGCTTGGGGCGCAATTAGAAGACAGCACGAAACGGTTTCTTTCCGATCGTAGTCGCAACTATTATGACAATGGACGAATGTATATTTCGAGCATCTTCGATTGGTACGAAGAAGATTTTGAGCAGGGCTGGGGCGGCATCGATTCGGTGGCCGAGTTCCTAGCAGAGTATGTGGCTGAGCTAGAGGTAGATATGTCAGTCGCAAATCAGCTAAGAGCTGATAATATCCGCATTCGCCATCTCAAATACGATTGGAGTCTGAACGATACTCAGTGAGCGGCAGGGGAGAGTGACTCCAATCCAGATTATGATAAACTCGCTGGCGGAAGAGTATCATCCCCGGTGGGGTGCCCGGACTTCAAACCCGGTGAAGCCTGTTAATGACAGGCTTGGTGGGTTCGACTCCTGCCTCTTCCGC
>JAPKAI010000176.1 GCA_028825335.1 Gammaproteobacteria bacterium | reverse complement strand
AGCTCACCACGAGTACCTAATGGAATATCCAGATAACCAAGCTGGCGAATAGCTAATGGAAGTCGCACTTCTACTTCATCTGCCCCATAAAGAATGGCTGCGGATTGAGCACGATTAATATATTGGCCTAATTCAACCTCTCGAGTTTCGATAATGGCGTTAAAGGGCGCTTTGATTTCTGTACGATCCAGATCAAGCTGTGCTTGTTTGTAGCTGGCCTTCGCATCTAGCAGTCTGGCTGCATTCACATCCGCTGCACGGCGGGCATCCTGCAATTGCGAGTCGCTGGCCAGACGTTGTTCCGCCAAACCCGTTAGTCGTTCTAATTCATTGCTCGCGTGACTCGATTCTGCCTGCGCCTGTTGCATGGACGCGCTGCTGCGTGCAAGAACTGTTTCAAAGTCACTGCTCTCTAGCCGCAGCAGAACTTCTCCTTCTGCCACATAAGCACCCGCCTGCATGGAAGGAGAAATCCAAGCAATAGGACCAGCTACGGCAGCGGACACACTGGCAAGCTGAGCCGCCTGAACCCTGCCCTGGGATTCCACAACTAACTGCACTGATTGTTGTTGTACTTCCGTCACCCTGACACTCACGGGGATCATTTCTGGCGCAGATTCCATAACTGTTGCCGGCGTTCGAAGCAATACTCCCGTAATGAGCAGGGAGACCAATAATATTGCTATAGGCAAAACTACGCGCTTCATGCGATTACTCCTGACGAATTCATTAAAACAAGACAACATTTAATTAATAATTCTTTCATTTGACTTATTGTTTTTTTATTCATTTTTACTCTTTACCTGTCTAAGGACTTCTAGTGTTGGCTGCTCGTCCGGCTTTTCCTAATCACCCACTATATTGGCGTTAAGCACATCTGCGATTGCCAGACGATCTTCGACAAGATGTGCTTGCGCAGCCGAAGCTGCCAAAGCAGAATTTCTATTCCCAAAACTACTTTTCAGAGAATTCAAAACCTGCAGCCCCCCCTTCATCAATTTTTGGCTTTACACAATTTTCATCATTTACCTGATCGCGTACATGTACATGTACTCTTTATACGAGGGAATAGATTAGTATCTACCGCTCTATTTATCCTTAATCCAGCTCACTTCGGCGCTTTTATACCTGTTCAGGCCGCACCATATCTCTCATTTCGCAAACTCCCAGCCTTAAACCTGATCGCTTCACCAACCCCTGCGCGAATTTCTTCGAAATGATTCTGCATAGCTTTACCTGCTAGCTCTCCGTCCTGCTTGTTCAGGCTCACCTTAAGAGTTGCCAGAAACTTATCTATCGAGCCTCTCTTCAAATCAGGCCGAACCCCAAGCTTCATCATCTGATCTACGAGCTGCGTCTTCAGGTCATTACTTATAAGCCTAACCACTAAGTTGTCCGCAATAGTCGACATTGCGTCTAACAATTCTCGCCAAAGAGGCTGCATTGCTTCAAAGTTATTAAAGTCACTACAGTGCCTCTCTATGACTACGACCAACTCCTTTAGCTGGATGAGTTGATCTGGTGACGCCGCGTTGACGGCATTCTTCGCGGTCATGGAGGCCAATACACTAAACGTCTGCAAGAATTGATCGACCAAAAGCGAATCTGGATGATCATCAAGTGCCAAGAGGGGGCCAAGAACCGCTAAACTGGCGGAATTCACACTCTGGACGCGCGCCCCACCTGGTTGGATGTTAATTAGTCCTAGCTGCTCCAGTTGCGACAACGCTTCGCGAACAGCACCACGGCTAGCATCAAATCGTGCTGCAAGATCACGCTCAGAGGGTAAGCGATCGCCGCTTCTATAGCGCTGCCGAAGTATTTCGTCACGCAGAATATTCGCGATTTCACGGCTAATTGTATTGCTTGATGGCATAGAGCGCCTATTGCTCTAGCGCTCGGCGCCAGAAATTGTAAATTTTTTGGTCGGACCAAATTGGTCGGACCAATTTGGTCCGACTAATATAGGGCCAAAATCCTTTAGTGCAAGCCGCTGGCGATGAAACGAGCGATATTTTTGTTGACCTGAAGAATTGTGGGCTACAAGTATGGCTGCTCATAAAAATACATAATCCAATAGGCGATGAAGCTTTCGGCCCCAATCGACGAGCTGCAGGATATGATTTGAACCGATGCTTCCATGTCGAGTTCATGGCTTTAGTTGCAAAGCCGTATCTCACGAAGGTTCTAGGGCCGAAAATCCTACAGATAGTGTCGTCACACTTACTTTCCAGCTCACTGAAAAAATGCAGAAAAGCTCGCCACTTGTAGCCGAAACGGATATTTACTTGTATCTTGCAGCAAATCTGCTTAAATCTTATTTCCTTTTACCCTATGGAGTTCAACTGCCCGTAAAACTAATATCAAAAGATTCAGGCATATGATTCTTCCCACGTTACAAAAAGCCCCCTTGCCGGCAGACAGATAGCTGAAAATTACTATATGGAACCAATAAAAACAGTATTTGATCGATGTCATTCGTGAGCTTGACAAAAAATAATCCAAAATATTCTATATAAGGAATTACAACAATGAAAAGCACTAGCAGAATTACGACAATCGCCTTGCTGGCAATCCTACTTTCGGCCTGCAGCTTGATGGCCCCCAAGACTGTTTGGATCGACGTGCGCTC
>JAPKAI010000175.1 GCA_028825335.1 Gammaproteobacteria bacterium | reverse complement strand
TCGCTCACTGCACCAATGGGTCTGTTCGATCATCTGGCACAACTTTTATCCGATTGTTAGAAAAACGCGCGGCAGGGAGGCAGGGGGATACTTACCAACCAACGCAGAAACGTGCTTAATTCGTACTATACTCCAGGGCTGATTAAGAGGGTGGTTCATTACATTAGTACCTGCTGACAATAACAACATAGGGCGAAGACAATGAATTGGTACAGAATTAAAACTTCCTTGGTCGGAATCAAGCGCCTGATCACTTTGTCCGATGAAGATAAACAAGGTTGCATCAACGCCTATAAGTTTTTTCAGCGTATGCAAGATGGCGAAGAGACGTCGACAGAGGATGAGACCAAGGCTGTCGCGGACTACTATAAAGTGTTAAATAATCTGCTGTCCGTATTCGATCTGGAGAAGCTCTATATCCCGCCACAGATTGATGATTCCCAAGGTCTGTATGGTAATCAGTTGTTAGTCGAGAAGATGGTGTTCGAAGAGCTAAATCTGAATAATCCTGAGGAATCCCACCTGTTGGATATGGGTTGTGGCCGAGGCAGAATAGCGCATCACTTTGCCACCCTGTCCGGTGGACAGGTGTCCGGCTATAACATCGATCCCAACCAGATTGAAAGCGCCATCGACTGGGCCGTAGAAACCAATATGAGTGATCGACTGCACTTTAAAGAAGGCAATCATCATGACCCGCTTGATTTTGAATCAGCGAGTTTCGATGGCTGTTTCTCCTTCCAGGCAGTTTGGCCCTTCTTCAAAAAAAATGAGCTTGATGACCATGCCAGAGAAATGTACCGAGTGCTAAAACCTGGCGCTCGCTACGCCTGTTCCGAGTACTTGCTTTCGCCTTATTTCGACTGGAATAACCAGGAGCATGCCACACTGCACAAAACCTACTTACCAACACTGGCGGCGACTCAATCGATGTATCCTGTGGATGTGTGTGCCGCATTAGAAAGAGCAGGGTTTAAGATTCTTGTTTCAGCGCCGTCAAAAAGTGAAGCCTGGCCTATTTGCGAGCAAAAACGTGATTTAATTTTGCTTGTACGCAGAGTTGTCAGAGCCCTTGAGGCCATTCGCATGATGCCAGCCTGGGTCGAAGAGTCGCTTGACCTACTTCAAAAAGGTGGCCAGGCCTGGACCGATGCTGAAAAAGCCAAGATTGCCGACCTTAATTGGCGAATCGTAGCTGAGAAATAAACGCCCGGTAGGGCGCGATCCAGCGGCGAAAACGACAACCGCTAACCTTCCACCACCTTCATAATGTACTCCTCAGTAGCGTCATGTGGTGAGTTCGCCGTCGCCACCCTGGGCGAAGGCGCTAAAGCTGAAGGCCTACCAAAGTCGATGAATCTCTGGCCTTCGACACCAGAGACAAACCAGCTACGTTAAGAACAGCCTCTCAAACAAGGCATTAAAACTTCCTGCTTGAGACATCGTTATTCTCTTATTTGCGTTTACTAATGTCTGCATGTCGCCACGCCATGGCATCTACGCGCTCCATGGCAATGCTATAGCCGTGGTCGTAGAGCCGCGTTAATGCATCGCGTAACTCTGGTCGAGCATCTACACCGCTATAAACGCCGTGTTCAAAGCGAATAATGGATGGTTGGTATCGTTCTAAATCTAGTGATGCCAAAATTTCGAAGTCGTACCCTTCCGTGTCAATTTGCAACAAATCCAAGTGGGGTACCTGAGCTCCTTCCAGTATAGCCATCAACGATTTGGCCGGTACTTCTACGGCCACCATGTCATCTGCGGTTAGCCCCGAACGTTTGCTCGTTAGCTCGTGGCGGTCAGCGCTAAAGGACGCAATGCCCGATAGCGCGCCAGCGGTTTCGGGATTTGGGCGATACAGGGTGACTTGGTCAAGCTCGCTATGAACGGCTAGGTTAAGTGCACTAATTTGGGAGTGATTTAGGTAGGTTTGTTGTAGTTTCTGAAACACATCCGGTAGCGGTTCTACCACTATGCCAGGTAGACGATTGGCAGTGACAAAGCCGTGAATAGGGTCGTGGGATACACCATCGTTGGCGCCAATTTGAACGAAGAAAAAACCTTGACCATCGCGTTTAGTGACATTGAGTCGGCGTTGCATCAACGCGCCAAAGCTCTCCGACTTAGCGGTGCGCTCGATCACTAAACCCATGCTAGTCAGCCACGTGCCTAGGCGGCGGCGTAGCGTTTTTCGGTAGAATGAAAAACCGGTTCCAAAATCAGCCATAGAAGTCTCGTTAAGGGCTAGGGTGCAATTTGGTTTATTCTTACTATCCCGGCGAACGATTGAATAGGCACAGAGATTAGACCATCTTTGAGAGTGACGTTAGCAGGATTACTGCAGATTCCGCACTTTTTTTCGAGGCGAGCCATTTGCATGCTGAAAGTGCCAGCAGGGTAACGAAATTTAGCATCTTCAAGCGCTGTAGTCGCAGTATGACAATTAGAGCTACTCTGGGTCAGAAACTAAGGGTTCTGATCCCTGGCTTCAGTTCATTCTGGCACTTGGTCCCGCCCTCAATTTTACCCCAGTGTGGTCTTTCTCGCTCAACGGGTAGAAACGGGTAATTCCAATGTTCCGCCAAAGAGCGTCTGGGTCGCCACATCAACACCGTCCTGTTCAGCCCAGGGTC
>JAPKAI010000084.1 GCA_028825335.1 Gammaproteobacteria bacterium | reverse complement strand
GTTCGCTCTCTCGCTGAAATCGGCAACGGTCTCTCCGAAATAACGGGCTGGTAGACTTTCTACCAGCTTCCCTTGCTATTTTTGCCTCTCTACCTCGACTTACCTTCATCATTCATCGCTCTCGCCGCACTGAACCTTTTCTAGGCTAAAAGGTTCTAAAAGCGCGCTGTAATGTGATAGTCTTACCCCGAATTCATGCATAAAACGCTGAATTAAGGGACTATTTAGCTGCTGTATTTTTGGCTAATAGCAAAGCTAATTGATTGGTTACGAAGCGTCTCAAACTTTCCGAGTTTGGGTAGATTGGTAACTGTCGGTACGCTGTATTTCATGAAAAGGTGTCGGGCATGAGAGATTTAGAAAAATCACGAAATTCTCAGACAGTTAAGTTAGGTGTTAGTTAGCTGACACCAAGACAAAATAGTTTGTCGTGTCTGAACTAGTTATTGCTGAAAGTTTGACCAGCAGCAAAAGCTTGATAGTTCAGAAGTGATTATTTAACAAGAAAATAGGATGGCACATGAAAAACCGTCGAATTACAAATATGAGTATGACTGCTCTAGCATTGCTTATGTCTTGCATCATGGCATCGGCTCAAGCTGCGGAAATTCTCGTAGATAGCAGTATTCTTGATCAGGCTATGGATGTTATAGGGGTTAAGAACATCGAGGCTGCTACAATACAGGAACAAATTAATCGTTTAGCGAATTCAACAAGTTCCACGTTTGAAGACTTTAAACGACAGAATGACGCATTAGAGGCACTACTTGTGCTGAATGCTGGTTTCCGCAAATCAGTCTCCATCCAGGAAAGTAATATCGCTACTCTGGATGAGTCTATCGCAAGCGTTCAATCAGTCACTCGTGAGATTCCACTATTAATGGAGAAGATGCTTTCTAGCATCGAGCAATTCGTCGAACTGGACTATCCCTTCCAAGTTGATGAACGTGCCAACCGACTGCAATTTGCCAGAGATGCCATCGATAATCCCGATGTATCCATCGCGGAGAAGTTTCGCCAAGTTTTGGTGATTTACCAAACAGAGTCGACCTACGGGCGCACTAATGCCACTTATCCTGATGTAATCGTAATCAACGGCGCAGAGCGTGACGTGAATATCGTTCGAATCGGGCGTGTAGCCTTGATGTATCAATCTACTGACCGCCAAGTTACTGGCGCATGGGACAATAATGCCCGACAGTGGGTTGAACTCCCCGCAGGCGAATACAGGACAGCAGTACAAACTGCTATCCGAGTCGCATCAAATTTAGATGCACCCAAAATCATTGAACTGCCTGTATTGGCTCCGGAGGTGGCACAATGAAAAACCTACTTACGATTACTGGCCTAGCGGCTACAGCCTGTCTGCTTGGACTAACTTCTAACCTTGTGTTGGCACAGAATGCTACTACTCTTGCGGGTCTTCTAGACTTAGTTGAGAATGACCGTATCGCTGAGTCCGCTGAGTACGTTCAGCGTCAGCAGGAATTCGAACAGAACGCGAATCGTCAGCAACAAATTCTCGACACCACTAACGAGCGTATTGTTGAACAAGAACAAACGCAATCAGATCTTAGTGATCAGTTTGAAGCTAACGAAATCATCATCCGTGACAAGCGGGAGATCCTGCGCGACCGTCGTGGTGCCTTGAACGAACTTTTCGGCACACTTCAAGGTGTGGCTGGCGACTTCTTGAGCAACTTCGAAAATTCATTGATCAGCGCCCAATACCCTGGTCGCTCTGAATTTATTGAAGGCTTCATCACGAAAGCGGGCAGCACTATTGAGCAGTTGAATCCAGAAGAAATAGAGCGCTTCTGGTTCTACATGCAACAAGAAGTTGTTGAGTCTGCACGTATTGCGAAATTCAACGCTGATGTTTCACTGCCTACTGGTGAGACTATAAGCCGCAGCGTCGTTCGAATCGGCAACTTCAATGCGATCTCCGAAGGTGAGTACCTCAGCTACGATGGCGACATTGGTCACCTTCAGGTGCTTCCTCGCCAGCCAGATGGATCTCTATTGGCAGCGGCAAGCGATCTAGAAGCCGCGAGCAGCGGATTCACTAAAGTCGGCATTGATCCGACTGGTGGTGTAGGCGGACAGGTTATGGCCAACCTAGTTAACTTTCCCTCGGTAGAAGAGCAGGTTAGAAATAATTCCGGAACCATTGGTTTTATTATTATCGGTGTAGGTGTTGTTGGTATTTTAATTGGATTCTTACGACTACTTATACTTACTCTCGTTTCACTTAAAGTCCGTAGTCAACTCAAGAGCGATAAGCCGTCGAAGAGCAATCCATTGGGCAGAGTCTTGCTAGTGGCTGAGTCTAATCCGAATGCTGATACTGAAACATTGGAACTTAAGCTTGGTGAGGCGATCCTGCAAGAAACGCCTTCGCTAGAAAGCATGCTAACGTTAATCAAGATGATCGCTACTATTGCTCCACTCGGAGGTTTGCTTGGTACGGTTACCGGTATGATTGTGGTGTTCCAGCAGATCACGGTATACGGTGCTGGTGACCCAACAATCATGGCCGGCGGTATTTCATCGGCATTGATGACTACTGTACTGGGTATCGTTGTAGCAATTCCTACGATCTTTATGTACACAGTAGTGAAGAGCCGCGCTGACAACATCATCCATATCCTGGAAGAACAGGCTACCGGCATGATCGCGCAGAAAGCAGAACAGTCTGCGAATCGCTAACCAGTAAGCAGAGGAAGATACTATGTATTTTGCGTTTCTGGATATTACTGATTCAGTGTCACTTTTCATGGAGCGTGGCGGACCGGTGCTTAACATCATCGCCATGCTTCTGTTACTGAAGTGGTCACTTGTATTTGAGCGAATCTGGTATTTGAATACGACCCATAAGGCCAATGTGAAAAACACATTAGCCGCATGGAATGCGCGTGTAGACACTAAGTCTTGGAGCGCCCATCAGATTCGTACCATGATGATCTCTAAAATCTCATTGGATGTGCGAAACACGCTGCCGATCATTGAAGTGCTCGTAACCATATGTCCTCTACTTGGGCTTATTGGAACGGTGACTGGCATGATTAATGTGTTTTTCGTAATGGCCGTTACCGGAGGTGGTGATGCGAAGTCAATGGCGGGCGGAGTGTCCATGGCAACCATTCCAACTATGGCGGGTATGGTAGGTGCTATATCAGGTATTTTCGCTTCTAATTATTTGAAGGCGAAAGTTGACCGCGATATGGAGCTACTTGAAGACCATTTACCATTGAGCGACTAATTACCTATGCGGATTAAGCTTTGATAAAGAGCTTAATCCCCCAATAGGATTTACTATTTTGATCGAAGTTATTTGAAGTAAGGTGAAATAATGAAATCAGGTTTAATGAAAAGAAAGGGCGAAGAAGACGCAGGTGAGATTGATCTCACCCCAATGCTCGATGTTGTTTTTATCCTTCTGATCTTTTTTATTGTGACCTCGGTATTCGTCACAGAAGCGGGTATCGAAGTTACCAGGCCAGAAGCCTCTACTGCTGAAAGCAAGAAAGGGGACTTAATACTTATTGCGGTAGGCCCGAATGGAGACATCTGGATCGATGGCGATCAGGTAGATCCTCGATTTATACGCTCACGATTTGAATTGCGGCTAGCAGATGCTCCAAATTCGGCTGTGATAATTCAAGCGGATTCCGAAGCCGATAATGAGCAGGTAATGCTTATTCTAGGGGCAGCCAGAGAAGCGAATATTGCTGACGTATCAATTTCAGCGGAGGCATAGACTATGATTTTAATCAGATGGGCTGTTTCCATGCTAATGGCAGCCGGTATCACATTAGGCTTGTTTTATTTCATGCAGGCACTAATCGCAACAGGCGCAGACCTTGATCAACGCGTATCTGTGGTAAAAATCGTCGACGCAACAATGCCTGAGATTGAGTTGGAAGTTATCGAAGAAATCGACAAACCAGAACCGATTGAGGATGACACTGAAGTCGTAGAAGAGGTTCCTGACCGTCAAGTAAATCTATCTGATGGTCCGTCCCTTAACATCGAGCGTGCGTCGGTAGATTTAGATACGGGGCTTCAACTGAGCAATGCATCGATATCTGCAACAGATGGTGACATGTTGCCTCTAGTAGCAATAGCACCTCAATACCCTACACGTGCCGCACAGCGCGGGATTGAAGGATGGTGCTTAGTTAGCTTTACGGTAAATGGTCTTGGTAATGTTTTAGAAGACACAATTGTAGTTGTAGATGCTGAACCATCAACAATGTTCGATCGATCTTCAATCCGTGCTGCAGGCAGATTTAAATTTCAGCCGCGCGTTGTCGATGGACAGGGTGTTGCTGTGGAAAATGTACAGTACGTGTTCCGCTATGAACTCGAGGACAACTAATTATGCGACTACTTAACAAGCTTAAGCTGGGATTCCTCACAGCTATTCTTAGCGTCACTATATTGCCCTTACAGTATGTGAATGCAGGAGAGGAGCAACGTGCTCCGCCATCCGCTAGAACCTCCGGTACGCTCGGCCCCGCAGTCTTACGCGCCATTTCCGGCATTCAGGAGTTGTTGCAGCCTGAAGACGAAGAAGAGGAGCCAGATTACGAGGGCGCCAAGGCTGAGCTGGATGAACTTCGTGAGCGTCGTTTCGAGCGCATGAATGATTTTGAAAAATCCACACTACTTAGTTTTTACACTAACTATTATCTCAATACTGAAGACTACATAGGTGCCATTGGTATATTCGAAGAGATGCTCTTAATTGAGACGCTGCGCGAAGACCAGCGTCTTCGTACTCATAGATCTCTTGGTCAACTGTTAGCTTCTGAAGAAGACTGGCAGGGCTCTATAGACAACTATCAGGAATGGCGTAACTTGTCACTGGAAGAAGACGAAATCGTTTATCGTGGCCTTTCCTACGCGAATTACCAGCTAGAAAGGTTCGAAGACGCTATGCCGTTCTGGGTAGATCGCATGGAGTTAATGCTCACGCAAGGCGAAATACTCGGTAGAGATGACTATGCTTACCTTAATGGACTGTACTTCGTGTTAGAGGACTTTCAGTCGGCATTAGATCTGACAAAGACAATGATCGTGCTTTTTGATGATAGGTCTGATTGGCAGAACCTCAGTGCTATCTATTCGAGCTTGGAAGAAGATGATCGTGGTGTACAGGCGTTAAACCTCTTTTACTTAAAAGGGTTAATGGAGGATGACACGCGCTATATTAACCTAGCTCAATCTCTCGCGGGCATCGACGTTCCTCATTCTGGAAGCAAAATACTGGCAGAGGGCATGGATAAGGAAGTCGTCGAAAAAGACGAGGAAAACCTAACACGCCTCACGCAAATGCATCTAATGGCGAGTGAATACGAGCTCGCGCTAGTGCCTGCTATGGCAGCCGCAGAGGCAGATGAGACTGGCGACGGCTACGACACGCTGGGCTACATCCACTACGTGCTTCATGACTATGAGTCAGCCGCAGAGGCTTTCCAGTCGGCAATCGATAAGGGCGATCTAAATGATCTCTCTGATACCCTAATGTTCCTATCAAGAGCCCATCTTGAACTCCGAGATTTCGATGCTGCAGAAGAGGCGGCTACAGACGCCGCCGATATAGGCGATGAGCGTGCTAGTAAATCAGCGCGGGATTTCCTCCGCGCAGTAGATGGTCGACGCACTTTTTACAACACAATTTCTGGACGCAAGGCAGATGCTATAGATTTCTATCAGGCTTATCCTTCAATTCAGTAACTTGAGATCGCGGGCCAAGCTTGAATTATTAGGCTAAGCCCCCATTTAAAGACCCAATCACGTGGTTTTATGACACAGATTGGGTTTTTTTATGAGTCGATTTTTCGACTTAGTTAGCGAACATAACGAGGATAGATAGATGGCGGCACAGAAAGCGGAAACCAGAGGATTCGAGACCGAAGCGAAGCAGTTGCTTCACTTGATGATTCATTCTCTATATAGCAACAAAGAGATCTTCCTGAGGGAGCTGATATCGAATGCCTCGGATGCAGCAGATAAACTACGTTTCGCGGCCCTTTCTCAGCCTGAGCTACTAGAAAGTGGCGGGGAACCGAAGGTACAGATTGATTTCGACACACAGAAAAATATCCTCGTCATCAGTGATAATGGCATCGGGATGACAAGGGACGAGGTGATCACCAACCTTGGAACGATAGCCAAATCGGGAACAGCACAATTCCTTGAGACTTTAACCGGTGATCAAAAGAAGGATTCCCAGCTAATTGGCCAATTCGGTGTTGGTTTTTATTCCGCATTTATCGTCGCTGATAAGGTTGAAGTGCGAACTCGCAAAGCAGGTACGGCTGAAGATAAAGCTACTCTCTGGATATCCGAGGGTGAGGCAGACTATTCACTCGAGGCTACTGTTAAGGCAACGTCTGGTACAGAGATTACATTGCACCTTAAGACCGAGGAAAAGGAATACGCAGAAAGCTATCGCTTGCGCAATATCGTAAAAAAATATGCCGACCATATTTCTATTCCCGTTTTCATGCAGAAGGAAGACATGGGAAGCCCAGATGCTGAAGAAGAAGGCGAGGATAAAAAAGACGAAGAGAAAGTAGTAGAGTATGAGGCAGTCAACGAAGCCAAAGCACTCTGGACTCGTCCTCGTAAGGATGTAAAAGCCGACGAGTACAAGGGATTTTACAAGTCTGTCAGCCATGACTTCGAAGACCCTCTTGAATGGAGTCACAACAAGGTCGAGGGAAAATTAGAGTATACAAGCTTGTTATATGTGCCCGCTCGGGCACCTTATGACTTGTGGAACAGAGACTCAGCCAGGGGACTAAAGCTATATGTCCAGCGTGTCTTCATTATGGATGATGCGGAACAATTCTTGCCGCTCTATCTACGCTTCATGAAGGGCATCGTAGACTCGAATGACATTTCTCTTAACGTCTCCCGTGAGATCCTGCAGAAAGATCCTGTAGTAGATTCTATGCGCAGTGCGTTGACCAAGCGTGCTTTAGACATGCTGGAAAAAATGCGTAAGAAGAATAAAGATAAGTACCTCGGTTTCTGGAACGAGTTCGGCCAAGCATTGAAAGAAGGTCCGGCTGAAGATTTTGCGAATAAAGAGAAGGTTGCGAAACTCTTGCAGTTTACAACTACGCATTCGGAAGCAGACGCGCAAGATCAATGTCTAGATGAATACGTTTCACGTATGAAGGATGATCAAGAGAAGATTTATTACCTCGTCGCAGATTCTGCAAAAGCTGGCCGCAACAGCCCTCATCTCGAAATTTTTCGGAAGAAAGGCATTGAAGTCATACTGATGCATGACCGAATCGACGAATGGCTAATGAGTCACTTGCAGGATTTCGATGGTCGCCAATTCCAAGATATTAGTCGCGGGGAATTAGACCTCGGCAAGTTGGAAGACGAAGAAGATAAGGAAGTACAGGAAAAGACTGAGAAAGAATTCGTAAAGTTGGTAGAACGAATTAAAGAAAACCTAGGCGACAAAGTCAAAGAAGTTCGCGTAACTCACCGCTTAACCGATTCGCCCGCATGTCTGGCAGTAGATGATAACGACATGGGCATGCAGATGAAAAAAATCATGGAAGCCTCGGGCCAGACCGTGCCGGAAACGAAACCAATCTTCGAGATAAATCCGGCTCATCCGTTATTGGTTAAGCTAGATAAGGAAGAAGATGAAGATCGTTTTGGTGATATCGTCTTGATCCTATTTGGCCAGGCTGGGCTCGCTGATGGAGTACAGCTAGAAGACCCCGCAGACTTCTCTAAGCGACTCAATAAGCTGTTACTAGAGTTGGTTGACTAGCCTAGTGAATAGTGACGAAAGTGACACCCTCACAGCAGCATCGCTGCTTTGAGGGTCAGTTACATCTTTTCTAGAGTTTCAATGCCCAGCAGGTCAAGACCCTGCTTGAGAGTGGCGGCCGTGAGTGCAGACAACGCGAGGCGTGAGTCTCGCAGTTGCGTATCTGCTTTTAGAATAGGGCATGACTCATAGAAGCGCATGAACAATCCCGCTAGTTCATAGAGATAGTTACACAATAAATTCGGGTAGCAATCCCTTGCCACCATGTCCACAACTTCTGATAACTGCATAATTTTTAGTAATAGGTTTCTCTCGGTAGACTCAGATACAGAAGTTATCTGCACGCTCTCCAATCCCGAGTTCTGCTTTCTTAAGATGCTGCGAATCCGCGCATAAGCATACAAAAGATACGGAGCAGTATTGCCTTCGAATGACAGCATGCTGGACCAATCGAAAACGTAGTCGCTGGTCCTGTTCTTAGATAGGTCTGCGTATTTAACCGCGGCAATTCCTACCTTCTCCGCGATTTCTAGGTATGTGGCTTCGTCTAGCCCCGGGCTCTTCTGTGAAACTAGTTCGTGAGCACGTCGTATCGCTTCATCCAGTAAATCTACTAATTTGATTGTATCGCCCGAGCGAGTTTTAAACGGCCGGCCATCGCGGCCCATCATTGTGCCGTAAGCAATATGTTCTAGCGAAATATTTTCCGAGGCAAAACCTGCTTTGCGTGCAACGGCGAATACCTGCTGAAAGTGTAGCGACTGCCGAGCGTCGACGACATAGAGCGAGCGCTCTACTTTTAGATCAAATGAGCGAAATTGAACAGCGGCGAGATCGGTCGTGGCATAAAGATAACCGCCGTCAGTTTTCTGAATGATGACTGGTAACGGTTCACCGTCTTTCCCGGTGAACTCAGGTAAAAACACACAGCGAGCGCCATTGGAAACTGAAAGCAGGGAAGCGTCCTCTAATTTTTTAACAACGCCATCGAGATCTTTGTTATAGAAACTCTCTGCCTTGAGGTCTTTACGGCTTAGCGTTACATTGAGCTTGTCATACAATGCCTGGCAGTGCTTTAACGATTCGTCGATAAACTGCTGCCAAGCTACTAAGTGGTCTGCGTCGCCGCCTTGAAGCTTTACAACACTGCTGCGGGCCGTATCAGCGAAGTCTGGGTCAGCATCGAACCGCTCTTTCGCCGCGCGATAAAAAGATTCAAGATCTGAAAGTTCGGTTGGCAGATCTCCTTGTGAGGCGCGTAGTTCGCGCATATAGGAAATCAACATTCCAAACTGCGTTCCCCAATCGCCTACATGATTCTGCCGAATTATTTCGTGACCTTGGCGCTCAAGTACACGCGCAAGGCAATCGCCTATGATCGTGCCCCGCAGATGCCCAACGTGCATTTCCTTGGCGAGATTGGGCGAAGAGTAATCGACCACGATCTTGTCGACTTTGTTTGTCGTCGGTATCAGTTTTTGCGTGTCGCTGCGAATCTCAGATGCGCGTTGCATTAAAGCGGTATTGGATAGATGGATATTGATGAAGCCTGGGCCGGCTACTTCTAACTTCGCTATGAGGGGATTCGCATCAGCAGTTATTTTTTCAACTACATCGCTAGCAAGCTGCCTGGGATTGGTTCCAACTTTCTTCGCAATCGACATGACTCCATTGCTTTGATAGTCACCGAATTCCGGCTTAGATGCGGTTATGACATTCGGGTCGCAATCAGCGAGGCCGCAGACAATACTTAGAGCTTCACCGACGAGCTGATTTAATGTGTGTTTGAGGGTATTCATGGATTTAGGCAAGCGCGAAAAGGAAAGAATTGTACACCATTATTCAAAGCGCAGATTGGTGTAAAATAGCGAATTCTTGAAAATAATGAACTTTTAGTAACATTAACCCCAGCTCTTAACCGTTAGACCTTAATCCTTAGGTCTTTGCCAGAGGAAGTCCGTGAAAAGCAATACAAGTGTCAGTGACAGCGTCCAGCTGGTTCGCGTCGAGAAGTCTCACATCGGGCAGCGTCTAGATAACTTTCTTATTAGGCATCTCAAGGGCGTTCCTAGGACGCGCGTATACAGACTGATCCGCCGTGGAGAGGTTCGGGTTAATAAGAAGCGGTGTAAGCCTGACCGAAAGCTGGATATGGGAGATGAAGTCCGCATTCCACCCTACACATCTAACTACAGCGTACAGACCGCGAAGCCGAGCCCGGCACTGCAGGAGTTTCTGTTAAATAGTATCCTACTTGAGAATGATGAGCTGCTGGTGATCAATAAACCGGCTGGCATGGCGGTGCACGGTGGCACCAGTGTGGCCATGGGCCTCATCGAAGCGCTTCGTCAATGTAAGCCTGAATGGGGTGAATTGGAGCTGGCTCATAGGATAGATAGAGGTACTACGGGTTGTCTAGTTATTTCTAAAAACTCTATATTTTTAAAATACATACAGAATCAATTTAAAGTGAAAAATGTAAAAAAACACTATCTTGCATTAGTTCACGGCAAATGGCCTGAGTCCCTCAATGTCGTCGATGCGCCTTTAGAAAAAGACCCCGTAGGGGAGAATGAGCGCATCGTTCGGGTTCTTGAAAGCGGCAAATCCTCTCTGACTCGCTTCGCGGTGAAGCAACATTTCGAGGGTGCAAGTCTGATTGAGGCGATGCCGATGACGGGGCGTACCCATCAAATTCGTGTGCATTGCCAGCATTCGGGGCATGGAATAGTAGGGGATGATAAGTACACTTTTAAGGCAAAGAATAGTGCTCTAGCGAAGGTAAAAAGCCTCTGCCTACATGCCTGGAAAATCGAATTTGAACTGCTTGAAGGGGCCGCGCCTATCCGTGTGGAAGCGCCTATCCCAAATCATCTAGGCTCGTTAATACAAATATTGGGTAAATAGCTTTAAATACATATGCTTACGGAATTATCTAAGCTATAAAAATTGCGAGAAATCTTTGACAGATGACGGCCATACGCCTATTATGCGCGCCTGATGTCAGATAGCTCTATCCCAGCCTACGCAGATACCCGTAAAATCTTCCAGCAAGAGGATATTATCAGCGGGAATTTAGGCCTAGACAGGCTGCCTCGGTTTCGTAAGACCCTAGCGAATGAACAGGGGTTAGTGTCTCTCGAGCTGAAGTTTATGTTTGGCGAAGCTAAAGAGCGATTAATAGTCGGCGGTTTGCAGGCTCAGGTAAATGTTTTCTGTCAGCGTTGTCTTAAGCCTCTAGCTATAGCGCTTGCGGACGACATAAACCTGGCACTAGTGCGAGATGAAGAAGCGGCGGAGCAGCTAGACGCGAAATTGGATCCTTGGATTTGCGAGGACCACAAGCTAGATCTGGCCGAGTTGATCGAAGAACAATTGATTTTGTGCACGCCGATTGTGAGTTATCACGAAAGTGGCGAATGCATAGCTCAGAAGGATTATGTGGCGGGTGAAGATGCTACAGAAAGTGTTGCTAGCGAAAGCCCCTTTGCAGTGCTTAGATCACTTAAAGTCAGTAACACGAGCGATTAAAACAGTTTAAAGAATTTGTATTAGGAGATTAAAATGGCAGTTCAAAAAAGCAAGGTCACCCGTTCACGGCGTGGCAAGCGACGAAC
>JAPKAI010000083.1 GCA_028825335.1 Gammaproteobacteria bacterium | reverse complement strand
CAAGAATACCGCGGCATCTTCGAGAAGGATCGCGCGCTGTCCAGACGCTTTCAGAAAATTGATGTAGACGAGCCTGATGTGGACACCACCTATCGGATACTTAAGGGCCTAAAATCGCGTTTTGAAGAGCATCACGATCTGCGCTATAGCGATAAATCCTTGAAGGCGGCCTCTGAGCTTGCTGGTCGTTATATCAACGATCGCTTCATGCCTGACAAGGCTATCGATGTGATCGACGAAGCGGGAGCCTTCCAGCGCTTACAGCCAGCTAGCAAAAGGAAGAAACTGATCCAAGTTGCCGACATGGAAAAAGTGGTAGCCGCTATCGCGAGAATTCCGCCTAAACATGTTTCAAACTCCGACGTCGATGCGTTAAAAAATATAGAGCCAAACTTGAAGATGGTCGTGTTCGGTCAAGACAAGGCGATCGATTCTTTAACCACCGCGATAAAACTATCGCGCGCCGGACTGAACGACGACGAAAAACCAATCGGATCATTTCTCTTTTCAGGTCCAACTGGTGTCGGTAAAACAGAAGTTAGTAGGCAGCTCGCGAAAATCATGGGCATAGAGTTGCTCCGATTCGATATGTCCGAATACATGGAGCGGCATACCGTTTCGCGTTTGATTGGCGCACCTCCAGGTTATGTCGGTTTCGATCAGGGCGGTTTGCTAACAGAAGCTGTTAGCAAAAATCCACACTGTGTACTGTTGCTTGATGAGATTGAGAAGGCGCATCCAGATGTCTTTAATTTATTATTGCAAGTGATGGATCACGGCACTCTCACAGATAACAATGGGAGACAAGCCGACTTTAGAAATGTCATCTTGATAATGACAACCAACGCCGGTGCGCAAGAGATGTCACGTTCGTCAATAGGCTTTAGTGAGCAAGATCATACAACTGATGGTATGGAGATAATCAAGAAGGCATTCTCCCCAGAATTCCGCAATAGGCTGGATTCAATTATTCAATTTGGCGCGCTAACAGTGGAAACTATCCGAACGGTTGTCGATAAGTTCCTTGTTGATCTGCAAGTTCAATTGGATCAGAAGAAGGTCTTACTAAATGTCGACGAAAGCGCTGTTGACTGGTTTGTTAAACACGGTTACAGCGAATCCATGGGCGCGAGGCCTATGGCGAGATTGATTCAGGAAAAGCTGAAGAAAGAGCTCGCTGAAGATATCTTGTTCGGGAAGCTCTCCGCGAACGGTGGAGAGGTGCAAGTTGGCTGTAAGGATGACGAGCTAGTGCTAACAATCAGCGAGAGAAAGCCGCAGGAGAAAAAAGAGTTAACTCCGGCGAAAAACTAGCGTGCGCGATAAGTGATGCGACCTTTGCTTAGGTCATAGGGAGTGAGTTCGACGCGCACCTGGTCACCGGTCAGAATCCGGATGTAGTTCTTGCGCATTTTACCGGAGATGTGAGCGGTCACGATGTGGCCGTTTTCCAGTTTAACTCGAAACATAGTATTAGGAAGGGTATCGACAACCTCGCCTTCCATTTCAATTTGGTCTTCTTTCGCCATTTGCAGTCTCAATGTATTTATTAGCGGCGGCATTGTGCCGTATTTTTACTAGATAAGCAAAGCCAGACCTACGCGTAGCCGCTCACAGGCGCCGCATTCCGGTTGCTTCGCTATTTGCTCGCCTATTTTACTAGCACCCACTTCCCCTCTAGCAGCATCTCCAGAGGCCTAAACGTGCTCTTGTACTCCATCTTTGCGCAATTCTTAATCCAATAGCCGAGATATAGATGGTCCAGCCCTAATGAGCGGGCCCGTTCGATCTGCCATAGAATCACAAAATTACCCAAGGATCGTTTCGCAAGCGCGGGATCGAAGAATGTGTAGACTGCGGAGAGCCCGCCATCGAGAACATCACTCACACCCACTGCGATCAGCTTTTCTTCTATATAAAAACAGTAATACTGACTACCTTCGGAGTTGCTGCAAATGAAAGCGTCGAATTGTTCTGGAGTTGCAGGGTACATGTCGCCGTCGCTATGGCGCTTTGCGATATACTCTTGATACAGAAAATATGCTTCATCACCGTTCAGCTCGGAGCATTCCTCGACACGCACATCCGTATTTCGATTCCATATGCGCTGGAAGCGCTTGCTGCGCTTGAATTGTGCTACTGGAAGTCGACAAGAGATACATGCACGGCAATTCTCGCAGTCAGGCCTATATAAGTGTGTTCCACTGCGACGATAGCCTAGCTCAGTAAGCCGACTATTTAAATGTTGGGTAATGCTCAGCTCAGGGTCGACGAATACAGTCGCTGCGGTCTCATCTTCCTTATAGCTGCAAGGATGAGCGGCAGTACGAAACAATTTAATCGTCTCGTTTATTTTCGATTTTGAATTCATTAACTTATTTGGCCTATTACTAGCTTGCGGATAGCGCACCTACACAGTGTCTAGATTCCAAGGAGCGGCCTTGCCGGGGCACGGTAGATGCTCATGCAATTGCTGACGAAATTGTTCGCGGCTAATCTCTATCGCGCCCAGAGACTCAAGATGTTCACTGCTTACCTGGCAGTCGATCAACTTATAGTTCCATTGTTGCAACTGCTTTACAAGATTCACTAGGGCTATTTTCGATGCATTGCTCTCGAAACTAAACATCGACTCCCCGAAGAATAGCTGACCCAGCGCGATGCCATAGAGCCCGCCTACAAGATCCCCATCGCGCCATACTTCAACCGAATGCGCGTGGCCCGACTCGAACAATTGGGTATATGCAGTTTGCATTTCATCGGTTATCCAGGTGCCCGGAGAATCGCCACGAGGCTGCGCGCAGCAAGCTATAACCTCGGCAAATGCCTCATCTAGCGTCACTGTATAGTGCGACTTGTTAAGTGTCTTCTGTAGGCTCTTGCTGACGCGCAAGTCTTCCGGGAACAGCACCATGCGCGGATCTGGGGACCACCACAGAACCGGCTGTCCCTCCTCAAACCAGGGAAAGATTCCACTGCTGTAAGCTTCTATTAGACGTTTGGGGCTAAGATCGCCTCCTGCCGCCAACAGTCCATTAGGGTCTGCCAGCGCGAGGCTTATATCGGGGAAGCTCGACTCGGGAGAACTTAGCCATGGTAATTGCATCTTTAGCACTGTCCGGTGCTACTAGGCATCAAGGAACTTTTCAGCATCCAGCGCGGCCATGCAGCCGAACCCTGCACTAGTGACAGCCTGTCTATATATTTGATCTGCAATATCGCCTGCCGCGAATACACCAGGTACGCTGGTTTGCGTCGCATTGCCTGTGATGCCCGTATTAACTGTGACATAGCCATTCTTCATCTCGAGCTGGCCTGCAAATATCTCCGAATTCGGGATGTGACCGATGGCGATGAAGACGCCGTCGACAACGAGTTTCTGCACCTCGCCATTGCTTGCGTGCCTCATGGCAATGCCAGTTACGCCCATATCGTCGCCTAACACTTCATCCAGCGTGTTATTCCATTCGATAGTGACCTTGCCTTCCTCAACCTTATCGAAGAGTTTCTTCTGCAGGATTTTCTCTGCTCGCAGAGAGTCTCGTCTATGCACAAGCGTGACATGTGAGCAGATGTTGGCGAGATAGAGAGCTTCCTCGACTGCGGTATTGCCACCACCGATGACTGCTACCGGCTTGTTTCTATAGAAGAAGCCATCACAGGTGGCACATGCACTAACGCCTTTGCCCATGAATGCCGTTTCTGATTCGAGACCAAGATACTGCGCAGAAGCGCCAGTCGCTATAATCAGCGCATCACAGGTGAACACGGCGCTATCGCCGATCAGTGTGTAGGGTTTCTTACTGAGATCTACACCGTTGATATGATCGAAAATCACCTTGGTGTCAAAACGCTCGGCGTGTTGCAGCATGCGCTCCATAAGGGCTGGACCTTGAAGGCCTTCTACGTCGCCAGGCCAGTTATCCACATCGGTAGTAGTGGTCAGTTGGCCACCTTGCACCATGCCGGTAATCACTACGGGGTCCAAATTAGCTCGAGCGGCATAGACAGCTGCGGTATATCCCGCAGGTCCTGAACCCAAGATTATTAGACGATGGTGCTGTGTATCTTTCATATAACTGCTTCCTGCTTGGAGGCGCTTTTTTTAGGCTGTATTGAGCGCACGTTTATATTAGTCGCGATATGTTGTTATGTGATGGCAAAGTGCCAAATTTAAAGCTCTAGCGGGGCATATTCTACTCAATTTTGCGCTCTAGGAACCGTTAAACTGGTAAGGGTTACGACTTTGGGTTTTTCTGCGCCCTAAGAAAAGCAAAGAAGCGTAAAATGCTTCTGCATTATCCTCGAAACGATGATATAAACTATCTGTAGGTCCATGAATAAATTGAAGAATGTAACTATGAAAAATAGCGGGAAAGATCCGGAGGTCAGCAACTTGATGCAGCGCTTAGTCCGCGAAGGCACCTTGATTGCCTATTCCTTGCTGGCTCTTTTCTTATTAATTGCGCTTGTCAGCTATTCCCCAACAGATCCCGGCTTCACCACGACAGGCACAGGGGAGGACGTGGTGAACGCGGTCGGCGTCTATGGAGCGTGGCTAGCCGACATCTTTTGGTACCTACTGGGCTATCTTGCCTTCGCATTCCCCATGTTGCTGATTTACAAGGTTTACATATCTTTTCGCGAATACGCGCTCGAATCTGAGTTCTCCTGGCCCTTATTTGGCCTGAAGACTGTTGGCTTTGTTATGCTCGTGGTCGCAGCCTGTGGTTTAGCGACGCTGCATTTTTACATTGCCGAGGAATTGCCTTCCGCGGGGGGTGTGATCGGATCACTGGTTGCCGATCTCAGCATACCCGTACTAGCAACTCTTGGGTCCACATTGCTGTTGCTCGCCGTGTTCCTGTTCGGTCTTACCATTACAGTTACCATCTCTTGGCTAGCCGTGATCGATAAGCTGGGTGCGACAACACTGAGCATAGTCTCGCGCACGGGTGCCAGGTATCAGAAATGGATGGAAGACAGGAAACAGGAGCAAGTCACCAAGAAACGCCTGGAGAGTCGTAAGAAGGTTCTTGATATCCATATTGAGAAAGAAGCGAGGCGGGTGCCACCGAAGATCAAAGTGCCGGCTCTTAAAAAGCCCGCGAAGAGCGCGCGAGTTGAGAAAGAAAAGCAGGGCACTCTATTCGCTGCCTCATCAATTAAAGAACTTCCTGCTATTGGCTTGCTGGATGCTTGGCAAGAAACCAACGACTCGGGCTTCTCAAAAGAATCTCTCGAGGCCATGTCCAAACTCCTTGAGCTTAAACTGAAAGATTTCGGCATCGAGATCGAGGTTACCGCCGTTAATCCTGGCCCAGTCATCACACGCTTCGAAGTGCAACCCGCCCCTGGGATAAAGGTTAGTCGGATAAGCAACCTTGCGAAGGACTTGGCGCGTTCACTTGCCGTAATATCGGTGCGAGTAGTAGAAGTCATTCCAGGGAAAACTGTCATTGGAATCGAGATTCCGAACGCAACGCGAGATGTTATTCAGTTAAGCCAGGTGCTGTCTACTCCCGAATTCGACAAGGCCTCGTCGCCGCTGAGCATGGCGTTAGGGCATGATATTGTGGGCAAGCCGGTAATTGTCGACTTAGCCAAGATGCCACATTTATTGGTAGCAGGAACTACTGGCTCGGGAAAATCTGTTGGCATTAACGCAATGATCCTTAGCCTGCTGTTTAAGTCGACGCCGGAACAGGTTCGTATGATTATGATCGATCCAAAGATGCTGGAACTTTCAGTCTACGATGACATTCCTCATCTGCTAACTCCAGTAATTACTGACATGAAGGATGCTGCGAACGGTCTTCGTTGGTCTGTTGCCGAGATGGAGCGTCGCTATAAATTAATGTCAGCTCTGGGTGTTAGAAACCTAGCGGGTTTCAACAAGAAGGTTACCGATGCTAAGAAATCAGACAATCCAATAATGGACCCTACTTGGAAGCCTGATCCGATGCTGTTAGAGGAAGAGCAGTGCGCACCGGAATTAGAAGCACTACCTTGTGTCGTAGTCATCGTCGATGAGCTTGCTGACATGATGATGGTAGTAGGTAAAAAAGTAGAAGAATTGATCGCGCGTATTGCTCAGAAAGCTAGAGCAGCGGGCATACATTTAATCCTCGCGACCCAGAGGCCGTCAGTGGATGTGCTAACCGGATTAATCAAGGCGAACATACCGACGCGAATGTCGTTTATGGTGCAGTCGAAGGTCGACTCTAGAACGATTCTGGGCGAGGGCGGCGCCGAGCAACTATTGGGTAATGGAGACATGCTATTCCTTCCTCCCGGCGGCGGTATAGCAACTCGTGTACATGGCGCCTTCGTGAGTGATGAAGAGGTACATCGGGTCGTTGCAGACTGGAAACAGCGTGGCAAGCCGGTGTATATCGATTCTATTACGCAAAGCGTAGACGATTTGGACATGGGGGCGATGAACAATTCGGGGGCAGGTGAGGACGATGAAAGTGATGCGCTTTACGATGAAGCCGTTAGTTTTGTCACCGAAACACGCAAAGCCTCGATATCTTCTGTTCAGAGAAAGCTACGTATCGGCTACAACCGCGCAGCCAGAATGATAGAAACTATGGAGCGCACCGGTGTCATCACTGAGATGGGAAGCAACGGCTCGAGAGAAGTTCTTGCTCCGCCGCCGCCACGCGATTAATTGAAAGCTAACCAGAAGTTTTAACAAATGAATAAACTCTTGAAAAAGATCATGGTTGTTTTTACGCTTCTTAGCCTTGGCGCGGGATACGGCTTTGCTCAGTCAGCGACAAATAGCACTGCGCTTGATCGACTAGATGCTTTACTGGGAAATATAGAGACACTGGCCGCAGATGTCGTGCAATTGATAGTTGAGTCAGATGGAGGCGTGCTGGAAGAGAGCGAGATACAAATGCTACTAAAGAAACCTGATGGCTTCTATTGGGAAACGCTGACACCCTTTCCCGAATTGATCGTTACCGACGGCACTACGTTGTGGAACTATCAACCTGATCTAGAGCAGGTAGTCATCGAAGATTGGGATAGTAGCCGTTCAGAGTTGGCCGCGCAGCTGCTAAGCGGCAACATAGAATCACTAGGCGGGGATTATGCGATCGACAGTTTTACTCCTACGGAAAACGAACATCAGGAATTCGAACTGACTCCTCGCTCCGCTGACAACGTCTACCAACTTATCTCCATAAATTTTATGCACGATGAATTGGAGTCGATCTATCTCAACAGCAAGAATGGGCAGCAAACAGTTTGGCGTTTTGAGAATGTGATACGTAATTCAGCGATAGACGATGCGAAGTTTCAATTCGTTCCCCCGGAGAATATCGAGATTATTGAGAATGATTATGTTCAGTAACCTAGTATTAACCCTTCCGACAAAGCCACCCCGGCTAATTGATTTGTTATCGTGAACACTTATATAGCAATCGCTTTCGGAGGTGCTCTTGGCGCCGTGTCTCGCTTCTGGCTTCACACCGCTGTGCAAAGGTTCAATGACAGCGGCTTCCCGCTAGGGACTTTTGCGGCTAATGTTTTAGGCTCTTTCCTTATTGGCGTTTTCTTTGTCGTGCTGGCAGAGAAAGCACAATTGTCAGAACCCTGGCGGCCACTGATCGTAGTTGGATTTTTAGGCGCCATGACTACATTTTCAACTTTCTCCCTCGATGCGCTTTTGTTATTCGAACAGGGCAACTACAATACCGCACTTTTCTATATTGTCAGTAGCGTCGCGCTCTGCTTATTCGCCGCCTTTGCGGGTATGCAGGTAACGCGGGTCATGCTCTGAGTAGACTCCTTCAGGAACGGACACATGTTAGACCCCAAAATTATTCGCAGTGATGCGCAGACAATTGCAGAGGCACTCAAGAAGAAGAAATTCGAGCTAGACGTAGATCGGTTAGCGGAATTGGATAGCCAGCGCAAGATATTACAAACGGCGACCGAAGGACTGCAGAATGAGCGGAACCTGCGTTCTAAGTCTATCGGCAAAGCGAAGGCGGCCGGCGAAGACGTATCCGAAATTCTGTCATCTATGGATAGCATTAAGACCGATCTCGAAGAGAAGAAGGAACAGCTTAATCTGCTTCAGAAGGAGCTGAATGACTACTTGTTAACGGTGCCAAATGTGCCTTCCGATTCGGTGCCGGTGGGCGTTGATGAGAGTGACAATCAGGAAATCTCCATGTGGGGTACTCCAAAGTCATTTGATTTTGAAGTGAAAGACCACACAGAGTTGGGCGAGGCCTTGGAGCAAGGCTTAGACTTTGAGAGCGCAACCAAGATTACCGGTTCGCGCTTCGTCGTCATGACTGGCAGAACGGCGCAGCTGCACCGTGCACTGATTCAATTCATGCTCGATACCCATACTCGAGAGCATGGCTATACCGAGGTGAACGTGCCTTATTTAGTCAACGCGGACTCTTTGTTAGGTACCGGTCAGCTACCAAAGTTTGAAGAGGACCTCTTTAAGCTTCGGGGAGATCAAGAGTATTATCTGATTCCAACTGCCGAAGTGCCGGTAACTAATCTTATGAGAGATAAGATCGTTAATGCAGACTCGCTCCCCCTAAAGTTCACCTGTCACACTCCCTGTTTCCGATCCGAGGCAGGCAGCTACGGCAAGGACACCAAGGGCATGATCCGGCAGCACCAGTTCGAAAAGGTCGAGTTGGTTCAAGCTATTCGGCCACAAGATTCGGAAGCTGCCCTGGAAGAGCTTACGGGGAACGCTGAAACTATATTGCGGCTGCTGGAACTGCCCTACAGAAAGGTGGTGTTATGCGGCGGAGATACTAGTTTTGCGTCGGCGAAGACGTATGACCTCGAAGTTTGGCTACCATCGCAGAACTGCTATCGCGAGATTTCCTCGTGCAGCAGCTTTACCGATTTCCAAGCACGGCGCATGCAGGCGCGCTGGCGCAATCCCGAGACAGGTAAGCCCGAGCTGCTACATACCGTCAATGGCTCAGGGCTGGCTGTAGGCAGGACACTCGTCGCACTACTAGAAAATGGCCAGCAAGCCGACGGTAGTATTCAGATACCTAAGGCTCTACACACTTACATGAACGGGATCGAGCTGCTTGTCTGATGGACCTCCTACCGATATTTCTCAATATCAAAAACAAGAAGTGCGTCGTTGTCGGTGGTGGAGAAGTTGCATTTCGTAAGTCCACTCTGCTGCTACGCGCTGGAGCAGATCTACATATCGTTGCTCCTTTGGTGAGCGAAGAACTACGCAAACTCCGCTTGGATCGCGACTGCACAATTACGCTAAAAATATTCGAAGAAGCAGATCTAAACGACGCGGTTCTCATCGTTGCTGCTACCGATGATCTTGAGATCAACGAGCGCGTTAGCGTTATCGCATCGAAGCTTAACATCCCCGTAAATGTAGTCGATCAACCCCATCTTTGTTCCTTCATCATGCCGTCGATAGTTGACCGCTCGCCGATCGTTGTTGCTATATCTAGCGGCGGTACTTCGCCAATACTTACTCGTAAGCTCAAGGAACTAAACGAGACCATGATACCTGGGCGAATAGACAAGTTGGCCGAATTGCTAGGCTCGTTTCGGGGAAGGGTAAAAACCGAAATCGATGATTTTTCAGAAAGGATTCGTTTTTGGGAAAACGTTCTCGACAGCGAAATACCAGAACTAGTTTATAACGGTCAGGATGATGAGGCGAGATCCGCGCTGGATAATTGGCTAACGAATTCACAAAGTGATCGAGTTGGCGGCGAAGTCTATCTTGTGGGTGCAGGCCCCGGAGACCCTGATCTGTTAACCTTGCGCGCGCTGCGGCTCATGCATAAGGCGGATGTTGTACTCTACGATCGATTGGTCTCGCCCGAGATATTACTCAAACTAAGGCCAGATGCTCAGAAGATCTATGTAGGCAAGCGCAGTGCAGATCACGCCGTGCCACAGGAGACCATAAACGAAATGTTAGTTCGTTTGGCCAAAGAGGGCAAAAGGGTGTTGCGGCTTAAGGGCGGCGATCCTTTTATCTTCGGGCGCGGTGGTGAAGAGCTCGAATCTCTGGCTGCAGCAGGCATTCCTTTTCAGATAGTCCCTGGCATCACTGCCGCTTCAGGATGCGCGAGCTATGCTGGAATTCCACTTACTCATCGAGACTATTCGCAATCGGTGCGTTTTCTTACAGGGCACACGAAGGACGGACGGGTGCCGTTGGAGTGGGATATCTTAGTAAAGGAGCAACAGACACTCGTTTTCTATATGGGTCTTGCTGGCCTGCCTTTTATCTGCGATCAACTTCTTAAACATGGTATGTCTTCGACAACACACGCGGCTGTCATTCAGCAAGGAACAACCCAGAATCAAAAAGTAGTAGTAGGAAGTTTGGATAGAATAGCCGGCCTAGCTGTGGAGAAAGAAATACAGGCGCCGACTATAATCATCATTGGAGAGGTCGTTAAACTCCAGAAATCACTTTCTTGGTTTAACCCAAGCTAACCTAGAGCATCAAGAATAAGTCAAAACTACAGACAGTTTTCCGGTTTCGGTAATCCCGATATCTTGCTGGCAGTCTTCGCCGGCGAACCTCGGAACAGTTTCATCAAATAAACACTCTTGCCTTTATCGACACCTAGATCTCGCTTAACGAGATTAACCAGCGCACGATTGGCGGGTGACATCTGATGACGATTATAGAAAATGCGCAGCAGGTTGATTACTTCCCAGTGTGCGGGCCCCAGTATTATTTCTTCCTGGGAGGCTAGGGAAGAAGCGACATGCTCGTCCCAGTCCGCAAGCTCGACCAAATAGCCATCCTTATCGAGTGCTATCTCGCGGCCATTTATTTCCATGAAGTTTGCAATCATCATGCTCTAAAACCAACTCACGACTTTGTCATGCTCGCAGGATAGTTCGACAAATCGAGCGGTATCTATTACCTCTACCCTATCCATAGTCTTGGAAAGCGTTGCCCTAGCCAACATATCCTCGCGTAGACCGTATACCTTCACTGTTTCTATGATAGCTGGTAGATCACTTAGCGAAAGGCAGTGATAGACGCCGTCTTCTATAAACAGGATGGCATCATCAGCGTTAATTACCTTGAGACAACTCTCTAAAAGCTTGTAGTCTGGGCTTCTATTTATAGTGTGTAGGCAGCTCATAGATTGAATACCGTATCTGAGTTCTCGATAAGCTTAGATATTGTATCGCTTTCGATCATTTGCATACCGGGAAGTAGAGCTGCTATGTCGATGCCTCGCTTCTTCAATGATTGCTGATCCGCATACACGTTTTCAATACCGTACAAGGCGAGCGTCTCAAGGGCGCTTCCTAGAGTCTTGTTCAGAATGGCTGCGCCATCTTGTCCTTTAAGTAATTGATAAACGCCGTCATCTAGAAATACGTAATTTACATCCTGCTCGAATACTGCGCAGGCGAGGGCCATGTCTAGGCACAGATTGGCTCTGTTGCTCCCATAAGGCGCG
>JAPKAI010000019.1 GCA_028825335.1 Gammaproteobacteria bacterium | reverse complement strand
TATTTCTGGTTGGTCACGTGACCAAGGATGGCAATCTGGCGGGCCCCAAGGTGTTGGAGCATATGATCGATTGCTTCATCATGTTGGAAGGCGGCAACGACAGTAAGTATCGCATCCTACGCGGGCAGAAGAATCGCTTTGGAGCAGTCAACGAGCTAGGCGTGTTTGCGATGACGGAAACTGGGCTCAAAGAAGTTAAGAATCCCTCTGCGATATTTTTGGCGCGAACCGAAGAAGATACACCTGGCTCGATAGTCATGGTGTTGTGGGAGGGCACGCGCCCTTTGCTGGTGGAGATTCAAGCTCTGGTCGATGGCAGTCAATTGGGTAACCCGCGTCGAGTGGCAGTGGGTCTCGAGCAGAACCGCTTAGCTATGCTGCTAGCAGTTCTACACCGTCATGGAGGATTGTATATGGCGGATCAGGATGTCTACGTTAACGTCGTGGGCGGGGTCAAAGTGACCGAGACAAGTGCCGACTTGGCATTGTTGCTCGCGATAGTATCCAGCTTTCAGGATAAATCCCTACCTAAGGATCTGGTCGTGTTTGGAGAGGTGGGCTTAGCGGGTGAGATTCGACCTGTGCCCGGTGGGCAGGAACGATTGCAGGAGGCTGCTAAGCATGGCTTCACTAGAGCTATCGTACCGAAGGCGAATGCGCCGAAGAACAAGATTCCAGGGATTGAGGTAATCGGCGTTAGCAAAATTACTCAGGCTCTCGAGGCGATCTAGCAACTCTCCTAACAACCAATAAGATCAAAGGGGCAGTACTTTGATCGACCGTGAGAGATTGACTCAGAATTTATCTTAGCTAAATCCTTCGCCCTTCTGGCCGCGCTATAACGGTGCGGTTTGTAGAGCTGCGCTCCTTTCGAAATCCCGGTCAACTGGTTAGAAGCCAGTTAGTCTGGAGCCCTATCGAAATCTGCAGCAATCGTTCGACTCGCTTTCCAATAGTGGAAGGCGCACCAGAAATTCACCAGCAGCGTAATCGACATCGCGTAGCGTAACGAATCAGAGCCGTAGGTTGGTTCGAAGAAATCACTCATGAAGCCAGTTAGCATTGGGCCTAGTCCCAAGCCGATTAAATTTAACATGAACAGCAATATCGCCGATGCCATGGCGCGCATACGAATGCCAACTAGGAAGTGAGTGGATGCAATGCAGGGCGCAAGATACCATCCGCCACAGAATACCGGCAGAAAGTAGGAAAATGCCGCGGTATACCCGTTCGGCATCGCCAAAAAAGTAATCAGTCCTAGAGGAATTGCCGCCAGTGTTGAGATGAAGGGAATCCACACATACCAGGTTTTGTCTCCGGTCTTGTTGGCCATACGGTCTGACATCCAACCACCGAAGAAGGTGCCGGCCAAACCACCGATCCCCGCGATCAGGCCGTAGTACCAGCCCACATCTAGAATTGGCATGCCATGGACGCGCCCTAGAAATAGCGGCATAAAGTTGCCCATGCCATAGGTAACGAAGGCATGCAGTGCGCAGGCAAAGGAGAGGTGTCGGAACGATTTTCTATCCCAAAGAAAATGCAGCACACGCAGAAAACCCGGTGGCGCCACGTCTTTGCGCGCTTCGGCCATGCCACGTGGCGGCTCTTTGATTACGAATCTAACGAGTAGCGCGAGAAATATTCCCGGAATGGCAACCACTACAAAAGCAACACGCCAATTGAAATATTGAACGAGATAGGCGCCGCCGACTGTACCGACCAGAATGCCGCCGTATACTCCGAGAGAATAGATGGATAAAGCCGTAGCCCGTTGCTCCGCTGGGAAAATATCAGAGACAATAGAGTGAGCTGGGGGCGATCCGCCTGCTTCTCCGACGCCGACGCCAAACCTAGCCATGAATAGCTGAAAGAAATTATTCGCCGCTCCACAGAGAGCTGTCATTATGCTCCATATGGTAATTGATATGGCAATAATATTGCGTCGGTTACTGATGTCGGCCAGACGTGCGATGGGTATGCCAAGGGTTGTGTAGATTAATGCGAAGGCGAGGCCGGATAGCATGCCGAATTGACCATCGCTAATCTGTAGGTCGTCGATGATGAATTGCGCGAGAACATTGATGACCTGCCTGTCTACGAAATTAGAGACGTAGGCGGCGGTGAGAATGCCTAACACTAGATAGCGGTAATAAGGGTTCTGGTAGGCTTTGACGGCAGCTACTTTTTCTGGCGACAAGTTGGATGCTAAATCTTCCGAGGTGTTTTCGGAGCTATTATCAAGGTTTGCAGTCATTCGCTGTCCTCAGCGTTATTTTTTTTCACCCGTCAGCAAAGAATCTAACCGGTACTAAGAGCCCAGGTCATTGACTGCGCTTCGATCTATAGCATCAAAACACTTATTCTGCTGCCAGTCTACGGATAAGTACCGCGCTGAGTTTCGCGCGTTCAACCAGCGAACTCACCCGACCCTGCTCCCTATTGGAGTGGCCGCCGGTGCCGGCGCTGCCTAGGGAATCCAGCGTCGGCAGCCCAACTGCCTGAGTAAGTGATCCGTCGGTTCCCCCACCGGAATCACCAACACCTAACTCCTGTCCTAGCAGGCGGCCAATGGCGATGGTTTTGTTCAATAGATAGTCCGATTCAGGTGTGGCTATCTTTGCCGGGCGATGTAGATTGGTCCAACTTTCTGTCGTTATTTCTCCAGAGTCCACTGGATAGCTAAAGACGGTACCGAAAATTTCTTCGAACTGGGCGACCGCATCAATACCTTGCTGTGCTTCTGGATAGCGCAGATCTATTAGTGCTTCTGCACAGGGAGCGACTGTATTGCGTGCTTCGCCGCCGCTAATCACGCCCACGTTGACGGTTACTCCGGTCTCATAATCTGTAATGTTCTCAATCTGCACGACCTTGTAGGCTAGCTCTTTGATCGCTGACCTGCCTTGCTCATGAGCGCCACCTGCATGAGACGCTCTGCCATGCACGACGAAACGTGCCTGACCCAATCCCTTGCGTTCTCTAGTGAGTCGATTATTGCCAGATGATTCATACACTAGGCCCCAGTCGTGAAGTAGCGCCTGCTCTTCGAGATACTTTCTGGACGAGAGCGAGCCCATTTCCTCGTCGCTATTGAGTAGCACGGTAATAGACTTATCCCTCAGCTCGCCGCTTTCGTTCAGCGCCTTGAGTGCATATAGCATCACGACCAAACCGCCCTTCATGTCGGATACGCCAGGTCCATACATGGTGTCACCTTCGCGACTAAATTTTTGGAACGGGCTGCTCGGCGGAAACACCGTATCCAGATGGCCCATTATTAATAGTTTTGAGCCACTGCCGTTCTTGCTCGCAAGAATATGATCGGCGACGTCGACGTTGTAGTCGCTGCCTGGGCAGCTCGGCATCTCGATGACTTCTCCGGGCAAGGTAGAGAGTGAAAAGCCTAGCTGGCGTAACTCCTCGCTAAATATCGAAGCGAGTTCATTGACGCCCTGCTTGTTGAGACTTCCTGAATTAATATTGGTGATCCGCTCGAGCATCTCGAGCATATTTCCTTCCTGCGAATCCAGCCAGGAAGTGAGTGCAATCTCTTCGGTGTTGAGTGAGGGCTCAACAGTATCCTGCGCATATCCAGAAAACGTGAAAAAGAATACGGACAATAAAAGCAGAGATGTTCTTCTCAGTTTCATTACATTCAACATCTCTAAAAGCTTCGAGTGTTTGTCGTTGTTGTTCAATCGGTTCATTTGCGTCTTCTTATCTTAATAGCTGATTTATTCATTTGGAGCATTGCCGCTGCCCAGTTTGCTCGATGGCCGCAGCACGGTGATCTCGGCGAGGCCTATTAGGATACACAGTGCAGTGCCTGCGATTACACGCTTCAGTTCTCTTTCTCTTTCTCTTTCTCTATCTCCCAGAGGCCGCCGCCTCGGTCTGGATAGCCCTCATTCAATACCGAGCTCGGGTATCGGGAGGAGCACCGTACCAAATACGACAGGCAGATAAAGTAGCACGCCAATGCCCGGTCTCGCCATAAGCGCCTTCTTGCTTTCTTTGGGGTTCAGTAGTTGATCCCTAATATTATGCTGGCAAAAACCCAAAGCAATGCCTGTGTGTCCAGAGACATAGCAAAGACCCATACTACTACTGAATAGAAAGTGAACAGGGTGGCAGCTACTTTTAGTTGTTGTTTGCTGTTCTGTTGCTGACCGAGTAAGCCGACCATTAAGGCGCCCGAGTGCAGTAGGATGAGTTCGAGCAGGAGCGGACCAACACTAAGGCGTACTCAATTGTCATCGTTTCAGATCATCGGCTCACACCATACGTTGGCTAACACCCAGCTCAGATAGAAGCAGGCTACTGCAGCTGCAATAGCGGCTACCGCGGGAATCGTTCGGTCGATCCCCACATGGAGTTCTTCAGACATGGCGCTAGTATAGGTGGCACTGGCGCCGGATAGAACTCATCCACACCGTAAGTTGTATTTGCATGTGACTGTGTTCATACTCTTTCGCCCATGAGCTCCGACGAAAAATCTATACTGTGCATTAACGGCTTGAATAAATTCTATTCGGGCGGCTTTCACGCACTCAAAGATATAAACCTCGAAATTGAGAAAGGGGAGATTGTCGCTCTACTCGGACCAAACGGTGCTGGTAAGACAACTCTTATCTCAGTCGTTTGCGGCATCGTGAATCCTAGCTCTGGGACAGTGAGAGTTGATGGCTACGACATCATTAAAGACTTCCGCAAGACACGCTCGATCATAGGCCTAGTTCCTCAGGAGCTCACGACCGATTCCTTCGAGACTGTTTTCAATACGGTCTCGTTTAGTCGCGGCCTGTTTGGCAAGCCTCCGAATGCTGCGCATATCGAGAAAGTACTTCGCTCTCTGTCTCTGTGGGACAAGAAAGACGATATGATCATGACGTTGTCCGGAGGCATGAAGCGTCGCGTATTAATCGCAAAGGCGCTCTCCCATGAGCCGATTGTATTGTTTCTCGACGAACCTACGGCGGGTGTGGATGTCAATCTTAGGAAAGACATGTGGGGGATCGTGCGCGAACTAAAAGCTGAAGGCGTAACGATCATTCTAACCACACACTATATTGAAGAGGCTGAAGAGATAGCGGATCGAGTTGGAGTGATCAACAATGGGGAGATCATTCTGATGGAAGACAAAGACAAGCTGATGGCGAAGCTTGGCAAGAAGCAATTGATCCTGGATCTCTGCGATCAATTGAGCGTTGTACCCGAAAGTATGGCCGACTACGAACTTGAGCTTAGCGAGAACGGGTTACAGCTAGTTTATACCTTTACTACGCAGGGAGATCGCACTGGCATAACCGCATTGATGGATGATCTTAAGTTAGCCGGCATCGCGTTTCGCGACTTGAACACGACACAGAGTTCCCTGGAAGAAATTTTTGTTAATCTAGTTGAGGAGTCGTCATGAATATCTACGGCATTATGGCGATCTACAAATTCGAGATGGCACGTACCAAGCGCACTTTGGTGCAGAGTATTGTCGCACCCGTTATCACCACATCTCTGTACTTCATCGTCTTCGGCGCGGCAATCGGCTCAAGAATCGATCAGGTAAGCGGAATTAGCTATGGCGCATTCATCGTGCCCGGGTTGATCATGCTCAACCTGCTGACTCATAGCATCTCGAATGCCTCGTTCGGCATCTATTTTCCGAAGTTCGTTGGTACGGTGTATGAGATGCTGTCCGCGCCAGTATCCACACTCGAGGTGGTGTTGGGTTATGTCGGTGCCGCCGCCTCTAAGGCCGTGATACTAGGGATAATAATTCTGATCACGGCAAGTTTCTTCATAGATCTGCAGATTGCTCACCCGATCATGATGATGGTCTTCATCCTACTTACGGCAGTATCCTTCAGCCTCTTCGGTTTTATTCTGGGAATCTGGGCAGATAACTTTGAGAAGCTCTCGGTAGTGCCGATGCTCGTGGTGACGCCGCTAGTTTTTCTGGGGGGGAGTTTCTATTCCATCGATATGCTGCCCCAGCCGTGGCAGACGATCTCTCATTTCAATCCGGTATTGTATCTGGTGAGTGGCCTACGCTGGAGTTTCTACGAAATCTCTGAGGTCAGTGTGATGCTGAGCCTGACGAGCATTCTTATTTTTATGTTTGCATGTCTTGGGGTGGTCTACTACCTATTTAAGACCGGCTATAAGCTGCGCAGCTAATCAGCTTTGGCGATTGTGTTAGTTGACCCGCAGCCCACAGGGCAGGGAACTCTAAAAGAGTTGTCCCTACATCAGTTTGAAACCGAATCAGTTGCCCTCGTGCATTGGCCGAAGGGAGAACAATTTCATATACATGAACATATGGGTGACGAAGAAACTTTTTTCGTCTGTGGTGATTTCATTGATGAGCATGGGCGTTATCCCACAGCCATCTGGATACGCGGCCCGCGCATGAGCACGCACACCCCTATGTTGGATAAGAGGCCTTGATATGGGTGAAGGATGGTCATCTGACTGCCTAGGATGGGTGTAAAGAACTGCTCTTTACTAGACCGAACTGAATGAAAATGGGCAGTCTTTTCCTCAATTACTATCTCTGCTATTCTGGACTAACTGCTATTGAATATAAGGTGGCACCGTGAATCATTTCTCCAGTATTGCCAGCCGTTTTTTTGAGCAATTCTGCGTCTTAGTTGCACTCAGTGTTCTAAGCATCAGTGCAGTAGCACAAAATTCCGCGGAGGAAGAAGAGGCAGTTGCCGGGGCAATGGGAGCCATGGATGCATTCATGCTGGGCTTCAACGCACGAGATCCTGAGGCATGGGCCGCTTCATTGAACTACCCACATGTTCGATTCGCCAGCGGTACGGTAACTTTCTGGGACAGTGCGGAAGAGTTTGCGCAAACCCTCGCCTTCGAATCTTTGCCTGCATCGGGGTGGGATCACTCTCACTGGCTGACGCGAGACGTGGTTTTGGTTTCATCGGCGAAGGTTCATATTGCCACGGTTTTTCAGCGATTCAATAGTAGCAACGAGGTGCTTGCCACTTATGAATCGTTATACATAGTTACGAAGATAGATGGCCACTGGGGCACACAAGCTAGATCGAGTTTGGCGCCTTAAGTTTACTCAAGCTATTTTTCATTAAAAAATTAGTTCCTTGGTTTGAGCATTGTCGTGTCGTGCTGGGTAATGTCTCAATCTTAGGCTTTCCGTTACCAAGTTATAGGCGTCCCCGCCCAGTCTAGAAACTCTGCACCGCTTTCTCTATCTAGGTTTTCCATAATTCCAACCAAGGAACTCGCAACAAAATTCGGCGTGAATAACTTTCCTTCTGGTACATTCGATTGAAAAGGCTTTGAGAGTTGCGTGTCTGTAGTTCCAGGATGAAACGCAATCAGCTTTACATTGGGAGCGCGGCGCCGGTATTCGATGCTAGCCGTCTTTATGAGCATATTTAATGCCGACTTAGACGCTCGATAGGCATACCAACCACCAGATCGATTATCTTCGATACTGCCGACACGCGCACTGAATACGGCGACCGTGCAATCGATCTTACTTCTAAGTAGCGGAGCGAGGTTGGCGAGCCAGAGCATCGGAACAATGGTATTGGCGTGGAAGACCGTCTGGAGCTTTTCTGTGTTGATATCCTCGAGACGTTTCTCGGGTGCTATCTGTTCTGTGTGCAGGAGGCCATTGCAAATGAAAACGTGAGAAAAGTCGTTCTCTGGGGAGCGTAGATTGACGCACACTTCTTTCATCGCTTCTTCAGAGTAGTCGCAGCATACCCACCGCAGGCTGGAACCAAATTTTTCTTGTAGTTGCGAGTTTGTATCTCTGCTTATCGCGGTAACCTGCTCGACCACTTGACCACTCAATAGCTGCTCGATAACAGACTGGGCAATACTGCTATTGGCTCCTACTACGATCGCTCTTGTCATTATATTTCCTGTTTCGTGGATAATAAATTGGGCTATTTCCATCTAGATGCTTTTTAGAGGAGGAAAGACAATAATACGCCCGTTACCTCTATTCAGTTTTTTTGCATCTATACCGAACCGGTAAAATTGAGCAATAGCTTTTAGCGGTGGTGAACGTAAATGAACATACTGCGTGTCTTAGGAGAGCCGGGTGATCTTGATGGTACATACAAGCGTAACCTCAAGTTATTAGATAAAAAGTAGGAAATAACTCCATGTCGCAAACCCAAAGCAATAACATACTGATTACCGGTGCCTCGGGAATGATAGGTAGTGCGCTGGTTGAGCACCTCTCAAAATGTGGCTTCGCGGTCCATCAACTAAGTCGCCATTCCAGCGACGCACTGTTCTACTTTGATGCAGCTGCCGGCCGAGTGCATATGGATCCGTCAATTCCGCTATTAGCGGTTATAAACTTGGCGGGCCCCAGTATTGCCGACAAGCGCTGGAGCGAGGGTAGGAAGCGCGAAATTCTAGATAGCAGGCAGCGATTGACACATGCTTTGGCTACAGCACTGGCCGAGTCAGATAACAAACCTCGAAGCTTTCTTTCGGCATCGGCGATTGGTTTTTACGGTCAAACTGGCGAATTCAGCGTCGATGAAAACAGTCCCGTAGGCAGCGATTTTTTGGCAGAAGTAGCGCTGGCTTGGGAAGAAGCAACGGCGCCCGCTGAGGTAGCTGGCATCAATACTATTCATCTTAGATTCGGGATCGTGTTAAGCCCACGCGGTGGTGTGCTTAAGAAGCTACTGCTGCCCTTTAAGCTGGGCTTAGGCGGGCGCGTTGGGAGTGGGCTACAGGGTATGAGCTGGATTAGCATCGCTGACGTTATGCAAATTATCCACAATCTAATTAGTAATAATCCCGAAAGTGGCCCGATCAATCTCGTTGCCCAGCAACCTATTAGCAATCTAGATTTCAGCGAATATCTTGGGCAATCCCTGCATAGGCCCCACTTTATGCCGTTGCCAGGCTTTATGGTGAAGTTGCTTTTCGGCGAAATGGGGGAGGCGCTGCTGCTGGGCAGCTCGCGAGTTACTTCACATAAGCTAGCCGATCTTGGTATTCAGTTGGAGTACCCGACTCTGCCTTCTGCGCTTACTGCACTTCTTAATCCATGACATCAACGCTTAGCGAGTGAGCGAGTTGCCGGCTCGCTCCAGAGTTAAAAAAGCAGGCTTATTATTCAGTGAACCAGAATTCAATCTCGCAGGTATCTTCTCGAAATTCGGCGCTGTGTTCTTTGTTAGCTGGAACGTGGTACCACTGGCCAGTTGAGACGTTTGTCGTTGCGTCGTCCACAGTTAGCAGCAGTTCTCCCTTAGTAATCACGCCAACATTGTCTGTGTCGTGCCGGTGCGATTCGATGAGGGTGCCGGCAGGGTAGGTAGCAAATAGTACGTCACAGTTCTCAGCGGACAATTTCCTCGCATCGAATCGGCCGCTGAACTTTGGGAGATTGCAGATTAGGTCGGGGTAGTAGTCAGATAAGGGCATGAAAGGTTCCGATTTTAGATATTTAAGGGGTATTTCATTTTAGTCGCTTGAACTAAAAATTTTGAAAATTCGCCTGCAGACTATTCGCAGGCTTGCTGTATCTGGAGGTAGCTTAGTGCTTCCTCGCGACAGAGCTTAGCACCCCGATGTGGCTCGGTCTTTCCAAGGGCTCTTATATTTACCTCCCGCACTACTACACTAGGGCAGAAGCAGCACAAATCTGTGTAAGGAATTCAGAATTGCTAACGGATTTCAGTATCTGGACACGATCTACTAACCCAGGGGCCCCAATTCTATAGTAGCTGCTTGCCGATTATAATTAAGAATTCCATCGAGGATAGCAGTTTTTACCAAGGCATATGGAATGAATTTAGTAGGCTTCAGACAGGACTATCTAATATTGCATTAGCCATAATCCGACTGCAGAGAAAGCGTGGCTAATTAGTCTTTTGGTGTCTAATGTTCAGCCGTATAATAGAGCGGAAGGCCTGGAATTAAAGACTCCGGGGTGTTCGTGCGCTCGCGGCGCGTACCGCAGTGACTTTTGGAAATAGGTGTACTTGTGTCGTTATTCATCCACGAGTTCAAATGGTACGTTGATTTAAGCTGCAGTGGCGTTTATTTTATGAATTCACTGCATTTTCGAAACTATTTATTTTTTTAACCCTGATCTGGCAGCTAGCGAGTGCATGCCCAGATCGATGCCACCTCTGGAGGTAGGCGTGTCCAAACAAGTTACACGTAGAGAGTTTCTAAATTTATTGGGTGCCGCCGGCGGGACCGCGGCAGCGCTTAAAGCTGGTTCGGCACTGGGTCTGCTTCCGCATACAGCGCAGGCAGCCACCTTGGACCTGCGTGCAGCTAATCCGGCGAAACGTAAAGTTGCTATCCTAGGTGCAGGTCTGTCGGGTCTCACCGTTGCCTATGAACTCAGCAAGGTTGGCTACGAATGCACGATATTGGAATCCTCGCATCGGCCAGGCGGCAGAGTTTTCACAGTACGCCACGGTGACTTAATCGATGAAATTGGCAACCGCCAATATTGTGAATTCGATGACGAGCCGCACATGTACTTCAATGCCGGTGCGGCGCGCATTCCAAGTACTCACAGAAACCTGCTGGCCTACTGCAAAGAACTGGAGATCGATCTCGAAGTATTCATCAACGAGAACAAGACCTCCTTTATGCAAGATCCGGCGCTGAATGGTGGGAAGCCGATTCGCAATATCGACTACACAACTCATACGCGGGGATTTCTGGCGGAATTATTGGCGAAGTCGCTCTCTGCTGGAGAAATGGACCAGCCATTTACCGACTCAGAAGCGGAAACCCTGATGAGCTTGATTCGCTCTTTCGGGGACCTAAACGAGGACAATCTCTATAAGGGGAGTTTACGTGCAGGCTATGCCTCTGGTGGATTCCTAGAGCACGGTGTTCAGAAAGATATCATTGCCATGAGCGAGCTTTTGAAAACGCAGATGGGGAGCCGGTTCTTGAATGCCAGCGAGGGCGATACCGGGCCTATGCTGTTTCAAGCCGTGGGCGGCATGGACAAGATCATTGAAGGCTTCACCAATCATGTAGGTCATCAAATTCATTATCGTTCGATGGTGAATGCTGTCGAAGTCAAAGATGACGGAATCGACATCGCTTACGATCAGGATGGCACGCATCATTTACTACAGGCTGATTTCTGCTTCAATTGCATACCGAGCCATATAATGACTGGTATCACCAACAATTTCCCAACGCAATATGTGGATGCGCTGAAGTATATTCGTCGTGGAACAGCGTACAAGTCTGCCTTTCAAGCGAAGGAACGTTTCTGGGAAAAAGAAGATATCTACGGCGGTATCAGCTGGATGAGTAATCCGAGTAAACAGATCTGGTATCCGAGTGCTGGCATGCACAAACAAAAGGGTATAATACTTGGGGCCTACGACTATATCGACGGCAAGCTACACACCGCGATGACCCAAGAACAGCGTATCGAGGCTCACCTAACTGATGGTGAGAAGATTCACCCTAACTACCGTAACCAGGTTGAGAAACCCATCACTATCGCCTGGCATCGCATGAATCACATGCTTGGCTGTTCTGCGCGTTGGCAGCGTGATAGTGACGGTTGGACCCATGAGGAAGAAGAGTTGTACCGCGTGCTACAGCAGCCAGTTAACGGTCGCCACTATATGATCGGTGACCAGGTGAGCATGCACTCAGCATGGCAAGAGAGTGCGGTGATGTCGGCGCAGTGGGCGTTGGCTGATTTTGATCAGCGGTTGCAAGCGTAGTTATTCAAGATTCAGATGCTTGACCGCAAGGCTCGTCAATATTGATTGAGTGAGTTATTCCAAGATTTGGAGAAATAAGAATATGTTGAAGACCTTTCTGGTATTTAGTCTTTGCATGGTTTGTATTGGAGGCACCAGCGCGGCTGAATCGGAGCGCGAACCATTCGACGATCGCTATTGCACAACTTGTCATGGCACAGACGGCCGCGGCAACGAAGGCGTGCAGGCTCCTCGACTTGCTGGCATGGAACCTTGGTACCTGAGGCGACAATTGGAAAATTTCCGCGCCGATATCCGTGGTGTTCACGCTGAAGATAGAGAAGGTACCGCTATGCGTCCCATGGCGACGAAACTGACCGATGAATCGATCGATGACATCATCGACTGGATATCCAGCTGGGATTACATACCGGCGGAGGCAACAATAAAGGGCGGTGATCCACTGCGCGGCCGAGGCTTGTATGGTGGTTGTGCGGTCTGTCATGGAGCAAACGCGACGGGCAATCAGAGCCTTGGCGCACCCGCCTTGGCGGGACAGAATGACTGGTATCTCGTCACTCAGCTGAAGAACTTCCTAGCCGGGTACAGAGGTGCGCACCCGGATGATACATATGGGGCACAGATGCGCACCATGGTGAGCACCCTGCGCAATGAGGCTGGCATACTCAATGTAGTGAGTTACATCAACTTGCTTTCCCGTTAGACTAGGTGCTGCCATCAACAGGAGCTGCGCAAATGCCCATTATCGCGATAATAAACCTGATTCTCTTTACGGCCTTAGTGAGCCTGCTTTACCAGTTCTCTAAGAATGAAGCGTTTACGCTTTCCCGCCGTGTTTTCATGGGCCTCGTTGGCGGCACTGTGTTCGGGCTGTATCTGCAGTTTGCGTTTGCTGTGAACCCTGTAGTCATGGATGCTACGCTAGAGTGGACAAATGTAATCGCGAACGGTTACGTCGCCTTGCTGCGCATGATGATCATGCCACTAATTCTAATCACCATGATAGCTGCCGTCGTAAAGGTGGAAGAGATTAAGTCGCTAGGCAAGATTGGCGGCACGGTGGTCGGAACGTTGATCGTAACCACGGTAATCGCCGCGCTTATCGGCATCATGATGGCTACCGTGTTCCAATTGAATGCGGACGATCTAGTCGGTGGTGCCACAGAGTTGGCGCGCGCAGAAGTATTGCAAGCAAGGCAGGGTAGCGTTGCCGACCTGAGTCTTGCCGAAACCCTCGTTAGTTTCGTTCCTACCAATATTTTCTCGGACCTTGCTGGACAGCGCAGCATGTCTATTATTGGTGTTGTGGTTTTCGGTTTGATTTTTGGTGTAGCCGCGTTGTTGGTGGCGGAAGACAACGCTGAGCAAGGGTCGCGCATCCGTAATGCAGTCGACACACTGCAGGCGATAATCATGCGCCTCGTTAAGATTGTTATGGCGCTAACGCCGTACGGCGTTCTGGCGTTGATGACTCGCGTGATAGCGACATCCGATGGCAACGCCATCATGAACTTGATCAGCTTTGTGATCGCATCTTATGTAGCTATCGCCCTCATGTTCACGGTACACGCTGTGATCATAATTGGCTTAGGCGCTAACATTAAAACCTATTTCCAAAAAGTGTGGCCGGTTCTCACTTTTGCATTCGTCACGCGCAGTTCCGCGGCAACCATTCCCTTGACGATTCGCGCACAGATAGAAGAACTCAATGTGCCCGCACCGATTGCCAACATCGCCGCTTCGTTCGGTTCGACGATAGGGCAGAACGGCTGCGCGGGAATCTACCCAGCGATGCTCGCGGTAATGGTCGCGCCTACGATGGGTGTAGAGATCGATCTCAATTTCATAGTTAGCCTGCTAGTAATTATCGCGATCGGTTCATTCGGTATAGCAGGCGTCGGCGGTGGCGCGACCAATGCTGCATTAGTCGTCTTGCCCGCGATGGGATTTCCAGTGATGATTGCCGCACTGTTAATTTCAATTGAGCCTTTGATCGATATGGCGCGTACTGCTTTGAATGTGAACGGAGCGATGACAACAGGAATGATCACTACCCGCATTATGGGCGACAAGGACGCTGCCAGAGAAGCAACTAGGCCAGAGGCACAGTTACAAAAATTATAAGTAAGCTTTAGTTTTATTTGGAATAGAGGAAAAAAAACAATGATTAAATTTAAGAAGCCACTCACTGCGATTTCCATCGCTGCATCACTTGCCGTTGTCCTGGGCATTGCTGCTGTTTCAAGTGCTGCAGAAATTGTACGTACTGGCGAGGGCAGAAACTTTTACAATAATATTATGATTCCAGCTGGTGCCGAGACTTTATACCTCAGCGGTTCCGGTGCGCAGGAACAAGCTGACGGCACGTGGGGCGATATGGAGCAGCAGACAATTGATACATTTGGCAGATTCCAAGAAACGTTGGAGGCGCAGGGCTGGTCTTTAGAAGACATCGTACAGGTGCGCGCATTCGCCGTATCCGGTGCCGATGGAGAATTGGACTTCGCCGGTTTTAATGCAGGTTATCAGCAGTTCTTTGGCAGTGAGAAAAATGCAATGAAGCCAGTTCGTTCTTTCGTAGAGATTGCTGGCTTGGTTGTCCCCGGCTGGCTAATTGAGATCGAAATTCGTGCTGCGAGAGTGCCTGACTAAGAAAATTTTTCGCTAAGGCGAAAGAATAGGCAGAAGTATTAAAAGGCCGCTGTGATGCTAAGTCATCACAGCGGCCTTTTATTGCCCGCCGATAAGAAAGCTGAGTAGTCATACTTTAGGCCAGCTTTCGCCGAAGTATTCTGTCGCATTCGAATTCAATGATGGTGCTTCTGACGATTGTTGCAGATTTACGTAGCACCTCTAACAGCATTCCTCTTAGACGGAATGCTGTGCTCCTTCTGTAGAGCTGTTGAAAGGGAGGCGGTGGTCATAGGCTCGTTATTCACATACACTTTGTTTCCCGCTTTTTCTCTATTACTTATCGGTGTGCATCATGATTCGTATTCTTTGCCTCTTATTAATTCTATCTTTACTGTCCCCGTTCGCAGCTATCGCGGAGTCAAACTTTGATGTCTTCGAGGCGAGTATCAGTGAGATACAGAACGCACTCAGCCAGGGCGAGATTAATTCTGTGCAATTGGTTCAGCAATATCTGGACCGAATACAGGCCTATGATAAGCAAGGCCCAAAGCTCAATAGCATAGTTCGCGTAAATCCGGAGGCGTTCGCTCAAGCGCAAGCACTCGATGCGGAGCGGCAGAGAACGGGTTCGCGCGGCCCTCTGCACGGCGTCCCTATCGTTGTTAAGGACAACTACAACACCGATCACATGCCGACAACGGGAGGCTCTGTAGCGTTAGCGAATTTTATTCCCAGCGAAAATGCGGCGCAGGTGGATAAACTGATGCGCGCAGGCGCCATCATCCTAGCGAAGACGAACTTGCATGAGTATGCCATGGGGATCACGAGTATCGGTTCCTTAGTAGGACAGACACGTAATCCTTATGATCCGAGGCGAGTTCCCGGCGGCTCCAGCGGTGGCACCGGTGCTGCGGTAGCAGCTAGTTTTGCCGCGGCTGGATTCGGCTCGGATACCTGTGGTTCGATTCGCATACCGTCCGCATTTAATAATCTAATTGGACTGCGACTCAGCAAGGGGCTTTCTAGCATCTACGGCATTCTTCCGCTTTCTCATACGCAGGATGTAGCAGGCCCGTTAGCACGCAGTGCAGAAGACCTCGCTATTATTCTCGACATTGTTTCCGGCTATGATCCCCGAGATGAGGCGACGGAAGTTATGAGAACAGCGGCTGCTCCAGCATTTATGGATAGGCTGTATTCTGCGAATCTGGCGGATCTGCGCATAGGTAAACTACAACAGTATTTCGAGGGTTCTGACGGCGCAGTGAGCGCAGCAATAGAAGACGCTCTGAATTGGTACGAGCAGCAGGGTGCCGAGATTGTTGATGTTGAGATTCCCGACATGGCGGATCTAATTCGACGCTCTGGATTAATCGGGCACGAGTTTAAGCCGGACATAAATCAATATCTGGCCACGTTCTCTATGGATGAAAGCCTGAATCTAGATTTCATTGTCAGCCAGGGCCTCTATCATGAGGCGGTCGATGGTGTGCTGAGTCGACGGAACGCATCGGAACTCGACGAGCAGGCCTATCGAAGAGCAATCGCTGTTAGGTCCCAGCTGCGTGCTGCAATAGAGTCGGTGATGAGTGAGCAGGGTCTGAATGCGATCGCCTACCCAACGATTAAGCGCACACAGGTGTTCACTGGCGAATCGCAGCCGGGTAGCAATTGCAGTCTTAGTGCGAACTCTGGCTTGCCAGCCCTCTCGATGCCTGCAGGGTTTACTAGCAATGGCTTACCGGTGGGATTGGAACTCTTGGGCGGGTTCTTACAAGATGCCGAGCTGTTGGCTATCGCACAGCCTTATGAATCGGCGATGAGTAGTAGGCGCGCTCCCCCAACAACACCCGCTCTAGAGTCAGGGCTCGCCCCGGCTTCGCAGGTTTTTAAGCTTGTCTTCAGCCGAGGCTCGCTTCATGTCGGCGCGCGCTTCGAATACAGCGCGGTTACGAATCGAATTGAATTCCAAGTCAGTAAAGAGCAGACGGGAGAGCTAGCACAAGGGCAGGCAATTACAGCAGTTACGCTGGTAGTTGATTCGAATGGCGATGGCGAGCTCAATGAACCGATTGTCCTCAATTTGCTGCCCCCGGATACAGATGCAGCCACCGGAAGTCACTATATGTCTTCCGAGTTTCGAATGGCTGTCGAAGAAAGGCGTCTCTACCTGAAGGTTTTTGGAGTCTCGTTGCCTAGCGCAGGGGCGGTGCAACTGCTAGAGTAGCTAGAAATAAGTGTTAATGTCCTGAATCAAAATAATCGAGGCCACGCTATGAATCCCAACATCAGATTGAGAACGAGTGTTCAGCTCTTCAGCCTAGTCACATTGTTCTACTCCAGCATTCTCTTCGCGCAGGATGTTCAACTGGATTTCGACTACTTCAAGAACGAAGTGCAACCAATCTTCCTCTCCAAGCGTGAAGGCAATGTTCGCTGCATTCAGTGTCATACGCGCAGTAGTGGTTTTAGAATACAGCCCCTCGAAGACCACCAACTATTTTGGACCGACGAGCAGTCGCGAATGAATTTCGATTCGGCCAGCAGTTTTAGTCTCGCAGGCGAAGATCCGCTGCGAAGCCGGTTCCTAACACACCCCCTGTCCTATGACGCAGGCGGTGACCCCTTTCATGGCGGTGGCAAACACTTTGACAGCCAGTTCGACCCCGAGTGGCGCATCATGGCCGACTGGGTAGCTGGCGCTAAAACAAGGCGAGAGCCTTCCAGTGTTGCAATTCGGATTATTCAAACGAATGCGGCAGGCGATGATTCAACGATTATCGACCCGGAGACGAACCAAGTGGTTGGTCATATATCCGATATAGAAATACCCCACGGTGTGGTCGGTGCGCCCGATGGCTCGCAGATCTATATCACGAATGAAGTTATGCACTCTCTGGATATAGTTGATGCTAGAACTCTGCGCGTTAAGAGACGGATACCGCTTAGCGGCAGGCCGAACAATTTGGGTGTAACCAGCGACGGCAGCAAAGTCTATGTAGCAATCATGGAGATGCCGGGCTCAGTGGACATTATCGATGTGGCCAGTATGACAAACGTAAAGACACTGCCGGTGAACGGGGCTATTCACAATGTCTATGTGACGCCAGATAGTCGTTACGCCGTAGCTGGATCGATTCAAACTCGTACTATCAACGTCATCGATACCAGCACGGATGAAGTGGTTTGGGAGCTAGAGATGAGCTCTGGAATCCGGCCCATGACGTTCGATACGAACGCCGATGGTTCCACCAAGAATATATTTGTGCAGCTCTCTGGTTTTCACGGCTTCGCGGTCGTCGATTTCGCGAGCAGGAAAGAGGTTGCTCGCGTAGAGCATCCCGCAGTGCCGGGTGAGGAGGCTCATCTGGATGGTTTACAGGGTGCGCCTGCACATGGTTTGGCAGTATCCCCAGACGGCACGATGCTCTGGTCGACGAGCAAGGTTTATAGTCACGTCTATATCCATTCCCTACCTGATCTAGAAGAGATTGGGCGCGTTTTCGTAGGTCAGCACCCAGAGTGGATTACATTCACGCCCGATGGAAAACGGGCGTATATCGGTGCTGCGGGTGACAATGTTACCTACGCCGTGGATGCTATTAAAATGGAAGCCATCGCAAAGATTCCCGTGGGCCAGGTGCCCAAGCGCATCGCTATGGTGCGCATGGCGGTGGATTGAGCTATCTGGAGAATTAGATAGGGAAGTAGGTAGCTAGGGAAGAACGAGTGTGATCGCGATGTCGTAGCTGCCAGATTCACTAGGACTGAAACTAGTTACGCCTAGCCAATAAGTACCTGGCGCAAGTGTGGTCTCGAATCGAGAATCCGTGCCACTGACATTATTCTGCAGGGCTAAGTTGCCTACCTCATTATTTACGATATCAACAAGCAATAGATTGGTATCGAAAGTCGAAGAATTAAGACCGATTATCGTAGTAGACGCTGTCGCTACCTCAATTTGCACAAGATCTAAAAACCTATTGTTAAATATAGGATCAGTCGATCCTAGGCTGCCACCAATATTCGGGTTGGGGTTTATCAACACATCCACACCATATATCGAAGTGAATTTTTCGAAAGATGAAGGTGGGTTGTTCGTATTCGATATGATCGACACGTCGTAACTACCTTGAGCTGAATTGCTCGCACTACTTACGCCGAGCCAGTAAGTTCCCTAGTTCGCTAACAGACTGGTAATACGCGACTTGAATTCCTCAACAGTCAGAGCGCGTTTGACCATGATCGAACTGGTTTGGGTCATGACGCCGGTCGCGATATCGGTGTTGCCTTCCACAGTCGATAGTGGCTTCTTGATGCTGCGAGGTATAGACGATACTGCCTCAACATCAAGTACTGGCTGATTGCCAGCGGTACTAATCCTGCGCGTACCGTTGTCATCTACGATGATGAAATGGCCCTGTGACCAACCGATGAGGGGATTGATTAGATCTTTTGACATGGACTCGACGAAATAGATTCCCTGTTCATCCATTTCTGGAATACGCATGCCGCTGACTTGTACAATCTGGCCATTGAATACGCCGCCCATGAATTTGAGTTCTACCGAATCACCTATGTAGTCGCCCTTAATGATGTCGTTGATTTGGAAAGTGACATAGGTGCTGATGATGCCGCTGTTATTATCTTGGCGAGTCTCGCTATTTATCACGGAGCCTTCGAAAACGAATTCCGCGTCAGCTGCGACCTTATCGATATCCATTCCGAGGATCGTCGTCGCAGATGCAGAAGAAAAAGCGAACAGGCATAGGAAGCAGGTAAGAGCGGTTATGAAGCGCTTCGCGTGCACATTGAGAAATGTGTTCATTAGATTCTCTCTAGTCGAAGCTGGGTTAGAAAAACGGGATGGGGTGGTGAAAGTGTCATATTTAACATTCCTAATAAGGGTCAGTCAGCGGCGGCTATGCTAAGTCCAAGAATTCCGAATTCAAGAATTATAATGTAGCGATACTATCAAAGACAGGCGACTCTCCTAGTTTATTCCCGTGAGTCTCACATTGAAAGCGATGCCCGTCTGTTTAGATTGGATAAAGAAAAGTTGGAGGAGATGTCGCGAACGTTTTCTGCATCCACAGCTGTGCTTAATACCTACATCGTAAAAGTCTTGTCTGAAAGACTGGGGCGAGCGAACAGAAAATTGAGTCGCTACGTCTAGCGTTTCTATTCAACCGGCCTTAATACCACCGGTACCATCTCACTTCCTTGAAACCAGTTTGCGTCTATACGCAACAATTTTTCACCCGCTTCGTCAAATCGCAGAGTGCCGGTGAACTCAACATCTAGTCTGCCAATCACTACCGTGAGCGAGCGGCCATTGAGCCTCACCCTATCCGCCGGCATGCCATAGACGCCTAATCCCTCGCTGATAACGCTGGCGGAGTATTCGCCGCCGGCCATGGAGAAATTGAAGATAAGACCTAGATCATCTTCGCCGATCACCAATGGTCCACCCCAGGAGCCGACAAGTGGAGAAGTATCCGTATCCGCCGCCAGAGCAGCAGCAGAGTGCAAGCTTAGGAGAAGGCATATAAGGGGAAAAGAGAGTAGGCGCGTGATGTTGATAGCAGTTTTCATGGGATGGATGTTAAGGCGCAAGCCGGTTCAACGCAAGTTGATAACTAGTAAGTCGGGGGTGACCATTTATGGCTGATTAGCCAAGTCTGATGAATCTTGCGTCGCTGGAAATCCTTGCCGAGGCTGGATTTGGTGTAGTCACGAATCTCGAATTTCTTTAGGCTTTCGCTGTCTAGTTTAAAGTTGAGCTTATTGGTGGAGAAAATTAGTAGGCCGTCTCTCTCTAGCTTGTTCATGGCATTGCGGATCAGCGTGCCATGATCTTTCTGAACATCCAAAACATTGCTACTGCTCTTCGAGTTTGAAAAAGTAGGCGGGTCTAGGAATATCAAATCAAACTTTTCATATTTCGAGCTGAGATAGTCGATGCAATCGGCCTTCTTCAGGCGATGGTTTTTCCCACCTATCTTATTCAGAAGGAAATTCCGTCGTGCCCAATCGAGGTAGGTGTTGGAGAGGTCGATGCTCAATGTGGAAGTGGCACCACCTAGAGCGGCTTGCACGCTGGCGCTCGCGGTATAACAGAATAAATTCAGGAAACTTTTTCCCTTAGCGTTCTCGCGAATGAATTGGCGTATAGGTCGATGATCCAGAAATAATCCGGTATCCAGATAGTCTTTCAAATTTATCCAGAATCGTGCAGGGCCCTCATTCACGAAAAAGAATGTTTTGCTCCGGTCTTGGGCCTCATATTGCTGAGTGCCGCGCTGACGTTCGCGTGACTTCAGCACAATATTTTCACGCGGTAGTCCGAAGACTTCTTGAACAGCCGCGATGGCCTGCTTTCGTCTCGCGCTCACTTTTTCATCACTGATCTCGGAGGGGGCCTGATACTCCGCCATCTGCACATACTGGCCATAGCAGTCGATAGCAAACGCATATTCCGGCAGATCGCGATCGTAGACACGAAAGCACTCAATGTTTTGCTGTCGCGCCCACTTTCCTAGTATGCGCTGATTCTTGCGAAGGCGATTTATCAGCATCGTCATGCCTTCGTCCTGCATTGAGTTTTCGTCGATATCGGGATTCATGGGGAGATTGAGAAGCCTGTTGTTTGCCTACGCGAATTGACGTTGCAGAATACGAGATTCATATGATACGCGAGTTAATCTGCTACAGAGAATAAAGATTATGGGGCAAGAAGAATTAGATCAGATGAGCAACCTCTACAACATGCTTGTGACCTACATGGTCACCTACAGCTTCCAGATATTCGGAGCGATGGTCGTTTTAGTCTTAGGCGTGTTTGTTGGCAGGCGCGTTAGCGATTTGGTGCTAGTTTTGTGTGCCAAGAAGTCATTAGACATAACCCTCAGTCGATTATTTGCTAGTGCAGCCCGCATTGCCATCATAGTTTTTGTGGTACTCATAGCGCTGCCGAAAATGGGTATTCAAGTTACGCCTTTCATGGCTGCAGTCGGCGCTCTAGGTTTGGATGCTGGATTGGCTGTTCAGGGATTACTTTCGAATTATGGAGCGGGCTTGCGCATCATCTTCACTCGCCCGTTCGTAAACGGAGGCATAATCAGAGTTAAAGGCGTATTCGGTGTAGTGAAGGAAGTCCACCTCGCCTTTACGCTATTGAGCAATGAAGACGACGAACTGATCATCATTCTTAACAAGCACATTGCCAGCGAGATACTGTATAACTCGCAAACCGATACCATCTTGGAGCTGGCCGTTGGAGTTGCCTACGACAGCGATCTTGATACGGCGATGAAAGCGATTTCATCCAAGCTTGCTGCTATAGATGGTCTTAGTAATGAGCGAGCTATTCAGATCGGCATCGATGAGTTCGGCGACAGTTCAATCAATATCGCGGCACGTGCTTGGGCGAAAACCCAAAGCTTCCATAAGATTCGATTTGCTTCGGATCAGGCGATTAAAGAAGCGTTGAGTGAGGCAAGTATTGTCATCCCGTTCTTGCAGCACGAAATGCGCGTATTGTCGTAAGGGCCTATTTTTATAGGGGTTTTGCTCGGATATATGGCTTGCAGGTACTGACTGTATCCATTACTTTAGTGAGAATGAGTGAGACACACTGGTTTTGACCGAATGGCAGAGGTAATTGATTCTGCCACTAAACGACGCGAGCTCCACAATATTAAAAAAAGTGAGGTATTAAAGTGATGAATTATTTTGGTGAATCTAAACTAAGCCGGAAAGTATTCGGAGGAATTACTGTCTCGCTTATTGCTTGTGTTAGCTCACTTGCTTTGGCACAGGATTCTGTCGAATGGCTAACCTTAGGCAGTGACTATGCGCACACCCGTTACCTGCCTGTCGATGAAATTACGCCGGAGAATTTCCAAGAATTAGAAGAGGCATGGGTCTGGGATGGCGCAAGCTTCAACGCGGCGAGTGGACGCTCAACACCTAGCTACGTCGACGGCAAGATTATTACCGTGGCAGGACCGCGTCGCTATGTGATTGCCATCGACGCCAAGAGTGGCGAGACGGCCTGGACTTATGTCGAGCCGAAGACTGCTCGCTACGAATATTCCATGCGTAAAGACTACGGTAAGGGCGTCACCATCGCCGAGGTCGACGGCCGTAAGGTGGTCTACATTACTTCGCCGGCGTTCTTCCTCATAGCATTGGACCTTGAGACCGGTGCCCCTCTAGAGGGCTTTGGTGGTCAGGTTCCTGTGGATGGTTTTCCTGCTACGGGAGTTGTCGATCTACTTGCCGACTTAGGCCACCCTTACGATCCCTATGAGGGAATTCCCCTAGAGACTGGCTATATAACTTCTTCTTCGCCGCCGATCGTAGTTAATGGCACGATCATCGTTGGAAACTCGGCCGAGCAGGGCTATAACCAGGCTCGAATCGAGAATATTCCAGGGGACATCCTCGCTTACGATGCGGCAACGGGTGACTTTAAGTGGAAGTTCAATGTGATTCCCCGCCCTGGCGAATACGGGCACGAGACTTGGGAAAATGATGCCTGGCAGTGGACTGGAGATGTGTCCTCTTGGGCGCCACTATCTGCCGACCAGAACCTTAACCTTGTCTATATCCCAACCAACAGCGCGACTATCGATTTCTACGGTGGTTTCCGACCGGGCGACAATTTGTTTTCCGCGAGCCTGATTGCTCTCGATGCCGATACTGGCGAGAGAGAATGGCACTATCAGATGGTGCATCACGACATCTGGAACTATGACACGCCGACTGCTCCAATTTTATTGGATGTTAATATCGAGGGACGCGAGGTACCTGCAATCGCGCAGGCGACGAAACAGGGTTTCGTGTATGCCTTCAATCGTGAGACTGGCGAGCCGCTATGGCCGATGGTCGAGCGTCCCGTGCCTAGATCACGGGTGCCTGGTGAGAAGCTCTCGCCGACCCAGCCATTCCCAACGAAGCCCGAGCCATTTGAATTACAGGGCATCTCTATCGATGATCTCGTCGACTTCACGCCCGAGCTACGCAGACTTGCGATAGAGGCCGTGTCTGAATTCGAGATCGGGCCACTTTTTAATCCGCCTCTGCATTATGACAATGAGTTGGGCAAGACTGCCGCACTGTGGTGTCCTGGCGGCGGTGGTGGAGCCAACATCAATGGACCGGCCGCAGCCGATCCTGAGTTAGGCATTCTCTATGTAACCTCAAGCACCGGTTGTACGGCGCGAGTACTTGGCCCGGGTGCCGAGGCTGATCTGCGTTGGAACGCTCCGACAGGGACAACTTTCGCCGACTACGCCGTTGTCCGTTCTGCCTCGCCAGGCCGTATTCAGGGCATTCCCATAACGAAGCCACCTTATAGCCGTATTCAGGCTATCGACATGAACACAGGTGATACCTTGTTCACGCTGCCTGTTGGAGAGACACCGGATAATATTGCTAATCATCCGTTGCTTGCTGGCGTCGATGTAGGCAATACCGGAAGCGGCTCCAAGGCGACCATGGTAGTTACTAAGAACATGCTGATGTATTCAGGTGCGGTTGGAGATGGGACGCCACACTTGTTCGCGGTAGATAAGCGTACCGGCGAAGAGCTAGCGCGAATCGAGACCACTGAACTCAGCCGCTACGGCATGATGACCTACCAGCATGATGGTCATCAGTATGTGATGCTGCAGAATGGGCCGAGGCTTACCGCCATGGCACTGCCTGGCGCGATAGTCGGCGACGACGACGGTCACTAGACTAGCAGTTGCGTTCGATGCGGTAGAAATACTAGATAGGTAAAAGAAAGTATAAAAAAAGCCCGCTGACCAAAATGGTCAGCGGGCTTTTTTTAATTCTTCTTTCTCAATTCTTACAATTGCCTATCTGTTTCCCAGCATTACTTCCATGCGCTGGCTGGTGCGTTCGGATCGGACTTGAGGAAGCGAATCAGGTCGTCATGGAACAGATCGGGTATCTCAATCTGCGGGGCGTGCCCGACATCCGGATAGAGCAGTATGGTCGAGTTTTGTAGCTCGTTATTCACATTGTGCGCCAGAGTTGGGAAATCATCGACTAGGCCATCTTCTTCACCACCGATAACCAATGCTTTTGATGCAATATGCTGCCAATCATAGACGACAGGATCATCATAGAGCATCTGGCCCTGCAATCTGCGAACTTGCGCTACGCGATTCCATTCGCCACTCATAGTTTGTCCAAATTGCCGGCGCACGAATTCTAGATGCTCTGGTGGCCAGCGCAGTGGGAAATAATTCTGATGGCCACGCAGGATTGACTGGTACGTAGTCGTTCCTCCCCCTGCGAAAGGGTCCCTCCAAGGTCGGCTTTGGCGCTGATCGGTTAGGCCGATCTGATTTATCATAACTACGTGAGTCGTGATGTCCGGATACACCATCGCGAAACGGCTCACCGTCATCCCACCCATTGAGTGTCCAACGATCGCGACTTCGTCAATTTCCAGCTCATCTAACAACGACTTCATATTCGCTGCTACGAAATTGAAGCTGTAAGGAAGTATTGGCTTAGTTGATTTGCCATATCCAATTCTATCCACGGCTATGACCCGAAAACCTGCGGCTGACAAAGCTTTGATTGTGGGTGTATAGGCTTCGGAGTAGAAATTCATCCCATGTTGGATGAACACTGTCTGACCGTTTGCTCGCCCACTTGGAGGCACATCCATATAGGCCATGCGGATATCTTGCTGGAAGCGATTCAATTCCAGGAAGTGCACCGGGTAGGGATAGGGAATCTCTTCGAAGTTAGCCGAGACAGCGCCCCAGTGTGCCGGCGCCTCGGCTGGAGGTACTTCCGGCCAATCGATATCGGCGAGTGTGGCGTTTGAGACCAGACTAAGCAACAAGGCGCTTATTGATAGGGCTATTCGTTGTTTTAGATTGAACATATGCAACTTACCTAGGTTATGAAAATTCTTTTATGGACACTCGCTCTCACTGATCGCTAGAGTATTTCAGGTTGTGGGGCAGGTTTCAAAAGGAATTGTGTTACAAATTGGTGCGCGTGGGGAATTGCGCTGAATTTACTACCGGTTCCGTGGGTCGAAATCGACAGCATTAGTTATAGAGCGCAGCTCTAGCCTTCTTTCATGCAGCGTGGGTCGCTTTTCTGGATATTCGCGATTGTCTCACGGTCGATCGGAAGTGGCGCGCAGCCATGACCGATGCGGCAAATCAGGTCCCATTCGGGTGTGGCCAGCATATGACAGCCGAAGCAATTGCCGTCGAATTGGTTCACAACTTCAATTGTGCCACGAACAGCGATCTCGGAACCAGCTTCGGATACCCTAGCTCGAAAACTCCCAGTCATTCGTCGCCTCATTCCAGCCAGCATCGTGTTTGATCATGACCTCGTTAGGAACCAAGGAAATTACGGAGCCCGCTGGATATTCTCCACTTGTTTCCGAATTTGCAATGGCGAGGGTAGCGATGCTGCCACCAAGCCATTCAATCGAATAGATCGAGTTCTACGATATTGGCCATCGCCGCATAGCCGGCATCGTTGGGGTGCAAATTGTCTTCGGTAAATTCGGGAAGAAGACGACTCGGATTGGCAGGGTCTTGCACAGCCTTCTCAAAGTCGATAACACCATCGAACTCGCCGCCGCTGCGAATGAAGGCATTGATTTCCTGCCTGACGACCTCTCCCTCGGTCGTGAAGTAGGCCGCGCCTTCATAGGGAGTGAGTGTGGCGCCTATAACTTTTATTCCCTGGGCATGAGCGCGAGCCATGACCTGCCGATAGCCGCCGATGACTTGTGCGGCTGATATTAAATCACCCTTGGGAGACATGCCAATGTCGTTGATGCCTTCCATTAGGACCATATGAGTTACATTGCTTAGCGCGAGCACATCGCGTTCGAAGCGAGCCTGTAGGTTCTGCCCGAAGAGCGAGTTGCCCTGGGTCGTTACTCTATTACCGCTTATGCCTGCGTTCACCACAGCATACTTCTTGGAGCCACTGTCTGCGAAGAGTCTTCTCGTAAAATGGTTAGGCCAGCGCTGATTGGCGCTCGCGGTAGATCCCCAGCCATCGGTGATGGAATCTCCCACTATGGCGATTGCGGAAATCGAATTAGCATTAATTACGTCGATGGCAGTCAGTAAAGGCCAGGCCGCAGTCTCTGTTTGGTCGGTGAGGTTCAGGGAATTAGTCTGATCTGAGTTGTCAGACACATAGTTGGTTTGATTCGACAGCGCATGGGCGGTTAGAAATCCATTGTCTTCGGGAAGATAGAGACTAACGCTTAGGTTTGTCATCTCGGGCAGGTCGTAGTTGAGTGGGTCGCTAAAAACAACTGCACCTTTGGGTATTGAGACAATGGACTGACCCGCGAATTGCAGTGGCTTACTGGTACCTGATTGGATTGAACTTCCTTCAGATTGCAATGCAATGCTGGCAGCGCCAATTTGTATCGCTTCATTGCCATGGGCATTACTTAAACGAATGCGCACACTGTCGCCCCCCACACTGCTGTGGACGATTAAGCGCAGCGTTTGATCTTGCGAACTATTGTCGGGATCATCTTCTCCGGGTAGGGTGCTTGGCGAAGTGCTCCAAGTAGTAACCCAGCGCGGGTCGTTATGGTCCTGCGCGAAGGCGAATGGGCCTGAAACAAAAGCCGTAAATAACAGGAAGCCTGCGAGTAAAGAAACTGGAGTACGCGTAGACTTTGCTAAGTTATTTTCTTGTTCTGATATTTTCATCATTTTGTTCCAACGCAAATGTAAACTATTATTGTGCATCTGCTCTGCACTACCAATTTGTAATGAGTAAAACACAGAAACCTGAAGATGAAAATCGCAATTCATGAGTTGCGAGGCGATACTGCGCCTGCTATAAACTCGATCTGCCCAACGCCTGAGTACGGTGCTGCCGGGTAATCAGGATGACAATAAAAGAGGAAAGAGGCGTTATGGAATTACTACCTGCAATTGAGATGGACTCGCCGAATGGCGCGGCTGTGAATGCGTCGATTATTTGGCTGCACGGTCTTGGCGCGGATGGAAGTGACTTTGCGCCGCTCGTGCCGCAATTGAGCTTGCCGGATATTTTTGGGATACGTTTTATTTTCCCCCATGCGCCTTCTATCCCGGTATCTATCAACAATGGCTTCGTAATGCCCGCTTGGTACGACATCAAAGAGATGGATATAGACAGACACGTCGATGAAGAGCAACTACAGCAATCAGCAGCGGCGGTGCACGCGCTCATCGACAGAGAGATCGAGCGCGGTGTCGACAGCAGCCGCATCATCGTTGCAGGCTTCTCGCAGGGTGGCGCGGTTTCCTTTGAAGCCGGGCTGACCTATCCAAAGCCCTTGGCGGGCATAATGGCGTTATCAACCTATTTCGCGACAGCGGACAGCATCAAGATCAACCCTATCCAAAGCGGCATGCCGATATTGGTCTGCCACGGCAGCATGGATCCAGTAGTTGCCGAGGCGCTAGGAAAGAAGAGCCTAGCTACACTGAAAAACTTAGGATTCGAGCCGGAATACAACAGCTACCCGATGGAGCATTCGCTGTGCCCGCAGCAGATCGTGGATATCGCTGACTGGATAGGTCGAACTCTCAGTTAAGTTCATCGCTGAGCGTATAGCTAGGTTCTGCGCCTGCTGTGCGATTTATAGTAAATCAACTATTGACCTTGGAGTCAGCTCTAAGCTTATACTTGTCCCAGGTTTCAGCCAATTGGCGTAGATTTTGGGATCCGGATCATGTTGAAAATTAGTGAACTCTCAGAGCAGACGGGGCTTTCAGCCCATACCTTGCGCTATTACGAGAAGCACGGACTGGTTAATGCCAGCAATCGAAGCGAGGCGGGTTATCGCTTCTATACCGATTCTGACGTGCGCCGTGTGCAGTTCGTAAAGACTGCGCGCAATACCGGGTTCTCTCTCGCGGATATCGGTCAGCTGCTCTCGATACGAGTGGATAAACGCAGCCATAGCTGTCAGGACGTTACTGACATCACCCGGAAGAAGCTGGTTGAGGTAAACACCAAATTGGCGGAGCTGCAGTCTATGCAACAGACGCTAGAGCTGCTGTTGGAGAGCTGCTGCGGGGGCTCCGAGAATGCTACCCATTGCTCGATCATGGAGGCCCTCGATGCTGGATTATCTAGAGAAGGCAAGAAAGAGGCGAGGTTAATCAAATGAACTTATTGACGATTTTTTGGAATTTGCTTGTCGAGAGTGCGCCCTGGCTGCTCATCGGTTATTTATTGGCGGGGATCATCTCGCAGGTTATTCCTAGCGAGTGGGTTCACAAGCAACTGGCAAAGCCGGGCTTCGTCTCCATCCTAAAGGGCGCGCTTATTGGAGCGCCTCTGCCGCTTTGTTCCTGTGGAGTAATCCCCACAGCGCTGGCTGTGCGTAAAGCAGGAGCATCCAAAGGTGCCACATCTTCCTTTTTAGTGGCCACGCCGGAAACTGGGGTCGATTCGATCTCATTTTCCTATGCGGTCCTCGGTCCAATATTTGCGATCGCGAGGCCTATTGCAGCACTCACTAGCGCGATCATTGCCGGAGTGCTGGTGAATAGCTTCGACAAAGAGGACGAGGCAGCGAAACCGGTTAATGCTGAAAGCAGTTGCTGCCACAGTGAGAAAAAAGAACAGCCTGAGACAGAGCCCAGCCTAGGTGAAAAATTTGTCGCTGCGGTGCAATACGGCTATGGCCGCATGATTTCCGATACGGCGAAATGGCTGGTAATAGGCTTAGTGGCGGCGACTATCATTACAGCTGTCGTGCCGCAATCGTTCTTCCTGCAGTGGGGAGATGGTTTGCTGGCCATGATCGTCATGGTGATCGTAGGCCTACCTATGTATATCTGTGCAACAGCTTCGACTCCCGTCGCTGCGGGTTTGCTCTTCGCTGGCATCTCACCCGGCGCCGCTTTGGTGTTCATGCTGACCGGTCCCGCTACCAATATCGCAACTATGGGAGTGATCAAGGAGCAGTTAGGTATGCGCTCACTAATCGCCTATATGACGGGCGTGATCGTGACTGCAATAGCTTGTGGGCTTATCTTGAACCAACTCTATGCTTTTTACGCCTGGGAGCTGCAGATTTCGATGATGGCGCACGGAGAGAGCTACCCACTGTGGAGGCAGTTAGCCGCGGTGTTGTTATGCGTGTTGCTAGCGAGAGTTTGGGTGCAGCCCTTATTTGGGAGTAAGGCTACTAAGGCGAAAGAGCCAGAGATGGTTGAGTCGACTTAGCTCAGCATTCGCTCAGAGTTATCTTGGGATTAACTAAGGTGGATGCGATGCTCGGCATCGAGCCGAAATACCCGGTCTGCCGAATCTGGAAGCGTCCGTAGGCAGTGCCGCGTTAGGCGCTCAAAATGTTGAATGAAGCGTTCGATAGCCTTGCGATCCATTATCCCGCTGGCATCTTTCGTCGCGTGCGCTCGCAGCTTCTCTTCCTGCAAACTACGCCATTCTAAGACTTGTTCGAATCCCGGTGCTTGTAACATCAGTAGCATGTGGATTTGGTCGAATAGGGATTGGTAGCCCCCCGCCAGTTGTTGGTTGACGTAGGCACGCCAACGACCATCGCTATCTTCATTGATCTCTAATTCGTTGCTGGCCTGGGTGAGTTCATTTTGGTTTTGAGCTTTCGCTCCAACGAACCAGCCTTCGAGAATGACAATATCTACCGGCCCGCGTAGTTTCTGGCAGGCATCAAGGGGGCGGCAGTCATCGAGTGACTTGTCGAATCCGGGAAGGATGACTTGCTGCTCAGGGCCTGCCTCGGCGAGTTGTTTAAGCAAGTGCAGTGCGAGATATACATCGTGGGTGCCGGGCACACCGCGTGATCGTAATAGCGGATGAATTTCGCCCGCCAATTCCTGCCGCTTTGCCTTGGAATAGTAGAAGTCATCGATGGAAAGATTGGCCACGCGCTGACCGCTGTGCGAAAGCAGGCAGCTCAGCAAATTTGATAGCGTAGATTTTCCCGTTCCTTGGGCGCCGTTGATGCCGATTAGGAGTGGGCCTTGCCGGTTCGATTGAAGCTCGGCTTCTATATCGCGAACTAGAGGCAAGAAGCACTGCGTCGCATCCTCCAAATAAGTCGATGGGAGACGCTCGCGCTGGATAAAATATTTAATAAGCTGTTGATACATTGTGCGTAGATTAACAGCTAAGAAATTACAAAGGCAAAAATTGATTCTGTGAACACTGTTCGGTGTGTTCACAAAACATCCTGTGTTAGCATCGAATCAGTAACTTAACTTCTACTGCAGCTACCCGAATTCATCTTTTTTCGTCTAGTGGCTTACGCTTAATTCTCGGTGCCTAATTCTTAGCATCTAGCTCTAAGCACGACAACCGATTCTATTTACCATGAAATCTTCACTGCTGCCAGAACGCCCCTTGATTATATCGCCCACGTTAGCGGCGACCATAGGATTGGAGGAGGCGGTCATGCTGCAGGTATTGGCCGAGCTAATTCACGGCAAGGAAATTTGTCGCCGTGCTTCGAACCCGAGCCTCGAATGGGCCGTGCTAAGCGACAGCGATTTTCAGACCGCTTTTCCTTTCTGGGCCACCGTAGACATTCGCAGAGTGCAGAACAGCTTACAAAATTTGGGCCTCATAGTTGCTGATCCAATTGCAGAGTCACGCACTAGCTTCTTTGCAATAGACGACCCCAGTAACGAGTCTGCAGGCAACAATTCTGTCAATACTCAGCCTGCGCCTAGCTTGCAGCCAGAAATGCCTCGAGATACAGCTGAAATTCCGACACCCTCGATTCCCAGTAGCGGCAGTGCCTCGCTGATAGCGCCTAATTGGCAGCCTAGCCTGGATTGGATCAAGAAATGCCAGCAACACAATGTTCCAGAAGAATTTGCCAACGCCCTCATCCCAGAGTTTGTTAGCTATTGGCGCGACCGTGCCCAGGCACGCTTTTCTTGGGGGAACGCTTTCTATAAGCATGTATTAAAGGAATGGCGCAACGAACAGACCCGTAAGGGAACATTCGAGCTTGCCACCGAGATGTCCGCCACATGGCGTCCTAGCGCAGATGCGGTTGGCATCCTAGAAATTTCGGGAATTAACAGCAGCTTCATCGAAGATGCTGTCCCTGAGTTTGTGCTCTACTGGCGCGAACGTGGCATGGTTAACGGCGCATGGAATACGAAGTTCATCGAGCACATACGCAGGCAGTGGGCGAAATTTTCGGCATCATTTGGCTACGACGATACGCCGAAAGCTATTACGGCAAGCTGGCAGCCGAGTAACGACTGTTTCGAGATATTGCAGCTGGCGGAGATCGATGAAGAGTATGCTCGAGGTAAGATTCCCGAGTTCGTCATGTATTGGAAAGACAGTCAGCAGGTAAAGCCATCTTGGAACACGGTGTTTCTCCAATTCATCAAACAAGACTGGGCGCGACAGCTGAAACAAACTGAGAGTGCAGATTTAGGCTATGCAGAAAATCAATCCCTTGTTGGATCAAGCCAGCAAAGAGTTAAAGAAAGATTCCAGCGAATCGCTGACCGAAGTTGGGCAGAATAGATCCATTCCAATTGTTAGCGAAGGTGTGGCGGAATCCACTGGCGAGTTTAACGAAGACGCCAAGCTCGACCGTGTCGATGCGATAAATCAGATTTTCGCAGAGTTTGAGTTCGCTTATCACAATCAATTTCATAAAGCCTTCAGCGATGTGGAAAGTCAAATTATCGCAAAGAAGTATTGGCTGGGTACTCTCGAGCAGTACTCTCCACTGCAGATCGTGCATGCGGCAAAGCAGGTAATTCGAACGCAGGATTATCTGCCGTCGATAGCGGCCTTAGTGAAGGCCTGTGAGCAGGGGTTAGATTTGTTTGGTTTGCCGTCGCCGCGACAGGCCTATATTGAAGCCTGTGAAGCGTCATCTCCTAAGCGTGATTATCCATGGAGTCACGAGGCGGTGTATCTAGCTGGGCAGGGCGCGGGTTGGTTTGTTCTCGCTTCCGAGTCCGAATCGCAGTCCTTTCCGCTGTTCGACTATCACTACCAGCTGCTTTGCCGGCGCGTGATAAGTGGAGAGCAGCTAGAAGCGACAGTAGTTACGCCTCTTCCCGACAAGATCGTGCGCCCACTCAGCAAGGATGAGGCGAAGGCACGTTTTGCGAAAATGCGAGACGAGCTCGGACTCTAGTTCTTGCTGCGGCGCCAATCTGCGCACTAGCCATTTAACTTCTTATACTTAACGCGTGTCGGTTCGTTGGAATCGCCGGTACGCTTTCTGCGTTCCGTCTCATAGTCTGTGTAGTTACCTTCGTGCCAGGTGACTTCGCTTTCACCTTCGAACGCTAGGATGTGAGTGCAGATACGGTCAAGAAACCAGCGATCGTGCGAGACCACAATGACGCAACCTGGATAGGCGAGCAGGCCTTCTTCGAGGGCGCGTAAAGTTTCAACATCCAGATCGTTAGTTGGTTCGTCCAGCAGCAGAACATTACCGCCGCGCTTCAGCAGCTTCGCCATATGCAAGCGGTTGCGTTCGCCGCCCGATAGGTCTTTCACAAATTTCTGCTGATCGCCGCCCTTGAAGTTGAAGCGACTGGCGTAGGCTCTGGAGGAGACCTCATACCTGCCTATTTGCAGCTGCTCCTGCCCATCAGAAATTTCCTGCCAGACGGTGTTCTCACCAACGAGTTCGTCGCGGCTCTGATCGACATAGGCAAGATCAACTGTGTCTCCTAATTCTATCGAACCACTATCGGGTTGTTCCGTTCCAACGAGCATACGCAAGAACGTCGTCTTACCAGCGCCATTACCACCGATGATGCCGATGATGCTTCCCTTGGGTACCGAGAAGCTCAGGTTCTCGATAAGGCTCTTATCCGGGAAGCCCTTGCAGAGGTCTTTTACCTCGATGACTTTATCCCCCAATCGATTGCCGGGAGGGATGTACAATTCAGACGTCTCATTACGTTTCTGGAAGTCTTGTGAATTCAGTTCCTCGAAGCGCGCGATACGGGCCTTGCTCTTAGACTGTCTTCCCTTGGGGTTCGCTCGCACCCATTCCAGTTCAGACTTTATAGTGCGTTCGTGGGCGGCTTCTTTCTTAGCCTCTGATTCCAGTCGCTGTTCTTTCGTTTCAAGCCAGTTAGTGTAATTGCCTTCGTAGGGGATGCCATGGCCGCGGTCCAATTCGAGAATCCAACCTGCGGCATTATCGAGAAAGTAGCGATCGTGAGTGATCGCAACCACTGTGCCGCTATAGTCCTGTAGGAAGCGTTCTAGCCAGCCGACGCTCTCGGCGTCTAGATGGTTAGTGGGCTCATCGAGTAGCAACATGTCTGGCTTGCTGAGTAGTAGCCGGCAAAGAGCTACACGGCGTCGCTCCCCTCCGGACAATTTGCCCACTTCGGCATCCCATGGCGGCAGGCGCAGAGCGTCTGCGGCTCGCTCTAAAACCCGTTCGATCTCCCAGCCATCGCAGGTATCGATCTTGGTCTGTAGCTCGCCCTGTTGCTCCAATAGTTCAGTCATCTCCTCGTCGCTCATGGGCTCAGCGAACTTATCGCTTATAGCGTTGAAGTCTTCTACGAGACTGATGATCTCCTGCACACCTTGCTGCACGTTGCCGCGCACATCTAGGTCCTCATCCAGTTGCGGCTCCTGCGGTAGGTAGCCGATATTGATGTCAGACTGCGCGCGCGCTTCTCCATTAAACTCCTTGTCTACACCGGCCATGATTCGCAGCAGCGTCGATTTGCCGGAGCCATTCAGGCCTAATACGCCAATCTTTGCCCCAGGGAAAAAGGACAATGAGATGTCTTTCAGAATTTGTCGTTTCGGCGGGACGATTTTGCTGACCTGATGCATCGTGTAAACAAATTGTGCCATTGAACTGTTTCCTAAGAATGACGTTTGTAAATTTAATTTTTCTGAAAATTATGCCTTCAATACAGCGTCTTGGGGCTGTCGCGATTACTATCGGCGGACTCAATTGTACTGCTGGCGAGGCTGCAACAATGCTTGCACCGATCGGGCCTATTATGGCACAAGCTTAGTGCACTTTTCTGTCCATTCGCATACCTCAATAGTGGCTGAATACTAAGAATATTAATGCTCAAAGAAAGCTCATGATGTAGAATAGCGCCTTCAAAAATCCTGATGTACGATCATAATCGCGAAAGCGAATCTGGTGTAAATTAGGAGAAGAATCCACATTCAAGCATAATCCTTCGGAGTAGCAGATGTTTAAGAGCGGCACTAGTCTTTCAGAATTTGACCCAGAAATTAGCGCGGCCATTGAAGCTGAGAGAACTCGCCAAGAGCAACACATCGAGCTAATCGCATCCGAGAATCACACAAGCCCGCTGGTTATGGAGGCGCAGGGTTCAGTGTTAACCAATAAGTATGCAGAGGGCTATCCCGGCAAGCGTTACTACGGTGGCTGTGAGCACGTTGATATTATCGAGGACTTGGCTATTGCCCGAGTGAAGGAGTTGTTCGGGGCAGACTATGCAAACGTACAGCCACACTCAGGCTCGCAGGCAAACGCCGCTGTGTACATGGCGCTGCTGAAGCCAGGCGATACGGTATTGGGCATGAGCCTAGCAGATGGCGGCCACCTTACTCATGGTGCCAGCGTGAGCTTCTCAGGAAGAATTTACAATGCGGTGCAATACGGCCTGCATAGCGAAACCGGCGACATCGACTACGAACAGGTGAAGGCGCTGGCTCAGGAACATAAGCCGAAAATGATCATGGCAGGCTTCTCCGCGTTTTCTCGTGTTGTCGATTGGCAAAAATTTCGCGATATAGCGGACAGCATCGGCGCTTACTTCGTGGTCGATATGGCTCATGTCGCGGGTTTGATCGCTGCGGGCGTCTATCCAAGCCCGGTAAGCATCGCCGATGTCACCACGTCTACTACGCATAAGACCCTGCGCGGGCCGCGTGGTGGAATCATCCTCGCCAAAGCGAATCCTGATCTAGAGAAGAAGCTTAACTTTGCAGTATTCCCAGAGAGTCAGGGCGGGCCATTGATGCACGTTATTGCAGCGAAGGCGGTGTGCTTTAAAGAGGCAATGAGTGAAGACTTCAAGATGTATCAAGCGCAGGTAGTCGCTAACGCAAGAACCATGGCGAAGGGATTTATCGATAGAGGCTTCGATATTGTGTCCGGCGGCACGGACGACCATCTATTCCTTCTCAGCTTAATCAAACAGGATGTTACGGGCAAAGATGCCGATGCGGCTTTGGGGCGAGCGAATATTACGGTCAACAAGAACGCCGTTCCAAACGACCCGAGGTCGCCGTTTGTAACAAGCGGCCTGCGTCTAGGCTCGCCTGCAATCACCACGCGAGGGTTCGGTGAGGCGGAGGTTGCCGATCTAACTACTTGGATGTGTGATATTCTCGATGATATCGGAAACGAAGTGGTGATAGCTGAAGTAAAGCAGAAGGTAGTTGAGCTCTGCGCACGCTTCCCTGTTTATCAGTAAACGTAGTGCGTGATAGCTGAATCGGTAGACGAGCCGATCGCAATAGTCCCCTGCTACATTATGAGAATATTAGTTGAATGAGTGGTTTTTATGCATTGTCCTTTTTGTGGCGCGATTGACACCAAAGTAATAGATTCTCGGTTAGTAACCGAGGGCAATAACGTCCGTCGCAGACGCGAATGCATTACCTGCGAAGAGAGATTTACCACCTACGAGTCTGCCGAATTGGTGATGCCAAGAATCATCAAGACGGATGGCATACGTGAACCTTTCAACGAAGATAAGTTGATGATGGGCCTAACCAAGGCTTTGGAGAAGCGCCCCGTAAGTATCGAGAAGGTGGAAGAAGCGATTACGCGTATCAAGGCAAACCTGCGCTCCAGCGGAGAGCGAGAGATACAATCTAGAGCTGTCGGCGAACAGGTGATGAAAGAGCTTCGCGATTTAGATGAAGTGGCTTTTGTTAGATTTGCCTCGGTCTATCGTAGCTTCAAAGACCTCGATGAATTTCGAGCGGAAATTGACCGCCTCTCCGAAGACAATTCCAAATAAGTTCAGACCAATTGCCAGTCTCGGTAATGGTGGCAGCTGCCTCAAAGCCGCCTTCTCGAGAAATCCGATTTCTATAAAACGAAGTCTCATTCATGAAACCATGAAAAAAATTCGCAACGATGAATTAGAACCAGCAATTATTGACTGGCCAGTCTATATGCGCAGAGCAATAGATCTTGCCGGCAATGCTATCAATACGTCGCCGAATCCTCGAGTCGGTTGCGTTCTCGTCAAGAATCAGGAAATTGTAGGCGAGGGTTGGCACGTGGCTGCAGGTGAAGCCCATGCCGAAGTGATGGCATTGAGGCAGGCAGGTGACAGGGCAAAATCTTCGATCGCCTTCGTTAGTTTGGAACCGTGCTCGCATACAGGTCGCACCGGTCCTTGTAGTGACGCGTTGATCAATGCGGAAGTCTCGCAGGTTGTTATCGCTTGTATCGACCCAAACCCTAAGGTTGCAGGAAAAGGCATTGAAAAATTAATTGCAGCTGGAATACACGTAACACAACTAACCGATTTCGATTCCTTGGCGCGCGCAGTAACCCCTGGTTATTTCAAGAGACGGGAGCAGGGCATTCCTTATGTTCGCTGCAAGCTAGCTATGAGTTTGGATGGTAGAACCGCTCTGGCGAATGGCGAGAGTAAGTGGATAAGCGGGCGGCAATCACGAAGTGATGTGCAGAGGCTGCGGGCCGCAAGCAGTGCCGTGATAACAGGTATAGAAACAGTGTTGACCGACGACCCCTCTCTGAATGTGCGCATCGATGATCTGAATCTTGCTCAAGAAGAACTCACCCGAAATGAGAAGGCGCTTTCAAAGCAACCTCTGCGAGTGATTCTCGACAGTCAGCTGCGTACTCCCGATGTAGCCAAAATTCTCGCATTGCCTGGTGAGGTAAAGATATTCTCAATCGACCCTCCTGATACCGCTAAAAACCCTGCTTCGAATGTGGAATACCTACAAGCGGCAACGAGCGGAAAGAGAGTAAGTCTGCATTGTGTGCTAAAATCGCTGGCCACCGATTTTGCCTGTACCGAAGTGCTGGTAGAGGCAGGCGCCACGCTAAGTACAGCGTTTATACAGGCGGGCTTGGTAGATGAATTAATTGTCTATATTGCCCCAAAATTGCTTGGTAGCGATGCCCGTTCTTTGCTCAATATAGTGGGCATCGAGTCAATGTCAGATAGCTGGGATTTTGAGATTACCGATCTGCGGCAGATAGATCGGGATATTCGCGTCGTGCTGAAGCCGGCTTGAACATAAGTCCCCCAAAAACAAATTCGGATAAGTGAATAATATATGTTTACCGGAATAGTCGAGGCGATTGGTTCAGTAGCCAAATTACAACAGTTAGGTTCTGACTGGCGTCTCACTATCGATAGTGGGAAACTCGATCTAAGCGATGTTGTTCTTGGTGACAGTATCGCCGTGAATGGTTGCTGTCTAACAGTGGTGGAAATGCAGAAAAATTTGTTCGGCGCCGACGTTTCTAATGAGTCGATGCGCTGCACTGCTCTCGGGCAATTCAAGGGCGGTACGCCCGTAAATTTAGAGAAGGCCATGCTAGCTAGCGGGCGCCTCGGTGGGCATATCGTTAGCGGTCATGTGGATGGCGTAGGCAATCTGATTGAATCATCAGCTGACGGCGCCAGCGTGCGATTGGTCTATGAAGCTCCAAAAGAGATAGCGAAGTATATCGCCGACAAGGGCTCCATTTGTATTGATGGAACTAGCCTGACTGTGAATGAAGTAAGTGGTCTAAAGTTCACCGTTAATGTTATTCCTCACACTCAAACAGAAACTATAATAGGCGACTACAAAGTGGGTCAGAGCGTCAATCTGGAAGTCGACCTTATAGCTCGTTATCTCGAGAGGCTGTTACAGGGGACTGATTCTAGCGAAGAAGGTCTGAATAAAGAATTTTTGACAAAGCACGGCTTTGGTTAATTATACACTGATTTAGAGAGTGTTTTTTTGAGAGAAGTTTAGAAAGTTTAAAAAGAGTTTAAAGAAATTATGAAGTTGAATTCGATAGAAGAGATCATCGACGACATTCGCCAGGG
>JAPKAI010000018.1 GCA_028825335.1 Gammaproteobacteria bacterium | reverse complement strand
TCCCATCGTTCCCATCGTTCCCATCGTTCCCATCGTTCCCATCGTTCCCATCGTTCCCATCGTTGGTAGTGACAACAATCTACATCATGGCAGTACTAAACCAATTTTCGCTACAAATCAGCACGCGGGCTCCCAAGGTATTAACTCTCGTTTTTCGAATTTCCTATGTTAAGCTAATACAGATCGTGGTTTGTACCGAATTTTCTAACTGCCACTCACTCAACTAACCACCTAACTAATTATTTACTTATGTCCGTTTCCCTACAAGATCAACTCAAAAAATCTGGCTTGATAGACGACAAGAAAGCCAAGCAACTCAAGCGCGCAAAAAACAAACAGGAAAAACTTGCTCGTAAGACCAAGAACCCTGCCGTTGATCAATATAAGTTAGAACAGGATCGAGCAAAGTCCGAGAAGATCGCGAAAGACCGGCAGCTGAATTTGGAGAAGAATAGGCAAGCCGAAAAACATGCAGTGGTGGCTCAGATAAAACAGCTCATTGAGATGAACATTGTCGCGAAAGACGGTGATCAGAAATTCAGTTTTACCGATGCTAGTGTAATTAGGCATATTTACGTCAGTCAAACTCAAATTGATCAACTCAGTCGCGGCGCACTTACAATAGTTAGGCAAAAAAACGGACAAAAACATAATCACGTATTAGTCCCCATGGGTGTAGCAAAGAAGATTGAACAGCGTGATGCTAAGGTCGTAGTGTTTAAGGCACAACAAAATACTATTGCCGAAGAAGATGACCCTTATGCAGATTTTCAAATCCCGGATGACTTAACTTGGTAACCTCAAGAGTGCTTAAGGTACTAGGAATTTAGTTTTTCGCCTTCTTGGCTAACTCTTAATCTAGAAGAAATACGTTGCTCCTCGAGATAGCAGTTTGGATGCCTGATTTTGGTTCGGTGTTCGGCCGGACTCAGGATTCGATTGGAAAGAAACACTTAGAATTCTTCAGGCTATTCTCGTAAACTGAGTTCGGTTGACTTTCCTCATAATCCGTTTGTATCGGATTCCAATTTCAGTAGCCCCACCAATATCATTTGTTGATAAAAAAATAATGAACCGGGATTCTATCGAGCGCATGCTGCTCAGGTACGAAAGTACATGAGCCGAGACAGACCTAAGATTCATTCTCGACAACTCTATAGATACCATTCTCAGCGTGAGCAATTCCGGCTTGCTACTATCTTGGAACAATAGAGCTGAGAACATATTTGGATATACCAGCGCAAATATAATTAGGAAGATGTATATAGATGAGCTTTTTTCTCGGAATTATTGGCACAGAAACGTGGACCAGGAGGAAGCTATTAATGTACCTATGGAGCGAATAGATGGAAAGATATTCCCTGTCAAAGCTAGAATAAAAACCATCATAGATGGCTCGGTCACTCATACTATTTATGTAATTAGAGATGGCGAAATAGAATCTTAGTAGCATGAATTAGATTGACGCTATCTGCACGGGAAATAGAAATGATAACGGTAAGGGCATAGAGGATCGCGGATGAAAATATTGTGGGCTAACAAAATGATCGCTAACGCGACCCTCATACTTATACTCACCCTGATACTTCTCTGGTGGTATATGTCCACGCTATAGAATGTAAGGAACAGCCGCTACTAAAGCAATCTATAGCCAGGCGAGATGGCTTGCATTTGATGATCGACGACTTCTCTATAGAGGAAAGCGGCCTGGTCTCATCTACAAATGAAAAGCAAAAACTGTTCTTAACTAGCCCATCATTAGCATCGAGCGATACCGATCTGCTTCAGGAAGGCTGGGGCAATTCGAGATCGCGCTCTGAGTCTCGATAGTCTAGATAGAGGAATGTCGTCATGATGATTGTCGCCAGCATAGAGGTGACGATAAGTATGAGGATGAAATCTTCCCACCCCCCTTCTTTGTTTGCCACGGCACCACCAATGAAGTCGAACATCATTGCGCCAAAGTAGGCAAACGCATCGATTAAGCCAACAAGCAAACCGCAGTGCTTGCCACCAAAGCCGATCGAAAAGACACTCATTGGAATGTAATATGCCGGCGAGATAGCGAAGCCAAAAACAAATATCAAAACCACAGTAAGTGCCAATTCCAATCCAGAGCTAAAATCGTAGACACCAAGAAGGCGCAAACCCAGAAGACATAGCACAGCGACAATCAAGTTCGCACTCATCGTATAAACAATATTCTTCTTAGAAAGTTTATCGTAGATGAAGCCGCCACTGAAAACTGCAACGAGACAGCCCAGCGGAAACGCCGAAGACGCCATACCAGCTTGGGCTGGTGGTAAGGAAAATGTCTCACTAAGATAAATGGGCAAAAAGACCTGAAATTCGAAAAGAACCGCAAGTGAAGAAACACCAAGACTGATTAGCCAAAACCTAGGATTGCTGATGAAAACGCGGATCGCGGCGCGTGTCTCTGTTTTGCTGAGCGGGTGATCTTTTGACCAAGCAGAGATAGTCTCGGCTGGGTCTTCCACATCGGCGAGTGATGTTTCTGAGCCTTGTATCGAGCTCTTCAAGTACCGGGGCAATATGATAGCGCTCAGAAGCGCAAGCGCCCCCGCCATATAGAACAAACCTCGCCAGGACATTATGAGGAGTAAACTGCTGACCAGCACAGTGGTAGCAACGGAGCTTACTCGCGAACTTGTTGCGATAAAGCCCCATACTCGGCCATGCTTAGCCTGAACAAAACCAACGCGAATTATGTTCGCCATCGATGGCCAGCCGGCAGACTTGGCAAATACCGTGAGAAAATACAGCGTAAAGAAAGCAATGTTGCTTGATAGCGTGCCAAAAATGAATGTAGCGATGGCCGCGAGCCCAACGGCCCAGACAAACACCTTACTCCCGCCGAGCTTGTCAGCGAGAACGCCAGTTGTGAGTTTCCCCGTTAAATTGCCAGCCGTACCCCAGCCCAGAATAGCGCCGAAGGTCGCGGTATCAAGAGTAAGCATAGGGTCAGCCAGCATTGCAGGCCCGGCGACACCGACAACTGTCCGGCAAAGCATTAGCATGCCGTAGCCTAAACACATACTAATGACGATTCGCATTTCCCAACGGATACTCGGTGTGCTTAAGGTATTCATTTTATTAGCTCTTGGAACTAATTAGGACTAATTAGTTCTTCCTCAAACTTCAGACTTTGGCCTTCAACAATGACTCTAACCACATGAATTACCATCTCTTCAGAGCCAAAGTTCTCATAGTACAAAAACATATTCGTGTCATGGGGGGTATTAATACTTGATAGAGACCCATTTTTGTATTGAGTGAATGAGTGCTTGTGATACAGGTCAGTCGAACTCATTACTGACAGCTGATGGGTATGGCCACAGAAGACGTGTTCAATATTGTTCTCTATTACAAACTCGATAACAATTCGCGAATTAAAAAGAGGGTCTGAGTCGGTATCGAGAATAGAGTGGTGGTTTAGAAGAATTATCCGATCGTAGCTCGCTTTATCAATTGCCTGAGAAACTGTTCTTAACATTTCCTTGTCTACAAGACCGTTGTCTTCATAGAGCTCGCAGGAGTCGAGGCAAACCACTAGGATAGACACACCATCAATAGTGATGTTCTTAAGGAAGTTGATGTCAGTAAAATGCTCCGTCAATCCGTTAGCATTCGCATCAAGAAAAATGTTTTTCTTACCACATTTTTCACGATCTAGCGGACGAATTACTTCGATGTCATCGATATATTGACGGAAATATTCGGCACTACGCATATTCCGTTTATCATGATTTCCAGAGATCGAAACGATGTGCTCACAATCAATCGAATCCAGAAAATTGCCTGCCGCTTCAAATTCGCTTTCGAGAGCATCGGTCGTATTGTCGCCGGTGTTTATTACAATATCAGCCGCGTAGCTGTTCAGTTTCTTTAGCAGTAGCTCACTACTCCCTTGCCAGTGACGAGGGCCAAAATGCATATCTGAGATGTGTAGTAAATTCATACCTGTTTCGACCCTATCCCTATCCCTTATGACATGGATTGTGCCCGATAAGCAGTGCAGAGGCTAATGATGATTTGACCCAAAATCAGAGGGACCGATCACTACATTCTTAGTTAGACTCCGCTATTCCCAACCTGCCAGAGATATTAAAATCTGGCAGTTAGTTTTGGTCGATCTAGGCTGATTGAATATAGGATGCTGGTAGAGCTGCCTGATAGTTTGGAGAAAACTACTCTCGATTGGATTACTCACGATCCATTTACACGGAGCCCGAGTCTTGGAAACGGCTAAACGTTCCTCCTACTTTGATCTTATCTAGCTCAATTACGATAAGGTCCATCTCCGATCGAATTGGGCAGGGCAGAATCGGCCGGCGAACTCAATATTTAAACTCATCCGGCGGCTAAGTTTGCTGAATTACTGTTTAAATCTCTGGCCAAGGAAACAGGTCAACCGGTGGCACGTCGAGGTTTACTTGATTGCCGCGCGCCATAACAAAGGTCGGCCTCATCATCGCCGAAATATTTTCAAGAGGATTGCCAGCGGTAGCAACAATGTCCGCATCTTTTCCCGCCTCGATTGTTCCAGTAATATCGGTCAGATCCATAAGGTCGGCGGCGTTGATAGTCGCGGAAATTAGGATAGCTCGCTCGGGCATACCCGCCTCGTTCATCAACACCATCTCGTAAGCATTAGTGCCGTGATCGTTCACGCCGGCATCTGTGCCAAAGGCAATCTTCACTCCTCGCTCATAAGCGAGTCGTAGCGCATTCCTCATGACCGGACCTACTTCAAGGGCCTTCTGGCGAACTGCAGGGACAAAGAAGTCAGGCCGCTCCGTAGCGATTCGCTCGACCGTGTGACCTGCAATTAAAGTTGGAACCAGATAAGCGCCTGTTGCAACAAATAAGTCAGCCGTCTGGGCATCGAGGTAGGAGCCATGTTCGATGGAATCCACTCCAGCTCGTAAAGCGGCTTCCAAGCCGATTTTTCCGTGTGCATGCGCTGCTACTTTTCGGCCCATTGCATGAGCAGCCTGTACCAGAGCGATCTGCTCTTCGTCAGTAAATTGCTGACCAGTACCAGTAGCGGTTTGACTAAGTACGCCGCCGGTAGCTACATACTTTATGTGGTCGGCCCCGTATTTTATCTGTGTACGAACCGCTTTGCGGCATTCGGCCACGCCATCGCAAACACCCGAGTGAGGATGAGGAAATACATCATCGCGATATCCACCACCATCTCCATGACCGCCTGTTGGTGTTAGCCCTTGCCCAGCGGCTTTTATTCGCGGACCCATAACGATGCCCTGATTAATTGCATCGCGCAAAGCAAAGATCGCATTTCGATCAGAACCTACATTGCGGATAGTGGTGAATCCAGCACGCAGTGTCCGCATGCCAAACTCGACTCCCATTAAGGTGCTAAGTTGCGAGGAACGGGTAACTCGAATCTCACGACCGTTCGGCTCCTGTTGACTCAAAATATGCGTATGAGAATCGATGAGACCAGCCATTACGAACTGATCGCTTAGGTCGATCACTCTAGCGTTAGCAGTGCCACTCACCTGTCCGGGCGAGACATAGCCACCGCGCACTTCGACAATCTCATCGTTTCTAATAATAATACTCTGCTCAGTTAGGACTTCTTCACGCGCATCCGCCAGCAGTATGCCGGCATGAATGATTTTCCATTCACCGAATGCTTGCGCATATAAAGCTGTACTGAGAACCATTGAAACCAAAAATAGCGTACTTCTTAGCATGACAACCTCTTCTAAATTGACTTTGTTCTACGTTGCATAATAGCAAACAATACTCTCTATTATCGGCTCAATTTTATATGGAGAAAACTGGCCATGCTCGCCAGACTAAAAGAGTTGGGTTACGACGCAGAACTGTTAAAAGAATAGATTTTTTGACAAGAGTCAGGCTGCCACAAGCAGTAATATGACGCTCAGCGCAACCAACATGATCCCGACGTATTCTTTCGCCGTTATCTTTTCACCGAAATAAAAGTAGGTTATCAGCAGAGTGACAGCGAACTCAGTCTGACCTAGCGTCTTAACTACTGCCGCATCTTGCAGGCTCATTGCCGTGAACCAGCCCACTGAGCCTGCCAAACTGGTGAAGCCAATAAAAACGCAGGATCTCCATCGGGACAGAACCAGAGCAAGTTGATTCCGTTCCCGAATAGCCACAAATAGCAGGCATAACACAGTCTGGATCGCCACCATATACAGCAGTACAGTTGATGCACTAAGCAGCCTCGGCACACCCAAAGATAGAGATGCCTCCCGTATCCATAGCGATGCCAGAGCGAAGCCCAGCCCTGCACCGACGCCATATTTTATACTTTCATTCTCAACCAGATCTTGCCAGCTGACTTTCCAGTTGCTCGCGATTAGGACGCCGACCACTCCTAAAAAGACTGAAAGGTAGGCGATAGAACTCAGTGCCGTCGAAAAGAATACCGCCCCAAGAACCGCTGTTAGCAAAGCCTCTGTTTTCACCAGCGCTGTACCAACGGCAAAGTTGCGCAAAGTAAGCGCCTTAATTAGGAAAACAGTAGCAAATATTTGCGCTATGGCAGCTAGCGTTGAAGCTTTATAAAAGACGGTATTGCCAACAAATTCCTCACCTTGATAAAAATGGGAAAGAGAAAAATAATACCCAAGCGCGAAGGGAAGACCGAATAGGTAGCGCACAAGCGTGGTGGATGCTGCAGAAATGCTTTGCGCAATCTGTTTCTGTGCGGCGGTACGCACCGACTGCATCGCTACTGCCAATAGTGTAAAAAGTATCCACGCTTCCATGGCCGCACTATACAGAAGAGCCACGGGAAAGCCCAAGGCCGACCAGCATTTCAATACAACTTGGCGACTCAACTTTGCGTGATAGAATCAGAACTCACTCCAATCAGCTTTCGATTTTTAGATGGGGATACTATGCGTCAGTACATCAAATTTATTACCGCCGGCAAGCCCATTCTCGTATTGCTTAGCTTGGTTTTTTCGAGCGGCATATTCGCAGCGGACCGCATCCAAAGAATGATCGATATCGGACATGCTCAACTGCAGGTTGAGGTGTGGGGGTCCGGCTCAAGCAAGCAGGAAACCCTAGTTGCTCTGCCCGGCTCAGGCGGAGATTTTTCTCGCTACAAGTCCCTAGCTCCGCTCTTAGCTGATGCGGGCTATCGAGTTATAGCCGTGAACCAGCGTGGAATCATGGGAAGCACAGGCGATTTAGAAGGCCTTACTCTTAATGACTATGCACAGGATGTGGTCGCTATCATCGAAGCCTTCGGGTTAGAGCAAGCCCACCTTTTGGGCTGGGCGCTGGGCAACAGAACTGCACGAATGGTTGCCACAGATCATCCCGAATCAGTTGCAAGCATTTCTCTTATTGCGGCAGGAGGCTTAGCCAAGCCGCTCACGATTCCAGGCGAACTGGGGAGATTGTTGGGAGACGCCACCCTACCTGAAGCCGAAAAATTCGGACTGGCGAGACGCACGTTGTTTTCTCCACACACCGATGATGAGATTGTTCTCGACTACGTGAGAACGTTGAAATACTGGCCTGATGCCCGGCGCTCGCAGAGGGAAGCCAATAGAAATACTCCGCTAGAGCAATGGTGGGCCGGTGGGAATGGACCTATGTTAATCATCCAAGGAGTAGACGACAAGACTGCCCCGCCCGAGAATGGCAGCCGAATGAAACTAGAGTTCGGTGAGCGCATCACGCTAGTTGACCTAGAGGCTGCTGGACATGCCATGGGGCTCGAGAAGCCTCGAGAAACAGCAGCTGCCATCGTCTCTTTTCTCGCGAAACACCCCATAACGGCGGCGAGGTGACCCCGAAAGGCCTCTAAACTAGAGCGCAGTAAACTAGAGTGCGCTAAACTGGCTCTGAATTGCGATTTAAGGAAATAAGTCGTAATGAAGTTCAACGTAGAAAAGGGGCCTAGATTTTGTCAGTAGTATCATTCCAAAAACCAAATGAGAATCCTTCAACGTCCAAGTCAAGACGCAAATGGCTTCGCTTCGTTACTGCTGCAAGTCTTTTCGATGGGCATGATGCCGCCATCAACATCATGCGCCGTATCCTGCAATCCAGTGGTGCCGAGGTCATTCATCTCGCCCACAATCGCTCGGTCCAAGAAATCGTAGATGCTGCCGTTCAAGAAGATGTCGATGCTATCGCCATCAGCTCTTATCAGGGTGGGCATATCGAATACTTCAAATACCTCGTAGACCGTCTCAGAGAATTGGATGCGGGGCACATCAAGATTTTTGGTGGCGGTGGTGGTGTAATCATCCCAGCAGAGATTGAAGAGCTACACGACTACGGCGTGAGCCGCATCTATTCCCCTAATGATGGCCAGACCATCGGTTTACAAGGCATGATCGACGACATGCTACGGCGCTGCCGTGATGGAGATTTTCGCCCCGTCGCTCCAAGTCTAGCGGAACTCAATATTGCTGATAGAATCGCACTAACGCGAACAATTACTGGTATCGAGAATGGCCAATACTCTGCTGAAGAATTAGCTACCCTTAAGGATAAGGCAGACTCAATCGAAGCTACACCCATTTTAGGTATAACGGGAACTGGTGGTGCAGGCAAGTCATCGTCTACCGATGAGATCATAAGACGATTCAGACAAGACAGCGGAGATTCGCTGACGATTGCAGTGCTAGCAATTGACCCTACTAGAAAAAAGACAGGTGGCGCCTTACTTGGCGATCGAATTCGTATGAACGCGATCAGTCACTCCAATATATTCATGCGCTCGATAGCCACACGAGATGCTACCGTAGAAATTCCCGAGAGGTTGAGCGAGATTATCGCCGCTATTAAACTATCCGGATTCGATCTCATCATTGTGGAAACCCCAGGCATAGGCCAGGGTGATGCAGGCATCGTTCCATTTGTTGATACATCTTTGTATGTCATGACGCCCGAATTCGGCGCGGCCAGCCAGTTAGAAAAGATCGACATGCTGGACTATGCCGATATCTTTGCTATCAACAAGTTCGACCGAAAGGGAAGCGAGGACGCACTCAGGGATGTCTGTAAGCAAGTGCAGCGAAATCGCGCAGCCTTCGATCAAATGCCCGATAAGATGCCCGTATTCGGCACTATAGCGTCCAAGTTCAATGACGACGGTATTACTGCGCTCTACCAGGCACTCGTTGTGTTATTGCGAGAGAAGGGCTTGCCAGACTATGCCCAGTCTATCGAGTCACTGGACACTAAAAAATCGACACAAACCACACTAATTATCCCCGCAGGCCAACAGCGCTATCTAGCTGAGATTGCTGAAGTCGTGCGTGGCTACCATGACCAGGTGCAGACTCAGTCACAACTTGCTCGCGATAGGCAGCAACTCACCGCCAGCAAAACCATGCTGGATGCCGCATCAAAAGACAGCTCCGAGCTTGATGAGCTCATAGCACTTAAAGACAATGCTATGGATAGTGAGGCGAAGTGGTTATTGGATGCCTGGCCACAGCTAATCGAGGACTACTCGGGTGAAGAGTATGTCGTAAAGGTTAGGGACAGAGAGATCCGCACCGCACTCACACGTACTTCGCTCTCTGGCACAAAGATTCCTCGAGTAGCTCTACCCGACTACAAAGATCACGGCGAGTTATTAAAATGGCTGCTCTTGGAAAATGTTCCTGGACGCTTTCCCTTTACTGCTGGTGTGTTTCAATTTAAGCGTGAGTCGGAAGATCCAACACGTATGTTCGCTGGCGAAGGCGATGCATTCCGAACCAATCGACGCTTCAAGCAACTCTCGGAACACTCCCAAGCAAAGCGACTCTCCACTGCATTCGACTCTGTGACGCTGTATGGTTTCGATCCAGCTGTGCAGCCGGACATCTATGGCAAAGTAGGTAACTCCGGCGTCTCTATCGCCACGCTCGATGACATGAAAGAACTCTATAGCGGCTTTGATCTATGCCACCCTACTACATCCGTGTCGATGACAATAAACGGCCCCGCGCCAACGATACTCGCCATGTATATGAATGCCGCGATAGATCAGCAGGTAGAAAAGTTTAAGGGCGCGAACGATGCCTCTCCGACTGCCGAGGAATATGAGTCACTAAAGGCGCAGGCACTTGAAAATGTCCGCGGCACTGTTCAGGCGGACATATTAAAGGAGGATCAGGGTCAGAACACCTGCATCTTCTCCACCGAATTTAGCCTCAAGTTAATGGGCGATATACAGGAATATTTCACGGCCAATAAGATTCGCAACTTCTATTCTGTTTCCATCTCGGGATATCACATTGCCGAAGCCGGTGCGAATCCTATCTCGCAACTCGCATTCACGCTTTCTAATGGCTTCACTTTCGTAGAGGCGTATATCGCTCGCGGTATGAAGGTGGATGACTTCGCACACAATCTATCCTTCTTCTTCTCTAACGGTATGGATCCGGAATACACGGTCTTGGGCCGAGTTGCTCGTCGCATTTGGGCTACAGCCATGCGCTTCAAATATGGCGCTAGCGAGCGCAGCCAAAAACTCAAATACCACATACAGACATCAGGTAGGTCCTTGCATGCACAGGAGATGTCATTTAATGATATTCGCACGACGCTGCAGGCATTGATCGCGGTCTATGACAACTGCAACAGCCTACACACGAACGCATACGACGAGGCAGTAACCACGCCTACTGAGGAGTCGGTACGCAGGGCGATGGCTATACAGCTAATTATCAACAAAGAATGGGGTTTAGCTGTCAACGAAAACTCGAGTCAGGGTTCGTTCATCATCGATGAATTAACGGATCTCTTAGAAGAAGCCGTACTTCAGGAATTTGAACGCATTTCCGAGCGAGGCGGAGTTTTAGGGGCTATGGAAACTGGCTATCAGCGCGGCAAGATTCAGGACGAATCAATGTACTACGAGCATCGAAAACACGATGGCAGCCTGCCTTTGATTGGGGTTAATACTTTTCTAAACCCAGAGCCTGAAGCACAATTGCAAATAGAATTAGCACGCTCGACCGAAACTGAGAAGCAAAGTCAGATAGATCGTTTGGCGGCATTCAAATCCAAAAATGCCGAGCACTCTATTGAGGCCTTAGAGCGACTTCGCCGCGCTGCCATCAACAACGAGAATGTCTTTGAAGAGCTGATGGATGCCGTGCGCTATTGCAGCCTAGGCCAGATAACAGACACCTTCTTCGAGGTTGGAGGCCAGTACCGCAGAAACATGTAAGCGTCCCCAATTTTAATGCACAGAACGAATCTTAAGAATCGGGCTTCCTAAACTTCATCACTACTCTGTCGGTTTTACCGCGGACACTTGGATCGCTCATCGGCTTGATTGCGCAAGACATCTGACTCAGCAACGAATTTGAATCCAGCAGAAATTAGATCGCTACGAATGATGCCCGGATCGATCCTGTGCAATGCGTTCGCAACATCCACACTAACACCCGATCCGGCGGCATGATCTACGATATCTAAGATTCTGCCTGGTTTTAGAAATCCTTAGAGTCTCTCAGAAAAATCAGCGGCATCGATAGCAGGCCAGCTAGCCTCTTCATAATATAAGTCGTGGAAGCCCAGAACGAACACAGCCGCATCGTAGTAATTTTCTTCAAGGAGCAATTAATTTGCGTCCATGACAATACTCTGTAAGTTGGAAAATCGATTCCCTTCGAGCCTTTCTTCTACGCCGGCGCCAACAAAGCCATCCCAGCCTCCATTGTTGTAGAGAGTCACCTCGCCATCTACCCCTACAACATAGCTGAGTATTTCAGCGTAATATCCGCCACCTGCAAATATATCTATTACTTTCATGTCAGGTTCTATTCCGAAGAATTCGAGCACCTGCTCTGGCTTTCTATTCGCATCTCTCTGTCTATCCGCCTCTGGCCTAGCTTCGTTGGCCAGTGCTTTTTCTATCGCCGTGTGTCCGTCTGCCAATACCATTCCTGCGAAAATGAAATTCGCTACAAAAGCACCACCTTGCTAATCGTTTTACTCAACAGATTGTTCATCGAAGTTTCTCGCCATCGTGGCCTAGGCGCTGCATTGGCCTAGAGTGTAGCTAACATAGTATGCCAAAGGCTAGAAATCCCGCCCACAAAAAAGGGCGGTAAACCGCCCTTTTTTAGTAGCATTCATTGAAATATCAAGCGAATGCTATTCAGTCACGTTCACCGTGATATAGGCATCGTCATAGAGACCACCATCATCGGCCCGTCCCCATAGCACATAGGTTCCAGGTTCATCGAAAGTCACTTCCACATCATGCATACCATCTTCTGGACTTGGTGGCGGCATCCAGAGTGTTCCCCAAGGAGAATGTGCTCCAGCACGAGTATCCTCCCATGGCTTAGCTTGCTGCGGGCTGAACTGAACATCACCTGCTCCGCGATAAACATTCCATGACAGGAACAATCCGTTAATTTTTTGGACCGTCACCTTTATTGGTGGCGACATCAGAAGACGTTGGCGAACATTTTCTTCAGTTACAAAAGCAACCGCAAGAGGACCGCCGACAAACTCAGCAAACTCTCTAGCTTGCTCAACTGGATCGGTAGGAGTAGGAATGCCATCGTCGACAACATGAGTGCGCAAAGTCATAGCCTGGCCCACTCTTACTGTACGGATATCATCACCTTGAACCGTAGTTACCGGCGGTAGATTCGCGCGCGATTCAGGGCTACTAGTTCCAGCACCCAGAGAGCCTGTCTCCGATGCAATCACCATATTGTCGACCAGGTAATCGTCCTTTAATGTTCCGTAGGCTTTGCGATCAACCCCATTCACACTTAGCGTCCATACCAGCTCGCGATCACCCCAATCAGAAGGAACCTGAACTTCGAAGGTAAAGCGATTGCGGCGCGGAAGGAAGTGAGTCGGCTGACCACGATCAGAGTCGCCCGGAGAAAACATATTGTTTTCGCCAACATCGACGTTTGGCTCTTCTTCCCAGTTCTCGTTCATGTAACCGAACATCATGTTGAATGTGCCATCTTCGTTTGGCCGCCAACCTTCAAATGCCGGCTCGATGTGCTGACCACTACGGTAGGTATCTGCTGATACCAACGGTGATAGAACCGCAGCACCAAGCGCGATTACGAAAAACCTAAAAGTCTTGCTCGTGCTTCTAATTTTTAAACTTTGCATATCTAATTTGTTCCCTGCAATGCAACTTCATTACTTATTTCTTCGGTGGAATTTACCGGCGCAACAAGTGGCGCCAAACATAATGGACAACCGATCACGTGATCGTTTGGTCCAAGATTTAGTGTCTGACGGCGATTTTCCATCTCTTCGAAAAATTGCTCGTCATCCATTTTTACCCGCATGCCCAAATCGATAAACATATTGGTTACGGATCGATTACCAGACCCCTGCCAATTCCTTGGGTCAGGTACATTGGGGTTGGTTTCAGTATTATTCATGTAACCGACGATGTGGAGAATAGTTCCCTTCGGCAACAGAGGTTGCGCATCGTTATCGTACGCATAGCCACGTACCCAGTTATGGTCATAACCAACACAGGAAAGTGTCTCTACTGTATATCCCCATATCGCTTCAAGACACATGCGCTCGCCAGGGGCGTGCAAATGTGGCTCGAATGTAATGATCTTTAGGTGGTCTTGGAGAACGGTATAGGCATGCAGTTCCTGTGCATCTTCGTTGCCAGCAATACTAATGTCCACTCCATTGCCTAGTCCCAAACTAACGCGCTCATACTTTGGCTCGTAACCAACCGGATGAAAACGAAACCCAACTTCCAAGTGTGCTGTTGTGTCTTTGCCATTCGAATGCATATGAACAGAATCAGAAACGAGGAAGGTGCCAGCTTTAAGTAGACGCCCACCGTCCACATCGAAAATGTCTGCGTTGCGCCCTACTTCATGTACTGGCCAGCCGGTTGCAGTCTCTGCGATACGCTGCCCGTTTTCGTCTATCTCGGCCGTTGACCAGATCATGTGGTGAAATATGTACCTGCCGCCAACGGTGTCTCGACCTGTGCCGGCAGTGTAGTTCACATCGTTGACTTCAACGATTTCCACAGACTTCACATAGCGATCTTGATCTATGGGGATTTCTATCCTATCAATCTCACCCCACCAATCAGGAGTACCTGCTAATTTGGTTACAGCGTTTGTGCTAACAACGAGGTCAGGTTGACCAGCCGTCCACTTCAGATCATCGCTGAAGGCTAGAGCTACAGGCGCATCTGCTGGATCACCTTTGGGCGTTCCACTTCGCGCCCAGGTTGAGATAGCTGCGAGCTCTGCATCGCTCAATGACGGGTCGAATTTAAAGTCCTGAATACCGATGTTCTTTTCCATATACCATGGCGGCATCGCTCCTGCTCTATCACGCAGTGCGGTCTTGTATTCGATCAGTCCAGCAAAAGGTGCCACTTCGTCGTATGACACTAGCGGCATAGGGCCGACACCACCAGGGCGATGACAGTTCTGACAGCTGCGCTGCAGAATGGGCTCGATATCCTTGTGGAATGTGACTTGATCCGATTGAGCAGTTGCCAGATTCGGCAAAGACAACACGGATAAAATAGCGAAAGCCTGAGATAGCTTTACCAATTTGCAGAATATTGATCGATAGCTTGTAGTTAACACTGGCGGATCCTTTATTTAGTGGTTCTTTGACCTGTCCTACCCGAGCGGGTAGACAAGTCTCGATTGATCTAGAAAAGTCGTGGAGAACTGTTTATTCAGTAGTGGAATTGAACCAAAATTAGGCGGGGCTGTCTTGTGAATTCTGAACTAATCTTGATGAATTTTAGAGTAGAGCGCTTATACGAGCCAAAAGAATTTTCGAAATTGTTGTATATTGCAGTAATTCGGTACTTTTACCGACTCATTCCATGATTTTTGCTGCTTTTCAGCGATTTTCCCGATTGTGCCTTTCGCAGGACCACTGCTTCAGGTCAACGTCAGCAGCATCGTAAGAGAAGACTACTAGCTGAATAGTCATATTCAGCTCGAACGCGCGACCTAGCTATCGATTATATTGTAAAAGATACTGATGGATTTTGGAATTTCCGGTAAAAATTCAAATACGAGGAGCTACTCGAAATAAATTAGAGTAGAAAGGTACGAGTAATAATCGCAGTAATAGATCAACGTCCTAGACGTGGCGCTCTAGCAAAGACTTTCGCGCAGGCCTAAGTGCGACTTCTAAGTTGACTACCTAACGGTTGGGATAGGAATTCTATCCCAACTGTTTTAGTTTTAGAGATGAAGTGGCTTGAATTTTCGATTTGCCTACTTCGTAAAACTCCCAAGAATCCAGAAATACCTGAAAGCTATAACTTAGTTGCAATGCCCGCCACACTAATCTATCTTCATTCCGAATGAATCAATTTCCCGATCTAGTTGCGATCCTCGCTTTCTTCCAGCTAATTTTTATTGGGGTCTTTTTTCTTGTTCACAATCAAGGGGTACTTGCGCGACTGATATCTCTGTATTGCTTCTGTCTTAGCGCCTACATGCTAGCGGGAATCCCCTTCTTCTCGAACAATCTACTTTCAATCTTCATACTCTTTAGGTTCGCAACCCTAGCGCCCTTCATTCTCTGGATCATTGCATTCACGCTATTTGTCGATGACGAAAAAATTCATCTAGGCGCATGGCTGGCAATCGTCTTCTTCGAACTTACACGAGGGATCGGAATAGGCATTTTCTACTTGAACCCAGAGACCATTAACAACGCGAGTTTCATAGTAGTACAGATAATCCCCCAGCTGATCATGTTGGTGTTTGCAACACACACCCTATATTTAGCGTATCAGGGATACTCCGTAGATTTATCAGAACAACGCAGGCGTCTTCGGTTTACCTTCTTACTCATCATGAGCATCTTGTTAGTCGTCATCGTTGGTTCCGACTTCATCAATCTGTTCAGTCGATTCATTCTAGAACCGGGCCAAAACCTGATACCTGATGTGCCAAACTATCTGGTATCACTCTATATATTAGTGGTGACATTTCTGTTCTGCCAGCGCATATTTCAATTAAGCGAAGAAGCCACCACGCTTATCTCGACTGGCATTAGCATTAAGAACAGAAAGAGTAAAAATGGCAACTTCGAGACGAATGTCGATCCTACGTTACTCGAGAAGATTGAACAAACGATGAAAGGAGGCAAAATCTACACTCGCACCGGCCTTACTATTGCCGACCTAGCGCAGAGTTTGTCTATTCAGGAATACAGATTGCGACGAGTAATCAATCAGCAGCTGAATTTTAAAAACTTCAATCAATTCTTAAATAATTATCGAATCGAGGATGCATGTATACGACTGCGTGAGACCAATGCGCCGATATCTACGATAGCACTAGATGTTGGATATGTTTCATTATCTGTCTTCAACAAGGCATTCAAGGAGCGGCATAAAGTGACACCTTCGGAATTTCGCAACAGCGAGCGTTCGACTACGTAGATTTCGAGCTGCGCACCTATCCTTAGTAGATTATTAATAGTACATAACGAAAAAGCCCGAGCAATGCCCGGGCTTTTTGTTTAGGAGGTGGAGAGAATTAAGCTACGTGTGCAGCTCTTTCCTCTTCACTGATTTCCTTGATACTCAGCTTGATACGGCCTCTAGCATCGGTGTCTAGAACCTTAACTAGAACGTCCTGCCCCTCTTCTAAATGCTCATTTACATTCTCTACACGCTCTTGCGAGATTTGAGAGATGTGAACCAAACCATCTTTGCCAGGTAAGATTGTAACGAACGCGCCAAAGTCGACGATTCTTGCAACCTTACCATTGTAGATCCTGCCTACTTCGGCTTCTGCCGTAATAGCATTAACCATCTCGAGTGCAGCATCGCGAGAGTCTGCGTCTTCGCCGTAAATGCGAACATTACCGTCGTCATCGATATCAACAGATGCGCCAGTCTCTTCAGTAATGCCACGGATAACTGCACCGCCCTTACCGATAACGTCGCGAATCTTATCTGTATCGATCTTGATCATCGCCATAGCAGGCGCGTTATCAGAAACTGTTTCTCTAGCAACTGAGATGACTTTATTCATCTCGTCCAGGATATGATTTCTAGCTGTATGAGCCTGCTCGAGAGCAATCTCCATGATCTCTTCGGTAATGCCCTGAATCTTGATATCCATCTGCAGAGCAGTAATACCCGCAGCTGTTCCCGCAACTTTGAAATCCATATCGCCAAGATGATCTTCATCACCAAGGATATCTGTTAGGACTGCAAAACGCTCGCCTTCCTTGATAAGGCCCATTGCAATACCGGCAACTGGAGCTGAGATAGGAACACCAGCATCCATCATTGCTAGGCTGCTTCCGCAGACACTCGCCATGGAGCTTGAACCGTTAGATTCGGTGATTTCGGAAACTACACGAATCGCATACGGGAATTCTTCTTCCGGAGGCATAACCGCAGCAACGCCACGTCTAGCAAGACGGCCGTGGCCAATCTCACGTCGCTTCGGACCGCTCATGAAACCAGTCTCGCCTACAGAGTAGGGAGGGAAGTTATAGTGCAACATGAATGGGTCTTTTCTCGAACCCTGAAGGTCTTCGATAAGTTGCGAATCACGCAGTGCGCCAAGTGTAGTTACAACCAAGGCCTGTGTTTCGCCGCGTGTGAACAAAGCAGAACCGTGAGCCTTAGGTAGAACTCCAGTTTCAACTTCGATTGCACGAACAGTTGTAGTATCTCGACCATCGATACGTGGATTACCATCTAATACTCGGTTGCGTACAGTGCTTTTCTCCAGCTTCGCAAAAACATCTTTTACGTCGTCGGAACTAACACCTGACTCATCGTTAGCTAGTTGCTCAACAGCCTGCGTCTTCAATGCTCCAAGAGCATCCTGGCGAGCCATCTTGTCAGAAACTTGATAAGCCTCAGTAACGCCAGCTCCAACTTGAGCTGCAACGGCAGCAGTTAACTCTTCATTGACGGGCTCAGGCTGCCAATCCCATGCTGGCTTGCCAATTTCTGCCTTCAGTTCAGCGATCGTGTCGACAACAACCTGCATCTCTTGATGAGCATACAGAACCGCGCCTAGCATTTGATCTTCGCTTAGTTGTTTCGCTTCAGACTCAACCATTAGAACCGCTGACTTTGTGCCTGCCACGACCATGTCGAGCTGCGATGTTGCGAGCTCGGTATTGGTAGGATTCAGGAAATAACCAGTTTCGGCATTGTAGCCTACGCGAGCAGCTCCAATTGGCTCTGCGAAAGGTATGCCCGAAATAGACAAGGCCGCTGATGCGCCTATCAAACCTGCAATATCTGCCTGCTCATCTTTATCAGCAGAAACTACCGTACAAATTACCTGCACTTCATTCATAAATCCCTTCGGGAACAAAGGACGAATCGGACGATCTATAAGACGCGATGTTAAGGTTTCATTCTCAGTTGGTCTGCCTTCGCGCTTGAAGAATCCTCCAGGAATTTTGCCTACAGCGTAAGTTTTTTCCTGGTAATTAACTGTCAGTGGAAAAAAAGCCGCGCCAGGGTTGGCTTTCTTTCGACCCACTACGGTCGCTAGTACCGTAGTATTTCCAATGGTTACGACAACAGAACCTGTTGCCTGTCTCGCTACTTTACCGGTTTCCAAAGTGACCGTCTTGCCACCGAATTGAAACGTCTTAGTTACTGGATTAAACATAATATTTTCCTAATTATTTAATTAGGCGCAGAGCCAACTCATCAGGCTCTGCGCAGATATTTACGATTGATTGTCATCGACAAAGTTAGTTGAACAGTTAACGACGTAGTCCAAGTCGCTTGATCAAAGTGGTATAACGTTCTAAATTTTTGCGCTTCAAGTAGTCAAGCAATTTCCTGCGGCTGTTCACCATTCGGATGAGTCCACGGCGGGAGTGATGATCGTGAATGTGCTCTTTGAAGTGTGATTGCAGTTCATTGATATTTGCTGTCAGCAAAGCCACTTGCACTTCGGGTGAACCTGTATCACCTTCGCTCTGCGCGTAGTCTTTGACGATTGTATCTTTCTGTTCAGCTGATAAAGCCATTTTCTATCTCCTAATATGCAATTAATAAAGTCGCTGAAAAGGCGCGACTACAACTTCCGTTTAAATTCAGAATAACCACGCATATTAGTAGTTACCTGATACTTTCCCTGTTGAATTCTTAGCTTGGCATCGTACACAGTACTCAGTGCGCGACTATTAACCTTCGCGGAGCGACCTTCCCATCATCATCGATACAGCCAATACCGATAAATTGCTCCTCTTCGTACAATCTTACCAAGCCTTCTTCTGGCAAGTGTCTAACCAAAACTGGCTGACCATTCTTGATAAAGCGAGCCGTGACGCTTGGTAGTACAACTTCTGGCAAGTCCGCTACAGCCTTGTCCATCGGAATGAGATGTTGATCGATGACACTCAAACCGCCACTTTCGAACTCCTGCATCAACTTCTGTGTTGTTACGCAGTCCGCTTCTGTGAATGCGCCTGCCTGTGTTCGCCTTAAGGCTATGATGTGCGCTCCACATCCCAAGGACTGACCGAGATCATCGGCGATGGTTCTTATATAAGTACCCTTACTACAGGCGATCTCCAGTTCCAGCTCGTCGCCTTCGAAGGCTGTCAGCTCGATGCTGTATACGGTGATCCGCCTAGCCTCGCGCTCTATAGTTTGACCTTTACGCGCCATCTTATACAGCGGCACTCCGTTTACTTTCAAGGCGGAGTACATGGGAGGCACTTGCTCAATCTCGCCTCTAAATGGTGTCAGCGCCTCTTCAATCTGCAGTTGCGAAATTTGAAAATTGGCACAGCTTTCAAGTACGTTTCCTTCGCAGTCGCCGCTATCGGTTCTAACACCCAGCTTCAGTTTAGCTCGATACTTCTTATCCGAATCCAGCAAGAACTGAGATACTTTGGTCGCCTCACCTAAGCACAGTGGCAGCACTCCAGTCGCTAATGGGTCTAGACTGCCTGTATGCCCTGCCTTCTGGGCATCAAAAATTCTTTTTACTTCCTGCAGAGCTCTGTTTGAACTAATGCCTATGGCTTTGTCTAGTATAACGATGCCATCAATGCTTCTGCCTTTCTTGCGCTTAGCCAATCTGCATCCCCATCAACTCTAACGACAGCAAACTCAAGAATGCGAATCTTGATCAGCTGCTAATGCGCTATCTATCAGGCTCGAAAGCTGCTGCCCGCGCGCTATACTTCCGTCGTAGTAAAAACGTAACTTGGGCACCGAACGAGTACTCAGTCGTTTCGACAATAAGGATCGCAAAAACCCTGCAGCCTTATTCAACGCATCTATATTCTCTTTTATCTCTAGCTTATCAAGATCGCCAGGCTCGGAAAGTGTAGATTCATTTATCTGGGGATCATCGGTCAGGGTATTCAATACCGTCACGAACACTTTGGCATGAGCCAAATCTTTGCTCACCTCTACCCCTGTAACCGAAACCATGCCAACCCGAGGATCGTTTACTTCCATCTGAATTAAGGACGCCAGTTCTCTCTGAATCTGATCAGCTACTCTTTGCACTCTTGGAGACATATCAGCCACGATTAATTACCAGCTTGAGAACTTATTCTCAAAGGCTCCTGGCCACTTCAGTTGTCTCGTATACCTCAATCTTGTCGCCGACTTTAACGTCAGTGTAGTTACGAACGCCGATTCCGCACTCAATGCCGTTTCGAACTTCGCTGGCATCGTCCTTGAATCGTCTCAGTGATTCGAGTTCACCTTCATAGATCACCACATCATCGCGCAGAACACGTATCGGCTTGCTGCGATAGACAGTACCTTCGATAACCATGCTTCCGGCGATTTGACCAAACTTCGGCGAGTTAAAGACATCGCGAACTTCCGCAACGCCAACAATCTCTTCGCGAATCTCTGGCGCCAGCATGCCGCTCATGATCGCCTTCGTGTCATCGATCACATCGTATATGACATTGTAATAACGTAATTGCAGGCCTTCGTTCTCAATAATATCGCGCGAGGACTTATCAGCTCGCACATTAAAGCCAATTACCGTCGCCTTTGATGTGGCTGCTAGGTGCGCGTCGGTCTCCGAGATTCCACCCACACCTGAGGCAACGATGTTGACTTCAACCTCTTCAGTATTGAGTTTCTGCAACGAACCCACGATCGCCTCAAGCGAGCCACGCACATCGGTCTTGATGATGATATTGAAGACACTTAGGTTTTCTTTGCCAATGCCGGCGAACATATTTTCAACTAAGTTCGACTGCTGCGATGCCTGCAATGAATCTTTGTGACGCGTGCGTCTGAATTCCGCGATCTCTCGGGCCTTCTTCTCATCCGCTACTACAACAAATTCATCACCCGCTTCCGGTACACCATTGAGGCCGAGAATCTCAACAGGAATAGAAGGACCCGCGGTTTTAATATTCTTTCCCGCCTCGTCAACCAGAGCGCGGACGCGGCCATATTCATGACCAGCTAATACAGTGTCGCCGGTTTTTAATGTACCGTTTTGCACCAGAACTGAGGCGACTGGCCCGCGTCCTTTGTCTAGCCTGGACTCAATTACTACACCCTGACCGGGAACATCGGTATAAGCCGTTAACTCCAAAAGCTCGGCCTGCAGGCTGATGGCTTCTAGCAACTGATCGACACCCGCACCGGTAATTGCCGATACTTCTATGAATTGCGTCTCGCCACCCCAATCCTCTGGGATAACTTCCATAGCGGCCAATTCATTCTTAACACGATCTACATCGACGCCTTCTTTGTCCATCTTGTTGACAGCTACTACTAGCGCTACACCGGAAGCTTTCGCGTGCTGCACAGCCTCTTCGGTTTGTGGCTTAACACCGTCGTCAGCGGCGACTACTAGGACAACTACGTCCGTTGCCTTCGCTCCACGAGAGCGCATCGCGGTAAATGCCGCGTGGCCAGGTGTATCAAGAAAACTAATCATGCCGTGATCGGTATTCACGTGGTAGGCACCGATGTGCTGCGTGATACCACCGGCCTCGTGCGAGGCGACTTTTGATTTACGTATATAGTCCAACAGAGAAGTCTTGCCGTGATCAACGTGGCCCATTACTGTAACTACCGGCGCACGAGTAATCTCTTCTTTACCCGTATCCGAAGTGATCGATTCTGCCAATTGATCTTCGATCGCATCTTCGGATACAAATTTCGGTGTATGGCCTAACTCTTCAATCAATAATGACGCCGTATCTTGATCTATAATCTGATTGATCGTTGCCATGACACCCATATTGAACAGAGATTTCACTAGCCCTGCTGTCTTAACCGACATCTGCTGCGCTAGGTCCTGCAATGTGTTGGTTTCACCAATCTTGATTTCACGTTTAATAAAATCTTTTGGCTTCTCGAAGGCATGTTGAGTAGCAGATAGACGTGCCTTGCCTTTCCTGCCGCCGCCTCTTCGGCCACGCCCGCCCATGTCTTCAACATCGCCGCCTTCTAAAACGAAATCGTCATTAACATGAATATTTTTGGCCTGTCGCTTGGCTGCCTTATCTTTATTCTTTAGATGATCTTTTTTCTTCTCGCCGGGTTCATCTGAGTCTTTCTTGCCCTGCCCCTTACGCTTCGCACCTGGCTTGTCGTCTCTAGCTGTAGCAGCTTCTTCGGCAGGCACCTCTGGCGCGGCTTTATCTTTGGCAGGAACTTCATCACCGACTTTTTCTGGAGCTTCTGTTGTTACTGTCTCCACAGACTCCGCGCTAGAAGTATCCGTTGCCGCTTCAACATTACTATCTACCGCGGCCTCTTCTGCACTCCCTGCCGCAGCTACTACTGCCTCATCTTCTAATTCTTCTGGCGCATCTTCGACGACAGCGCTGCGTTTTACATAGGTGCGCTTCTTACGAACCTCGACGTTAACAGTCTTGCCCCGGCCATGTGTGGACGCCGCTTTAAGCGTGCCAACTGTCTTCCGCTTGAGTGTGATTTTCTTAGGCGCAGAGATGCTGGCCTCAGAGTCTCCGTGGCTACGTCGCAGAAACTGCAATAAAGTGTTTTTGTCGTCGTTCGAAATCGAATCGTCAGCTTTAGTATGCGACAGGCCTGCCTCTTTTATCTGAGACAGCAGCTTGTCTACCGAGACTCCGACAACTTCGGCGAGCTCACTTATTTTTGCATCTGCCATTCAATTACTCCCATTCAACAATTTTCAGAATTGCTGTTACTCAAACCATGGTGCGCGCGCGGTCATAATTAGCTTGCCTGCGCGTTCTTCATCCATGCCTTCGATGTCTATCAATTCATCGATAGACTGCTCTGCCAATTCTTCCATATTGAGAATTCCTTTCTTAGCGAGTTCCAATGCCAGCTTTCCATCCATGCCTTCCATATTCAGAAGATCATCTGCGATATTCGCAGATGATAAATCTTCCTCAGAGGCGATAGCCAAAGTAAGCAATGCATCTTTAGCACGATTCCTCAATTCATTCGCGATCTCTTCATCAAATCCATCGATAGCGAGTATCTCGTCGAGAGGCACGTAGGCAATTTCTTCGAGTGAAGTAAAACCTTCTTGCACAAGAACTTCCGCTGACTCCTCGTCGACGTCGAGCTTTTCAACAAACATGTCGATGAAGCTGCTTGCCTCCTGCTGTTGCTTGTCCGCCGCCTCTTCTTCGCTCATCACGTTGATAGTCCATCCAGTTAATTCAGTAGACAGGCGTACGTTCTGACCGTTTCTGCCGATGGCTTGGGCAAGATTATCTTCTTCAACAGCGATGTCCATCGTGTTGCTGTCTTCATCAACAATGATAGAAGCAACTTCTGCCGGAGACATTGAATTGATTACTAACTGCGCTGGATTGTCATCCCAAAGGATGATGTCGATGCGCTCATTTGCTAATTCATTCGAGACCACTTGCACGCGTGAACCACGCATACCAACACAAGCACCCACGGGGTCGATTCGACCGTCATTCGTGCTAACTACGATCTTGGCTCTCGAGCCAGGATCTCTCGCCGCCGCCTTGATTTCGATAATTTCTTCAGAGATCTCCGGCACTTCGATCTTAAACAACTCGATCAACATGTCAGGAGAGGTTCGGCTTAGGAATAACTGCGGGCCGCGCTGCTCTGAACGAACATCGATCAAAAGGGCGCGCATTCGATCGCCCATGCGGAAGGTCTCTCTCGGAATCATTTGATCGCGAGTTAGTAACGCCTCGGCATTGCTGCCCAGATCGATAATGATATTCTCACGGGTAACTTTCTTTACCGTTCCAGCAACAAGCTCGCCAATGCGATCTTTATAATCGCCAATTATAATTTCTCTCTCGGCTTCGCGTACTTTTTGCACGATTACCTGCTTAGCAGTCTGTGCAGCGATCCGACCAAATTCCATATTGTCGATTTTTTCTTCGTATACATCTCCGACAGCGAGGCCTTTCTTCTTCTCTTGTGCTTGCTCGACAGTAAATTGAGAACCCTCTTCCAGATACTCTTCGTCTTCAACCACCGTCCAAACTCGGAAGGAATCGTAGTCACCAGTCTCTCGATCAACTGCAACTCGGCAGTCAATCTCGTCATGATCATTAAGCTTCTTCGTAGCCGCCGCTAACGCCGACTCAATCGCTTCAAAAATCACTTCACGCGAAACACCCTTCTCATTCGAGACGGCATCCGCAACCATTAAAATTTCTTTACTCATCATAACAATGCCACCTTACTCAAAGCTTAGATCCGGATATTAGTCCAGAGCATGGAGTAAAAATAATCTAGAAAACAATACTGGCTTTCTCAATATCAGAAAATTCTAAGTCATACTCAGAACCATCAACCAATAAGCCAACAATATCTCCTGAAACTTTTATTATTTGTCCTTTAAATTTACGTCTGCCATCTAATGGCCGTCGTAACTTTAAATCCACTTCGCTGCCAACATATTGCAAATAATGTTCAATACAGAACAGTGGTCTATCCATACCCGGAGATGACACCTCAAGGGTATATTCCCCGGCAATTGGATCTTCGACATCCATTAACGCACTTACCTGCCGACTGACTTTTTCGCAATCTTCGATCGTGACGCCTTCTTCACGTTCGATATAAATCCTCAGCAGTGAATACTTCCCCTGCTGAAGCAGTTCGACTCCCCACAGATCCAAACCTAACGCTTGAATCGTGGTGTCGATCAATTCTGTTATCAGAGTTACGCTACTGCTCACAACACTTTTTACTCAGCATCTGGAACGTATCCCCTAGATACAAAAAATGGGCCAAAGGCCCACTCTAAGATCTTCTTAGCCGACTCAATCTGAGCAAGCGAGAAGCTTGGTGTTTGGTAGTCCGATCAGGACCGCCATACTGCAAATATTGGTAGCGGGGGCAGGATTTGAACCTACGACCTTCGGGTTATGAGCCCGACGAGCTGCCAGACTGCTCCACCCCGCAACAAATCTAAACTTCGACTTCTGGCTGGCTCCGATCTGACTCAGATCAGAACCATTATCACTACTATTTACCAGCCCAGCGACCTGTGTTCTTATTAATCGGGTTATCCCCGCAACAAATCTTAAACTTGGCTTTGGTTAGAATGATAAATCACCCTACCAACAAACCCTTGTTTTATAAGAAATTTTTCTAAGACAGCAAAGCCACAGGCCTATTTCACAAGGGGAGCGAATTATAAGGACTAGTTGGGGCTAAGGTCAAGGTTTTACGCGGCTTTCGCGGGAATTGAGCAATTCCCGCGGACAAGCGTAAAAATCGGCTTGAGGGACCGGTTTTGAAGGTTTGGTGCCGAAGGCCGGACTTGAACCGGCACGACCGAGGTCACTACCCCCTCAAGGTAGCGTGTCTACCAATTTCACCACTTCGGCTAATTCTATCAATAATCCTAATTATCGCTGTTTGGTAGGCTCGGCACATCTTCCGCATCAAGAGATGGCTGTGGCGCCTCATCTAGCTGAGGTACATCCGAGACTATCGGAGCTGCTGCTTCCTGCAGCAATGCTTCGTTCGCTAATGGCGAATTCGCCGCGCCACCGAGGCTTGACTGATTCTTCGCAAATACAGCCAGTGAAAGGCTGGTTATGAAGAATATCGTGGCGCCAACGGTTGTGGCCCGCACCAAAAAATTGCCAGTACCAGATGCGCCAAACACTGTCTGGGAAGAGCCTGCACCGAAAGAGGCGCCGGCGTCAGCACCCTTACCTTGCTGCAAGAGAACTAGGCCCACTATTCCAATGGCAACTATTACATGAACTACAACTACTATGGTTTCCATGATTCTTAATCCGCGCTTTTACAAATGGATACAAATTCTTCGACCTTCAGTGAGGCCCCACCTACCAGGCCACCATCTATGTCGGCCTGACTAAACAACTCTGTTGCATTGGCTGCATTAACACTGCCGCCGTATAAAATCCTTATGCCTTTCGCGACAGTCGTATCCGACTTCGCAATGTGTTCCCGCAGCACCCGATGAATTTCCTGTGCCTGCTCCTTGCTTGCCGTCTTTCCTGTGCCGATTGCCCATAAGGGCTCATATGCGAGGACCGTGGATTGTAGTGCTTCTATTCCCGCTGCCTCGATTACAGCATTCAGCTGCGCCAATACAACCTCGGCGCTGATTCCGGCTTCTCGCTGCGCCAATGACTCGCCCACACAGAGGATGGGAATCAATCCGCTTGCCTGAGCCGCCTTGAATTTGGCAGCAACTACTTGATCTGTTTCTGCAAAAAATTCACGCCGCTCAGAGTGCCCTACTATAACGTAGTTAACTCCATATTCAGCCAACATGGGCGCTGAAACCTCACCGGTAAAAGCACCTGCCGGTTCAGCAAATAGGTTCTGTGCGGCCAACTTCAAATGACCAGCAGCATCGCTAGCGCATAATTCAGCGGCGAGGCCTATATGCAGAAGAGTCGGTCCAACTGCTATCTCCACCTTCTTAAGATCTGCACTACTCGCAGCCACACCCTCTATCAACTGCCGTACCTGAGCCGTCGAGCCATGCATCTTCCAATTACCAACAACCAATTTCTGACGCATGCTTACAAATCCAGAAGGGCGAGATATTGAACATTCTAGAACTGCCCGCCAAAACGGGCGCCAATACTAACTAAGATACCGAGGTCTTGCAACATAGTAACGCTGTCTCAGGCTGCCGCTCCAACTTCTTTTTCAACGACTTCTGCCAGCTCGATGGCTAGCTTGAGCACCTCGGCAGCATCCTCGCCCTCCACCATTACCCGCACAACAGGCTCTGTACCAGAAGGCCGTAGCAGTACTCGGCCCTTTGAGCGTAGCTTTGATTCCACATCGGCAACTGCCTTTTGCACTCTGCTGCTACCGGCTATATCTGCAGAATCCGTGATTCGCACATTCACCATGGATTGCGGGTACTTATTGAATTTACTGGTTAATTCCGCCAACGAACGCTCGGTGCGCGAAATTGCAGACAGCGCTTGCAGGGCTGAGACTATGCCATCGCCTGTCGTGGTCTTGTCCAAACAAATAATATGCCCAGACGATTCACCGCCAAGACTCCAGCCGCGCTCGAGTAGCTCTCGCATCACGTAGCGATCTCCTACTGCGCTTCTGGCAAAAGGTATATCAAGGATGTCGAGCGCCTGCTCAAGTCCCAAATTACTCATTGAGGTACCAACGACTCCACCGAAATCAACATTCTGACGACGCCTGTCGCGCGCGATGACATACAGTATCTCATCACCATCGACGACATTTCCCAGGTGATCAATCATGACTACACGGTCGCCATCACCATCGAATGCGATGCCGATATCCGCCTCTTCTTTCAGCACAGTCTCGGCCAACAGCTCCGGAGACGTGGAACCGCTGTTCTCGTTTATATTCAAGCCATCTGGGCTGACACCTATCGAGATAACCGTTGCGCCGAGCTCTTCAAATACACTAGGTGCAATGTGATAGGTAGCCCCTTGCGCACAATCGAGCACGATCTTAAGCCCGGTAAATTTCAGATCTGTATCAATTCGGCTCTTGCAAAATTCGATATATCTGCCCGCTGCATCGGTAACACGGGAGGCTTTGCCTAACAACTGCGGGGATACAGTTGAGATGGGTTTCGAGAGCTGCTCCTCGATGGCAAATTCAACATCATCGGGTAGCTTCGTGCCATCGACTGCAAAGAATTTAATCCCATTGTCTTGATAAGTATTATGCGAGGCACTTATGACTATGCCTGCTTGAGCGCGTAACGTTCGCGTTAAATAGGCAACCGCTGGGGTGGGCATGGGGCCAAGCAGATTGATATCGACACCTGCGGCAGTCACTCCTGCCTCTAGCGCCGCTTCAAACATGTAGCCGGAGATACGCGTGTCTTTCCCGATGATTATCTTATTTCGCGCCCCGCCTTTCTTCGCAAACACGGTTCCTGCAGCCCATCCGAGCTTAAGCATGAAATCGGGGGTTATGGGTGAAGTGCCCACGGCACCGCGTATGCCGTCGGTACCAAAATATTGTTTTTCTTTTTTAGTCATATCGCATCTTACTCGGCGCTTGAATAGGCTAAGTTTACTCTAATTGCATCCATGGTGGCAGCAACATCATGAGTGCGAATTATCTTTGCGCCCGAGGCTAGCGCGAAGGTCGTTGCCGCGACTGAGCCCGCTAGACGCTGATCAACAGTTCTTCCTGTTACCTCGCCAATCATGGATTTGCGCGAGACACCGATGAGTATTGGAATTTCGAGCTCTGAAAAGTGAGCGAGTTTTTTTAGCAGGAGGTAGTTATGCTGAACCGTCTTACCAAAACCAAACCCTGGATCGATCAACAGCCGGCTACGCTGTATACCTTGACCTAAACAGTGCTCGACTCGCGCCCGGAGAAATTCGAAGACTTCCTCCACCACACTTTCATAACTAGTTTGGGACGCATTTTTCTGCATAGTGCCCGGCTTACCCTGCATGTGCATCAGGCAAACCGCCGCCTTACTCGCTATCAGCGCTTCTATGGACCCGGGAGACAAGAGCGCCCGAACATCGTTGATTAGTTCGGCACCACAATTGATCGCCTCTCTCATCACTGTTGGCGAGCTCGTATCAACTGAGATGCAAACATCTAGTCTTGTGCTAATCGCTTTAATGATGGGAATGACTCTATCCAATTCCTCCTGCTCCGATACTGTAGCGGCGCCAGGGCGAGTGGATTCTCCACCCACATCAATGAAGGTAGCGCCATCGGCAACCATAGCTTCCGCGCGGGATAGAGCTTTATCGATATCGATTTTAAAAGAGTCGGCGCCTGATCTTTGCAACTGCGCGCCATCGGAAAAGGAGTCAGGTGTCGCGTTTATTATGCCCATGCATACAGGAGAAGACAGATCGATCTGTCGTTCTCCTGCTGTAAGACTTTCAATCAAAACAAGGGTTTCTTAGTTGAAGAGATGTGGGTGCCTAATGTTCGCTGGCCACGCCATCGATCGTACCAGACTTATCTTCATCTTCGCTCGATGCTTCAGTAGCGCTGGAGCCTCCACTATCTGAACTGCTGGAATCGCTATCCGACCAATCCGCTGGAGGTCTTGGCCTCTCGCCTTTCATGATGTCATCGATCATATCGGCATCGATAGTCTCGTACTCCATCAGAGCGTCTTTCATCAACTCCAACTGAGGCATATGGTCCTCTAAAATCTTCGTAGCCCTGCCGTAGCATTCGTCGATGATCTTGCGTACTTCCACATCGATCGCTATTGCCGTCTCGCCGGAGAAGGACTTCGATTGCGAGGCGGCCGAACGACCTAGAAATACCTCACCCTCATCTTCCGAGTAGAGCAGCGGGCCTAACTCTTCTGACAGCCCCCACTTAGTAACCATGTTGCGAGCCATCTCTGTCGCTCGCTGAATATCGTTGGAGGCACCGGTAGTCACTCCGTCCTTGCCAAGCGTAATCTCTTCTGCGATGCGACCGCCATAAAGGCTACAAATTTGGCTCAAAATAGTCTGCCGACTCAGGCTGTATCGATCTTCCTCTGGCAAGAACATAGTAACGCCCAATGCACGACCACGCGGAATGATGCTGACTTTGTAGACAGGATCATGATCTGGCACCATTCTACCAACGATCGCATGACCCGACTCATGATAAGCCGTATTTTCTCTTTCCTTATCTGACATCACCATCGATTTGCGCTCAGCGCCCATCATGATTTTGTCTTTTGCTTTCTCGAACTCTTCCATAGTAACGAGACGCTTGCCCGCTCTGGCAGAGAACAGTGCTGCTTCATTCACCAAGTTGGCAAGATCAGCTCCGGAAAATCCTGGTGTACCACGCGCGATCACTCCGGCCTTAACATTGTCATTAATAGGCACCTTGCGCATATGCACTTTGAGAATCTGCTCTCGGCCACGAATGTCTGGCAAACCAACCACGACCTGGCGATCGAATCGACCTGGGCGCAGAAGTGCCGGGTCTAATACATCAGGCCTGTTTGTTGCAGCGACAACGATCACGCCGTCGTTGGCTTCAAAGCCATCCATCTCAACCAGCAACTGGTTTAGCGTTTGCTCACGCTCATCATGTCCGCCGCCTAAACCAGCACCACGATGACGACCCACAGCGTCGATCTCGTCTATAAAAATGATGCAAGGTGCCTGCTTCTTCGCCTGCTCAAACATGTCACGCACACGAGAGGCGCCTACGCCCACAAACATCTCAACAAAATCGGAACCCGAAATAGAGAAGAAAGGAACTTTTGCTTCACCAGCTATCGCTTTAGCCAACAAAGTTTTACCAGTACCCGGCTGACCGACCATCAAGATACCGCGGGGAATACGACCACCTAGCCGCTGGAATTTGTCTGGCTCGCGGAGAAACTCTACTAACTCTTGAACGTCCGCTTTCGCCTCGTCTACACCGGCTACATCCGCGAACGTTACCTTAATCTGGTCTTCGCCTAAGAGCTTAGCCTTGCTCTTGCCAAAAGACATGGGACCGCCCTTGCCTCCGGCACCTCCGCCTTGCATTTGCCTCATGAAAAAGAGGAATAGCCCGACGATAATTAATATTGGAAATATGGAGAGCAGTAAATCAACCCAGATGCTACGCTGCTCAGGCTCGTTAGCCGTTACCTCGACATCATTCTCAAATAAGTCATTTAGCAGTTGATCATCACCAATTAGCGGCATAACCGAACGAAACTGCGTGTTATCACTACGCACTCCCGCAATGTTTATACCTGCGAGCTCGACCCGCTGAACTCGGCCCGCGCGAACTTCCCGGATGAATTCGGAGTAATTAATGCTGTCTTCTCTAGGTTCCTGATTAATGTTCTGGAATACCGTGAGCAGGACTCCGGCAATAATCATCCAAAGAATCAAGTTTTTTGCCATATCATTCAAGGGTTTATCCCCCAGTGGTTAGTGAAATTTGTTAGTAGAGGCCTGTTGGCGGTCGGCGAAGAGAGCTCATATTGAGGCTCAATTCTAATGAACGTAGAAAATAATGCACGTGAATTCAGTCTAAGCCCCGAAAACCAGCGGCCAACAGATAGATTTCACTCGATCTCGCCCTAGAAGCCTTGGGTTTCCTGACCTTGACGCTACTAAAACGAATTTTAAGCACTTTTTGCAGATCTTCGTAACCTTCACCATGGAAAACCTTCACAAGGAAGCTCCCACCAGGCTTCAAGACAGTACTGGCGAGGTCTAGAGCCAGTTCAGCAAGATACATTACCCGCGGGAGATCAATGTCTCTCATACCACTCATATTGGGTGCCATGTCCGAAATTACAAGGTCTGCCTGCTGGTCTTTGAGCAACTCTATTAGCTGCTCTAAAACCGCGTCTTCAGTGAAATCACCTTGTAAGAATTCGACTCCAGGCAGAGAGTCGATGGGCAGGATATCGCTGGCTATCACTTGCCCCTTCTCGCCCGCCAGATTAGCGGCTACCTGAGACCAGCCGCCGGGCGCTGCGCCTAGATCGACAATTGTCATACCCTGCATGATCAGCTTGTCTTGCTCTTGAATCTCAAGCAACTTGAAGCTAGCCCTCGAACGATAGCCTTCTTCCTTCGCGCGGCGCACATAGACGTCATCGAAGTGCTCTTTTAGCCATTGCTTGCTGGTTTTTGATCGCCCCATTAACTTGAACCTACTAAATCCCTATCATTACCTTTCATTGCTGTTTCTACGTTTATTAATTACTTGAGTTCCGCTAGAATCCGCTTCCCTCATAGAAAGACAGCTACAAGCCCGCTACGGGACTAACATGGAACTATCATGACACTAAGTAACACGGCCAAGAAACAGTATCGAGCCATCGGTCACAATTTGCACCCGATCGTTACGATTGCCCAAAAAGGCTTGAGCGAGAACATTCGATTAGAACTTGAGCGCGCCCTAACCGACCATGAACTCATCAAGATTAAGCTAGTAGCAGCCGACCGCGATGCCAAGAAAGCACTTGTAGCAATTATCTGTCAGGAGTTTAAATCTGAGTGCGTACAAAGCATTGGCCACACGGCGTTACTGTACAGAAGGGCCAAGAAGCATGATGGTAGATTATCGAACATAAAGCGAAAGGCAGTCTAAAGCGAATCCGTTACTTATGCTCGACCTTGTCGATCTCGTATTCGATATCACCGGCGGGCGCGTTCACCACAATCTCATCTCCCTCTCGCTTACCCATGATGGCGCGGGCTATTGGCGAGCTAACTGAGATCTTTCCTTTAGGCACTTCAGCCTCGTCTTCACCAACAATCTGATAGATCACTGCTTTATCGGTTTCGATGTTAATAAGCTTCACCGTTGTACCAAAGATTACTCTGCCGGTTGCCTCTATTTTAGTGACGTCAATGACTTGAGCATCAGCTAATTTTCCTTCGATTTCTCCGATACGCCCTTCGCAAAAACTCTGCTGTTCTCGCGCCGCGTGATACTCGGCATTTTCTTTAAGGTCGCCATGTTCTCTTGCCTCGGCGATAGCCTTAATAATTTTGGGACGTTGTTCTGATTTCAGTTGGCTCAGCTCTTCGCGTAATCGCTCAGAACCTCCCACTGTCATTGGCACTCTGGACATAATTTTTCCGTTTTAATTTCACTGCACTATAAAAAAGTAGCAGGACTAACAAAATCAGATAGCACGGCAAGAGTGAAAACTACCATTGCCTCAGCATTGTGGGCTAGCCTAATTCAGAGCAGCGTGAAGGTCTTGAATTGTGTATACCGACATATTGCCACTGAAGGATAGTGCTTCGCAAACTGCGAGAGCGCCGGCTACTGTTGTCGTGCAGAACACATCGTGTCTTAAGGCGGTGCGCCTGATAAGTGATGAATCCGATATAGCCTGTTTGCCTTCTGTCGTATTGACGATTAACTGTATCTCATCATTTTTTAACATATCGACTATATGCGGTCTACCTTCGGCGACTTTATTGACACCCGCCACCTCGAGCCCAGCTTCTTCTATAACTGCGGCGGTGCCATGTGTGGCGACTATCGAATAGCCCAACTCAAGCAGCTTCCTCGCCACCTCAGCAATATGAGGTTTATCTGCAGCGCGCACGCTCAAGAAGGCATTGCCTTTTTTCTCGAAAAATTCGCCAGCGCCCATCTGCGCCTTTGCGTAGGCTTCTGCGAATGTCTTACCAACCCCCATCACCTCGCCCGTGGACTTCATCTCTGGCCCGAGTATCGGGTCAACACCAGGGAATTTATTAAACGGGAATATCGCCTCTTTTACAGCAAAGGTCTTTGGAATAATCTCGCTCGTAAACCCTTGGTCCTTCAACGACTGACCGACCATGCAGCGTGCAGCAACTTTTGCTAACGACCGACCGATACATTTTGAAACAAACGGTACTGTACGCGAGGCCCGAGGGTTTACTTCTATAATATAAATCTCACCATCCTGATAGGCAAGCTGGGTATTCATCAATCCGATAACGCCCAACTCTAGCGCTAGCGCACTTACTTGCTGGCGAATCTTGTCCTGCACTTGAATTGGCAGGTTGTAGGGCGGCAAGGAACAAGCCGAATCACCAGAATGAATGCCTGCCTGCTCGATATGCTGCATGATTGCACCAACGACCACTTGCTCGCCGTCGCAAACCAAATCGACGTCTATCTCGATCGCTGCACTCAAAAAGTAGTCGAGTAACACAGGGCTGTCATTGGATACCTTAACTGCATCGTGCATGTAACGATCGAGCTCTTCTTCGTTGTAGACGATCTCCATGGCACGCCCGCCCAGCACATAGGAAGGTCGCACTACCAATGGATAGGTAATTCGTTTTGCCGCTTCGATGGCCTCTTCAACGCTTCGTACCGTGCTGTTTGGTGGTTGTTTCAGGCCCACCTTCTCGATTAGCTGCTGGAATCTTTCTCGATCCTCAGCGCGATCGATAGCATCGGGGCTGGTGCCGATTACCGGAACACCAGCTTCTTCTAATCGTTTCACGAGATTTAGTGGCGTCTGCCCACCAAATTGAACGATGACGCCCTTAGGTTTCTCAAGCTGCACAATCTCGATGACGTCTTCGAATGTCAGCGGCTCAAAGAACAGGCGATCTGAAATATTGTAGTCGGTAGATACAGTCTCGGGATTGCAGTTGACCATGATGGTCTCGTAGCCGTCCTCACGCATAGCTAGCGCGGCGTGCACACAGCAGTAATCAAACTCGATTCCCTGCCCGATACGATTAGGCCCGCCGCCTAACACCATAATCTTATCTTTACCGGAAGGCATTGCCTCACACTCTTCTTCGTAGGTTGAGTACATGTAGGCTGTCGAAGAAACGAATTCTGCAGCACAGGTATCTACCCGCTTATAGACGGGGCGAATGCCCAATTCATGCCGTTTCGATTGAACAGCCAGCTCCGGTATTTCCAGAACCTGACTCAAGCGCATATCTGAGAAACCTTTCCTCTTGAGCTTGCGCATGAGGTCATAATCGACTTCATCGAGAGTCTTCTCTGCGAGCATCGTTTCATCGTCGATTAGGTCTTCGATCTGCACGAGGAACCAGCGATCAATCCCGGTCAGATCGTGCACCGTGTCGATAGGCCAGCCCGCTCGGAAGGCATCTGCGATATACCAGATTCGTTCTGCGCCCGGCTCGGTTAACTCTCTCGTTAAAATGGCCTTGGCATCACTTAGCTTGAGGTTGAGCACTGGATCAAAACCACACATCCCGACCTCAAGCCCGCGCAGCGCCTTGTGCAAGGATTCCTGGAAGGTTCGTCCAATCGCCATGACTTCACCAACCGACTTCATCTGAGTGGTCAGGCGATCATTCGCTTCTGGAAATTTTTCGAAGGTGAATCGAGGAATCTTGGTAACAACATAGTCGATAGACGGCTCGAAAGATGCGGGCGTTGCGCCACCGGTAATTTCGTTTCGTAGTTCATCGAGAGTAAAGCCTATTGCGAGCTTCGCAGCGACCCGAGCAATTGGAAATCCAGTCGCCTTCGAGGCAAGTGCTGAGGAACGTGACACCCTTGGGTTCATCTCGATGATAACTAGACGACCGTCCGCAGGATTAATACCAAACTGAACGTTGGACCCCCCAGTTTCTACACCAATCTCTCGCAAGACGGCGAGCGAGGCATTCCGAAGAATCTGATATTCCTTGTCGGTCAGGGTTTGCGCAGGAGCAACGGTAATCGAATCACCCGTGTGCACACCCATAGCATCGAAATTCTCGATAGAACAGACGATGATGCAGTTGTCATTCGTATCGCGCACCACTTCGAGCTCATATTCTTTCCAACCGATTAGCGATTCGTCGATTAGCAGCTCGTTGGTGGGTGACAGCTCCATGCCGCGCAGGCAGATCTCATCAAACTCTTCCTTGTTATAGGCGATTCCACCACCAGTACCACCCATGGTGAACGAAGGTCTAATGATGCAGGGGAAGCCAACTTTTTCGAGTGCTTCGTGCGCCTGTTCCAGGTTACAAGCAATACCATGCTGAGGCGTTTCCAATCCGATTTTCTGCATAGCCTCGTCGAAAAGTTCTCGGTCTTCAGCCTTGTCTATTGCCTCGCAGTTCGCGCCAATTAGCTCGACGTTGTACTTGTCCAAAACGCCGTGACGGTTTAGGTCCAATGCACAGTTGAGCGCAGTCTGCCCGCCCATGGTTGGCAGAATAGCATCAGGTCTTTCCTTCTCGATAATCTTCTCGACCATGCGCCAATTGATGGGCTCAATGTAGGTGGCATCAGCCATCACCGGGTCGGTCATGATAGTGGCAGGATTAGAGTTAACTAGAATGACTCGCAGGCCTTCTTCCTTTAACGCCTGGCAAGCCTGTGCACCTGAATAGTCGAATTCACATGCCTGCCCGATAACGATAGGGCCGGCTCCTATGATTAATATGCTCTTTAGATCAGTTCTTCGTGGCATGGTCGCGTTGTCTGTACCTTGTAGTTAGTTCTGCTTTGCAGTCACGGGTTTACACGTTTTAGTCGAGAATGGTTAAACTATTAATTCTGATTGGCCATCAATTCAATGAAATAATCGAACAGCGGTGCCACATCATGTGGACCTGGGCTTGCTTCCGGATGACCCTGAAACGCGAATGCTGGCTTGTCTGTGCGCTCTATTCCCTGCAAGGAGCCATCGAATAAAGACTTGTGTGTTGCTACTAGATTGTCAGGAAGGGTCTTCTCGTCGACGGCGAAGCCATGGTTTTGGCTGGTAATCATTACCGTGCCATCTTTTAGGTTTTGTACGGGATGGTTCGCGCCATGATGGCCCAAAGACATCTTCACCGTGCTTGCACCGCAGGCTAGCGCCATTAACTGACAACCCAGACAAATGCCGAATAGTGGAATACCTGCTTCCAGGAACTCCGATATAGCCGCGATGGCATAGTCGCATGGCTCAGGGTCGCCCGGGCCGTTGGAGAGGAAGATTCCATGAGGCTTCATAGCGAGCACCTCGCTCGCCGGTGTCTGTGCAGGCACAACCGTTACTTCGCAGTCGCGATCGACCAACATACGCAGAATATTGTTCTTAACGCCGAAGTCGTAGGCAACGATCTTGAATCGGTTATCGGAATCCACTTTGTATCCGGACTCTAAGTCCCAAACACCGCCCTTCCAATCGTAACTTTCTTTAACGCTGACCTCTTTGGCGAGATCCATACCTTTTAATCCTGGGAATGCCTTGGCGAGTCGCAATGCTTCGACCTCACCACCCGCTTCAAGCGCTGCACCAGCAAGAAGGCAGCCGTTCAGCGCCCCTTTATCGCGAAGCAAGCGCGTAAGACGGCGCGTATCGATCTCGGCGATCGCGACAATATTTCTAGCTTTCAGGAACTCATCAAGTGACTGCTCATTTCGCCAGTTGCTTGCCAGTAAAGGTAAATCGCGAATAACGAGACCAGAGGCCCAAACCTGGCTGGACTCATTGTCTTCTTCATTCGTGCCAGTGTTGCCGATGTGGGGATAGGTGAGAGTGACGATCTGTTTAGCGTATGAAGGGTCAGTGAGGATTTCCTGATAGCCCGTCAACGAGGTATTGAAAACCACTTCGCCGCTGGAGCTTCCCTGAGCCCCAATTGCAATACCATGAAATACGCTACCATCTTCTAATGCAAGTACCGCTGACCCAGCCACTTTTTCTCCTAAACTACCTTCATCATTCTACTAATTTCGGGCGAAAAAAAGCGGAATGAAGAATCTCCTCACTCCGCTTTTTTAATCAATTTGTAATTTTTTCAGCATAGTCATACTGAGCGAGTATTCTATAGACACATGCCCCATCTTGTCTACGTCGAACTGTCTAAAAATCTAGTGAGAAGTGAAAAAAATCTTCGATCTTCAGCTAAATTATTAGGGTTTCATTAGCCATGAGTTATGCAAACCTATTCAAGAGGCGTCAACTTTTTAGCTCTGATGCTAACTGCAGCTAAAGCTCCAACACATCCTGCATCGAATAAAGACCACTCTGCTTATCCGAAATCCACTTCACCGCGCGGACGGCGCCGCTAGCGAAAGTCATTCGACTGCTGGCCTTGTGTGTTATCTCGACGCGCTCACCTAGACCCGCGAACGTCACCGTATGCTCTCCGACAATATCGCCAGCTCTTATTGTGGTGAAACCGATTGTCTTGCGATCTCTTTCTTGGCTGACTCCTTCTCTGCCGTAGACTGCGCACTCATCAAGATCTCTATCTAGAGTGTCAGCGATAACCTCACCCATCTTCAGAGCGGTACCAGAGGGCGCATCCTTCTTAAAACGGTGGTGAGCCTCGGTGATCTCTATATCAACTTCATCCCCAAGTACTCGTGCTGCTTGTTCCAATAATTTGAGACAGAGATTGACACCCACACTCATGTTAGGCGCATACATAATAGGGATATTTGCCGCGGCCTCTTGGATGGCTTGTTGCTGAACGCTAGACAAACCAGTTGTGCCTATTACCATAGCCTTGTTACTCGCCTGACAGTGAGCGAGATGGCTCATCGTCGCCTCGGGCGAAGTGAAATCGATAAGCACGTCGAAGTCCGACTCATCTGGCGTGAGTTCAGCAGCTGTTTTTACGCCGATAGCAGCCCCAATTGCCAGTAGTCCAATATCCACACCCAAAGCTGGATCGTCAGCAAGCACTGTGGCTACTGAGACACGCATTGTGCTGCTGTTCTGGCTGACTGCCTCAACGAGAGTTCGACCCATACGGCCGGCAGCACCAACGATAGCGACTTTTAACATAGTTCAGTCCTGGAAATTTTAAAGGCGTTCAGTATACAGCGGCTCTGGCACAAGCTAAACCTTGATGCAGCTGAGATGCTTTCCGCTGGGCCAGAATCAGCCTGAGCTTTCCAGCGCAGTAAAACACTTGAGGAAGAGTACCAATTTAGGCAGACCCTTTGCGCGAAGGATCGCGTGCTGGTGAAACCAAAAAATACTAGCCGAAATGGCCATATCAATGGCATCGTCGCACCCATGGAGCAAGGCAATATGATCCTCGTTGGCGAAAA
>JAPKAI010000174.1 GCA_028825335.1 Gammaproteobacteria bacterium | reverse complement strand
AAGGCGTCCGGCCAGTGGAAGATAAAACACCGGATAGTACATGGCGACTACTCGGCAAATCTCGCTGAAGGAGAATTGTCCGCCTACCTGCAACCTTTGGTCGATTGGATGGGTGAGAACGGAACGCTCGCTTGATTCACGAATATTCGGGCTTGCATGGAAACTTAATGGCCCTCTTCCGGCCGCGACTCCGTCACGAATAGGCCTTCGGTTTCGGGTTCTCTTATTCTTCTATAGGTTTCTGTGGAACGACGTATTCACGCAGTTTGCTGTTCGGCGGAAGGCCGCCTCCAGAGAATACGCCATGAAACCGGGTCAAATTCACTCGCGGTCTGGGCACCAGTGCCGCCAAGCGCCCCATGAATTTCATGGGACTCAGGACTACATATACGTACGTTCTGGCTATTTCGCACAACTGTGATTGCACGTCATCAATGTCTATAGCTAAGAGAGGTTGGCAATAAATAGTGGCCAGCAGCGTGATGAACTTATGCATGGCAAACTTCTCCAAGATTGCCATGGCAGCCTAGCTGCTGGTCCACCGCAAAATAGGGAGTCGCACATTCTTCTAAGAAACGAATGCCATCTTCGGGTGTTTTAAGAAGTGCGATGGATGTGAGTGATCCCGCTACAATGGATGTGGGTGCAGCGACGCTAGCGCTTAAAAGGCCTTCAACAGGCCAGCCTGTTTCAGGATTAATTAAGTGGCTGTATCTAAGACCGTCAATATCGAAATAGCGCTCATAACCCCCGGATGTCGTTACAGCGCCCTCGGAAAGCTCGATTACTGCGATGGCGCTATTGCCTTCCGTCGGATGGGTAATGCCAATAGACCAGGGAGTCCCGTCCGGTTGGGGACCGATAATGCAGATGTCACCACCGAGGTTGATCAGACCGTGTTCGATTCCCATCGAACGTGCTTTAGCTGCGAGCACGTCGGCGACGTATTCTTTGACAACACCGCCGAAGTCTAGCTGCATGCCCTTGATTGGCAGAAAGACCTCATTGGCAGAAATTTCGACCTTCTTCCAGCCGACTTTGTCTAGATAAAATTCCAGTTCTGAATCTGTAGGCAGCCGTCTCATATTTTTATTCCAGAGCTGTCGAAGGACACCAGATGTGATGTCAAATAAGCCCTCGCTCTGAACGTAACATACGCCGGAATAGTCTAATATTGCAGCAACTTCAGGATCAATGGTCACAGGATGAAGACCAGAGGCATTATTGACCCGACTGGTCACGCTGTCTGTTAGGTAGCGAGAGTATTTGCTTTCGAATCTTTGGGTTTCACTAGTACAAATAACGGCGACTTCATTAGCGAGCGAGCGGTCTGCCGCCGCTAACCTTAATTCACAAGGGCATCCCATAGCCTGAAAATTAAATTGATAGGTTTCCACAACACTAAAACCTGAAGTTAAGACCAAAAGAGGTCATGTTGAACGACAGAAGTGCAGGGTGTGACTGATCAGAAGCATCATGCCCGTAGCTTTTGTCACTAATATATCGATCAATGCTCAAAGAAACATCCCACTGCAGGGCGCTGTAGATAAGTTTCACGCCCAAGGTATATGCACCGTAACCTGACAAGCGAAAGTCGCTGGACTGGTTTATTGTCGTAGCCAGCCCGAAGTCGTCGGTACCCCGGTAAAAATCAGCTTCGTTTTGACTGTAATATCTGACATTGGGAACGACTCTGACGTTGTCGCCGAAGTTCTGATGCCAGCCGGTGTGAAAGGTGTGAGAGTTGATTCCCCAGTCGTCATTGTAATAACGGTAATCCAGATGCAGCGCGGCATTCTGGTTGTCGAAATAGCGGCGATATTTAAGGCTTAGAGCCCACTCAAGCTTCTCGTCAGGACGCACGTCTCGCAGCTTGTAGGGATCGCTTAGGTAACCATCGTGGTCTGTGACATCTAACCCAACATGCACGACGCTGTTTTTATTCAATACCTGGGCCCAGCCAGCAGATAATGATCGCGATATCTTTTCTTCTCGTTGTACTCGGCCAAACCTTAATGCATCTGTTGGTTCAATGTCGTCACTGGAGTAACTCACGCCGAGCGATAGAGTAGATAACTTGTTGTTCATTTCCCACTCGCCAGAAATAGAAACAGCTCTGGCTTCGTAGTCATCCTCATCTGAGCTGGCAAGGTCGACCGAGATGCTTCGGGACTCACCGTGATGCGTCGCGGTCAAGCTCACCTCCGTACGCTTGTCGCGAATAGTTGCACCACTCATGATCAGGCTTGCCTCACCGTCTGCACCCATGATCGTGCCCCAGGGCGAAGCGCCGGACATGGTTTCATAGGCAACGTCAACACCCAGACTCCATTTTTCGCCAACCGGTGTCAGCAAACGAAACTGGGCAATGTCTATTTTATAGCGCTCATCGGAGCCGGCCAAAACATCCCGCTGAGGTACGTCTTCTTCCTGATAGGTTGTTGCCTTAATAGCGACAATCGTTTCAACAGGCTGTGGTGCCGCAAAAGCTGGGAGGGCCATCGCAGCGGTGGATAAAGCAAGAAATGGGTTCGGTTTAGCCATTAGTTGCACCCGCAGCCAGCCCCGGCTGCACCGGAGCCACCGCTAGAGGCTTCTTTGCTGTCGTAGACCTGATGATATAAGGGCGAATCTAACCCCTCCGAAAGTTGCATCTCAGGTTTGGCCAGCGTGCCTCTCTCCCAGGGTT
>JAPKAI010000082.1 GCA_028825335.1 Gammaproteobacteria bacterium | reverse complement strand
CAGGAGAATATGTATTGCGAGGTATAGCGAGTGATGGTTCAATTTTTACTTATCAAAACGTAAACGTTACCGTATCGCGTTGATTGCAGTAACTGTCCGAGCTGTTCTGCGTGACTAAAATTATTGTTTAGTCAGTGTCGGATTCCCCTTTCCCCTTCCGGCATGTCCTCCTAATCACTCTCTGAATTGTTTAGCGAGTGATTTACCTAATAGCCACTTGTCTTACGCCCTGTAAAAGTGCTGAGCACTAGCAAAGAACCGAGTTCGCATAAGGACCATTCGCGGCGTGATAAATTGCTCTGGGGTCAGATCTGATGGACATTCACTTTTCTAGTAAAGTCTAAAGAGCTAAGTTATGCTCAGGATTAATTCATAGAAGGCAGCAGTGCAATGCTATCGCTCTTAAATCTTTCAATACGCTCTCGTTCCTTACACACTCTTGGTTTGAAAGTCGTAGTTGTTTTCGCATTCAATCTGTCTGCAAGCACTCTAAGCTACGCCGCGGAAGGCATCGACTTGCCAAAGACAATAGCGTGGTCCGCATATCCCACTGGCACGGGCGGCTATAGTCAAGCCGTGGCCATTGGCAGTATTCTGCAGCGCCAGTATAACGTCAATTTGCGCGTTATCCCCGGTCGTAATGATGTGTCTAGACTAGCTACATTGCGCGCGAACAGAGTGCATTTCTCTGCAGGGGGTTCCGAGGCTGTGTATGCGCAAGAGGGCGTACTAAACTTTGCGTCTAAGATTTGGGGCCCGCAGCCTATACGCGCGCTCATGTCGAACTATTCAGACAGCTGCTCGTTTACCTTTGCCTCGGCTACCGATGCCAACGTCAATAGTGTTGCGGATGTAAAAGGAAAGCGCGTGACATTTGTGCAAGGCGCACCTTCACTAAATAACGCGACTGCTGCGCTTCTTTCTTATGCAAATTTAACCTGGGATGATGTAACGCCAGTTGAAGTAGGCGGCTATAATGCTTCTATCGACGCCGTTCTGAATAATCGTGCCGACGTTGTCGGCGGGGCCTGTAATTCGCCGCCTTTTTTGCGCATAGAAGCCTCGCCACGCGGACTCACTTTTCCTGCCTTGCCTCACAACGACCTGGAAGCAGTGGCAAGAGTGAGATCTAGGCTGCCTTGGTATGTGCCACACATTGCCTTCGAGGGCCCAACCCTGCCCGAGGACGGTCTCGAAGTATTCTCTTCTGCCTATCCATTGTTAGTTGGTCTGGATACATCTGACGAGGTGATGGTGTATAGCATGGTGAAGATCATGCACCAGCATTTTGACGAGTATAAGGACAACGCACCCGGCGCTACAGGGTGGCTTTTAGCAAGGCAAAAATTTGATCAAGTTTTTATACCGTTTCATCCTGGCGCTATTCGCTACTACAAGGAAATAGGGGCATGGGATGCGGCAGCGGATGCGCAGAATTCTCTGAACTTGAACAGGCAGCGTGTGCTTGGCGATGCTTGGACTGCGTTTTTTCCAACAGCCCCCGAAGGCTATACAGAATTTGAAGCGGCTTGGCTGAAGACTAGAAATAGCGCACTTGAGGCCGCTGGTCTGATTACACTGGGCGAAGGGCTGTAAAAAAAATGAATGATAAGTCTAGCATGGAAGTAAAACCGAGTGATTTAGACGAGACAGAAGCGGTAAATCTACGTTATAGAGACTTGTCGTTTCGTTGGCAGATGGTCATGGCAGCAATGACGGCCTGCTCCATAGCTCTGGCGATCAATCAAATATTCAATCTCGGGTTTTTTGTCGGCTACGTCATGCTAGATAGTCGTTACATGTATCTCATCACTGGGATCATGCTGAGCATGGTCTTTATTACCTTTCCCGCCAATAGACACAGTCCCGCACATGTTCCCTGGTATGACATAGCGATTATGCTGATAATCGGAGTAGTCTTTTCCTATTTCGCTTTCTATGCTGAGCGTATCGTACTTGAGGCCTGGGAATATTCCGCGCCTCTGCTCGGTATCTGGCTTGCCATGATAACCTGGGCAATAGTTTTGGAAGGAGGTCGCCGCGCAGGCGGTTGGCCCGTATTCTTCATTGTGGTGGTCTTTTCTTTCTATCCAACCTTTGCGGATTCGCTACCCAGTGTGATCGCTGCTTTGAGTATATCGATTCAGGATGCCGCCATATTTCATGTGTTAGGTGAAGAGAGCCTGTTTGGGATACCAATGCGAGTGTTTGCACAATTGGTTTTTGGTTTTCTAGTTTTTGGCATCTCTCTGCAATATACTGGAGGTGGCCCGTTCTTCATCAATCTTGCCTTTGCCTTGCTCGGCCATAAGCGCGGCGGCCCAGCCAAAGTGTCTATTTTCTCAAGTGGCTTGATGGGCTCTATGAGTGGAGGGCCGATAAGCAATGTCTTAACAACAGGGCCTCTCTCTATACCGGCTATGCGCCGGGTTGGTTTTTCCAAAGAATATGCAGCTGGCGTTGAGGCGTGTGCATCCACCGGCGGAGTGTTCATGCCACCCATAATGGGAGCGACTGCCTTCGTTATGGCGAGCTTTCTGAATATTAGCTATGTCACAGTCGCAATCGCGGCAATCGTCCCTTCTGTGCTGTATTTTTTTGGTCTCTTCATGCAGATTGATGCCTATGCTGCGCGAGAGAATTTGGCCGGCCTTCCCCGCGAAGAATTGCCGAAGATTAGTCAGGTATTTAAGGAAGGATGGTATTTTCTTGCAGTTTTTGCCGCTCTAATCTGGATGTTAGTTTTTCTACAACGAGAGGCAGTAGCTCCATTCTATGCAACGGCGCTGCTCTTGGTAATTAACCAGTTTACTAGCCACAGGCTGTCGCCTGATAAGTTTATGCAACTGGTCGCCACAATGGGTAAGTTACTTGCGGAGCTAGCGGGTATTCTTGCAGCAATAGGTCTTATTATAGGTGGCTTGGCGGTGACGGGTATCGCAGGGACGATCGCCAATGATCTCGTCTTCTTGGCAGGGGATAACACATTAGTTCTTCTTATAATGGGTGCGCTAACGAGTTTTATCTTGGGTATTGGCATGACGGTAACTGCTGCCTATATTTTTCTAGCTATCGTTTTAGTGCCGGCATTGACTAATTCGGGTCTAAATCCGCTGGCGAGTCATATGTTTGTCATGTATTGGGGGATGCTTAGTTTTATTACACCTCCGGTAGCATTGGCTGCATTCGCCGCGGCTTCCGTAGCGAATGTGTCGCCTATGCGGGCAGGCTTCGCGGCTATGCGCCTCGGTGCGATTATTTATTTTGTTCCTTTTTTCTTCGTTTTTAATCCTGCATTGTTGTTGCAGGGTAGTTGGATGGAGAATCTGCAGGCCGTCTCAACGGCTCTCGTCGGCGTTGCGTTAGTCTCTGGGGCCCTTCAAGGTTATCTGATTGGCGTCGGCCACCTGGGGAAAGGCGGGTTAGGCATGTTGGCTCGCATCTTTATCGGCTTGTCAGGTCTGACTTTAGCTCTACCTGCCGGCGGCATGTTTGGATTCAGCCAGTTGTTTCTGGTTGTACTTGCGGCCATCTTTATGGCCATGGGGTTGACTGCTAGAAAATTCCTAGGCGCTGTAGCCTAGCGCTTCAGTAATTCTTTAAGCATTGATGCAGCGCATTGCTTTCGTTACTTTCCTGATTTAATCTGTTTTAGTGAGAGATGCTCTTTGTAAAGCCTTCGGGCTGACTCGTTCATGTTCGTCTCATAAGATCTGTTTACAGAAATTTTATTCTGCCACGCTACTCTCTTACTAGGAGGAAATGCTCGTGATCACCGTCTCTGTGTCATGCTCGCAAAATTCACCATTCACGTTCTCGAATCTTTCTGGCTTCTTTGCGAATACTCTGCGACCAATGCTATTAGTCCTATGTATTCTTTGTAGCGGCTCACTGGCGGCGCAGTTGGAACCGATCAATCAAAGACCGAATCCATTTTCCAGCATGGACAATTGGGCGACTTTGCCCGATGGTCGTGAATGGGGCTCTACTGCAGGTGTTGATATGGACCCGGATGGTCGCCACCTTTGGGCTATCGATCGCTGTGGGACGAATAGTTGTATTGGCTCCGCGGTTGATCCCATCGTGAAGATTGATCCCAGTGGCAATGTTGTCGCGTCGATGGGTGGCGGTTTGATGCTGTTTCCCCATGGCCTTCACGTAGACCGCGATGGCAACATCTGGGTCACGGATGGGCAGGGGCCGCGGGAGGTCAATCCATCGACTGTTGGTATGGGGCATGCAGTTTACAAATTAAGTCCAGAGGGCGAAGTGTTGCTAACGCTGGGTCAACCCGGTGTGGCCGGCGATGGGACAGATGCGTTATTGGAAACTCCCTGTGACGTGGTCACAGATGCTGATGGCAACATCTATGTAGGCGATGGGCACAGTGGCCAGAACCCAGACGCCACGGCTTCAACGGTGGCGAGAATCGTAAAGTTTGATCGCGATGGCAACCTACTCAAGTACTGGGGTGGTTGGGGCTCTGAGGCTGGCAAGTTGAAGACGCCTCACGCACTGGATATCGATTCTAGAAATCGATTAATCGTGGGTGATAGGGGAAATAATCGTCTGCAGATATTCGATCTGGACGGTAACTATATCGGCGAATTTAAATCCTTCAGCAGACCAAGTGGAATCTATATAAGCGACGACGACATAATCTATGTAGCGGATTCCGAATCAGAATTCGATGACACTAGGAATCCTGGGTGGCATGCGGGTATCCGCGTGGGCAGCCTATTAGATGGCATTGTGGATTACTTCATTGATGGAACAGTAGAGGCTTACCCGGCGGGTTCAAATCCTGAAGGGGTGGCCGTAGATTCTGCTGGCAATGTGTTCGGCGCTGTCGTGTCCGGTGGTGGTGCTCTGGTGAAGTCCGCGCGCCGTTAGCCTGTATTTTATGATCCGACTTTGCTCCGGCTTCTGCGGTTTAAATAGCGTGTGAGCATTTCTGGATCACTGTGTAGTTGTTTTTCGATGACCTTGATTAGATTGTCTTTGGATACTAAGCCGAAGTTTGCAATAAGGTCTGAGCTAAAAATTAGCGATACTAAGAGAAAGACAAATAACATCAAATAGAGGAGCAGGAACTCTGCGCCTAAGAAGCGCCGAGCCGCCGAAAATAGCAGCCCGAATATCAGCATCGATCTAAGTTCTGTCTCACGGTGAATCTGGCGCTTAGCGCGCATTACAAGGTGAAAGTCTCTCTCATCCATATCGGTTACACTTATACGCTGTACGTACCCTTATAAGATTCAATGGTGAATCAGTGTCTGGCTTTATACCTAATAAAAGCAGGTCGCAATAACAACCAATTAACTTTAAAACCCAGTTTCAGGGGAAAATTTCTAAAATGGATGAGGTAAAAAGTAAAGAATCAGATGCTCTGGTTGGTGATGCCTCTCCCGAGTCAGTGCAGTTTCGCTTTATGGTGGATAGGAATGATTGCTCAGAGCTTCTATTGGGTGGGACAATAGGTGGCGAATACGGTTCGGCCGTGTTTCTTTGCCATCGGTTCGAATAGCGAAATGAATAGTTCAATTGAATACATAAAGGATTGCTAAGAATGAATGTAAAAAAGGGCTACAAGCAGTTAGTTGCCGAGGCAGAACAGCAGATACAGGCTATAGATTCCTCCGAATTAAAAGCGCGACTGGAGAAATTGGACGAGTCTGTGGTAATTATCGATCTGCGGGATGTTCGCGAGGTAAAGCGCGAAGGTAAGATTCCCGGTTCCCTGCACATTCCTCGTGGCATGCTGGAGTTTTGGGTAGATCCAGAGAGTCCTTATTATCGCTCCGAATTCGATAAGGCAAAGGAGTTGGTCCTCTATTGCAATAAGGGTTGGCGATCAGCGCTGTCGACACAATCTCTGCAGAACATGGGTATTGAGGAAATTGTGCACCTGAAGGGTGGTATGGAGCAGTGGCAGAAAGATGGCGGCACAGTTGAAACAAATTAAATACGCCCTGAGGTAGACGCTAGCATTGGACTCTAGCTATGATGTCGCGACCAATAAAAGGCGCGAGGACAGCGGCTATGAAGACTAAATCCAATGCTATTAGCGAATCGGCAATACTCAGCCGACGTACCCTCCTTAAAGCAATTCCAGCACTCACGCTCAGCCCGGTATTATTCGCACAGTCAGGTTCTGCCATAGCGGTGCGCAAACTACACAGCTTTGGCATGCGGGTTTCGAATGTCGAGCGATCGGTGCGGTTCTATCAGGATCTATTCGGTGCAAGCATCCAGTCGCGGCAGGGTGCATCGGTCTGTTTGCGCATTGGCGAAGGATCGAGATTCTTCTCATTGTCGCCGTTGCTACCGGGCCAAGCGTCTGGCTTTAGTCATATTGGTCTAAGCGTTGAAAATTTCGATCTGGAGTCGGTGCGCGATCAGCTAGATGCGCTCGGCGTATCCCGCCGTGCTCAGCCGGGTCCAAATCAAGCTTCTCTCGACATTGCTATGCAATCCTGGACTAGGACTCGCGGTCAGAGTGAAGGGGGATCGGCATCGGGAACGCAGGAGCTATTTTTCGCAGACATCGAAGGCCTGATCTACCAACTGAATGGCGCAGATCATTGTGGTGGAGTCGGTGAATTTGGAGACGTTTGTGAGCGCGTGGAGGAGGCATCAGCCGATGGCATTTTTCGCTCCTTAGACCTTAGCCACTTTACTAATTTTCTCGCCAACAAAGATCGCGCCAATGAATTTTATACACGAGCTTTCGGGCTGGGTTTTCAAGCTTATCAAGGGCCAGCATCGCCGATTGTCGGCGTAGGTGATGGCATACAATTTCTGATGTATGTAGGTGGTGATGAGGCAGGCGCACCTACACAACCTGGTCGAGTGGATCACGTTTGTCTTAGTGTCGAGGACTTCGATGTAGGTGGCATTATTACGAAGCTCGAAGAATATGGCTTCACCGCTAGAAAGAGCGCGGATAATACCCCGCCATTAGTACATTGGATTAGCATGCGTATGCCAAATCGCGGTGGTATAGAAGGTGGAACACCGGAGGTCTATTTCTCAGACCCCGACGGAATACGAATTCAACTGCAGGATGCCGTGTATTGTGGCGGCGGCGGTTATCTCGGAGACGATTGCAGTGCGCCTGTCTAAGCTCTGTGTTTGATTATGATTGAATGGTGTAAGAGGGAGTAGTATGGAACATCGGTATATAGGAAAGAGTGGATTAAGAGTTAGCCCTATTTGTATGGGTACTATGAGTTTTGGTAGCTGGAGCGATAAAAAGGAGTCGTTTAAGATTCTTGAAGAGTCCTATGAGCGCGGCATTAATTTCTTCGATACGGCAGAGGTCTATCCAGTTCCACCATCGGCTGAGACAGTCGGTGTTACTGAGCAAATTTTCGGCGAATGGGTTCAGACCAAGCCCAGAGATTCACTCATCATAGCGACCAAGGTTGCCGGAGCAGCAGCAGGATGGTTTGTTCCACCTATTCGTCATGGTATGACCGCTCTCGATAGGTTCCATATCGAAGCGGCCGTAGAAGGCTCGCTACGTAGAATGAATATCGACTACATCGATCTATATCAGGTGCATTGGCCAGATCCCATCGTGCCTATCGATGAAACGATGGAGGCATTAGATAGGCTAGTGCAGGCGGGCAAGGTGCGTTATACCGGCACTTCTAACGAAAATGCCTATGGATTGACGAAAGCAAATACCGTTGCCGATTATGAGGGTCTGGCACGATTTCAGTCTATTCAAAATAACTTCTCCCTGTTGAATCGTCGCTTTCTGGATGAGTTAGCAGAGGTATGTAAAAGGGAGCATGTATCACTCTTACCTTATTCCCCGATTGGCGGCGGTGTTCTTAGTGGCAAATACAATCAGCCAGAGATACCAAAAAATTCTCGTTTTGCAGAATACGGCTCCTCCAATCCAAGGCAGAAGGCCATGTCTAGCCGCTTTGTGAACGAAGGAACCTTGGCCTCTACCGCCCAATATATGGAGATTGCGAAAGAGGCTGGTATGTCCCCGGTGACTTTGGCAACCGCCTGGAGTATGAATTTCGACTTTGTCGCATCGACAATTATCGGTGCACGAACTGCGGATCAGTTAGAAGAGTCGTTGGCGGCCCTAGATGTAACACTTAGCGAAGAGACACTGAAGCAGTGTGATGACGTACATAAGCAAATTCTTTATCCGATGGGCTAGTCTTTTTAGTCTTCTTGTCGCGACGATAGCCAATGCTCAGACGGTGCATATCTCGCACTGTCTGGCTGGCTGTCCGGTGGTCGCTGAAAGCACGGCGATTGAAAATAGCGAACTCATCGTGCGGCAATTGTATGTGGCCTCTATTAATGCACGCAGTGGACTCGCAAACTGGCAGGCCTATCGTGTGCTTGCCGATAGCGTTGGTGTGGCCTCGCTGTTACCGCGTGTTTGGTTTGAAGATTCTCTCGTGTCTCGAGGCGCTACGCAGCTTGAGGTTATTGACAGCGCAAAGCTGATTGAACAAGACGTTCCTATTGACGCCGAAGAACGCAGCTATCAGCTAGGAGGAATCAATCTACTCTCAGAAGATCAGGGCCGTTTGGTGCCGATGAGCAGTTTTGCCGGAACCCCCTATTGGTCTGAACTGAATTTTCTCAGTAATATGGCAGCCCTGCCGTTTGAGCTGAGGGCTGGGAGTTGGTCTCGGCTGGATCAGGCTATCAATGAGCTCGTGGATAAAATTGGAGAGGTCTACGTGATTAGTGGACCAATCTATAGCGGGCACGAAAAAGAAATGATTGAGAGCGCAGTAAAGCCCTCTGCTTATTTCAAGGTCATTAGTACCCCAGAATCGTTGAGCGCATTTATTTTCGACAGGAATGTTCGGCAGCATGTAAGTTTCTGTGATCAGGTGAGCACCCTGGAACTGATAGAAGCTGCAACGGGTCTCACTTTTTTTCCGCAGCGCGAGAATGCAATTGCTGTTACTCTGCATGCGCAATTGACTTGCGCGTTTTGAAATCGACAACCACGGAGAGCTCATCGCTATGAAATTTGTAGTTCAGCAACACGAACCTACCACTGTGCCAGTGAGACTTGATGCGCAGGCTGAAGTAAGTGAACAGACTCCACGATTTCCTGTTCATCGCATCTATTGTGTAGGCAGAAACTATAGCGAGCATGTAAAGGAGATGGGTGGAGACCCGAAACAGGAGCCCCCTGTTTTTTTTAGCAAACCAGCAAATGCCTGTGTCACTTTCAACCAAGACGTAGCCTATCCCCAGGCGACGAACGATCTACATTATGAAGTTGAACTAGTCGTTACCTTAAAATCGGGTGGCAAAGACATTGACCTAGGGGCAGCGATGGACTGCGTCTATGGCTATGCAGTTGGCATTGACTTCACCCGCCGCGACTTACAGGATATCGCCAAGAGCAAGGGGCGCCCCTGGGACCTAGCTAAGGGATTCGATCAATCTGCGCCAATCTCCGCAATACTGCCAGTTAGCGAAGTGGCTCAGCTTGGTGATAGGCAAATCTCTCTAAAGTTAAATGATGAAACTCGGCAGCAGGCCAGCCTCAATGAGATGATTTGGTCAGTGCCCGAAATAATTGCTGAGCTTTCCAAGTACTTCGAATTGAAATCTGGAGATATTATCTACACGGGCACCCCATCTGGTGTGGCGACTGCAACCAAGGGTGATCGAATAGTTGCCTGTGTAGAGGGTGTTGGGGCTCTGGATTTTAGGATCGTATAATCAGGTTTTCCTAGATGACTACAGATCAAAGTGTTCTGCTGCTTATACTTCTTGCCCTGCTAGTCTTGTTAGTATGGGGGCGATGGCGTTACGACATAGTCGCGCTAGGCGCACTATTTACCGCCAGCATTTTCGGCCTAATACCACAAACGGAAATGTTCGCTGGATTTGGAAATCCGGCGACTGTTACGGTGATAATGGTATTAATAGTAAGCTTTGGTTTGACGAAATCCGGAGCTGTTGAATTCATTGCCGATGCTATAGAACCTATTTCCTCGAAGCCGTTTCTTCATATTGCTGTATTAACCTTCCTCGCGGCCTTCCTGTCGATGTTTATGAATAATGTAGGTGCCTTAGCATTGTTGATGCCAATTGCTATTCGATCTACGAACAAGGCGGGCCGATCCCCAGCTACGGTATTGATGCCGCTGTCATTTGGTTCGATCTTGGGAGGCTTGGTTACCCTGATAGGTACTCCGCCGAATATTTTGATAGCAAACTATCGGCAACAGATGACCGGCGAAGCCTTCACAATGTTTGACTATGCGCCAGTTGGTGGAGGCATAGCGATATGCGGCATCTTCTTCATGCTGTTTATTGGTTGGAAGTTGGTAAAGGTGCGAAAACAAACCACCGGCCTTGAGCTTTTCGATGTAGAGAAATATTTGTTCGAATTGAAAGTTACGGAAGAATCGACTTTCTTCGAGAAAAAGGCCGGGCAGCTAAAGGGCAGTCTTGCAGAGCAAAATCTAACACTACTGTCGATGGTCCATAGGCGGGAAGACATTCCTGTTGTTTATCGACGGCAGCTAATCGCAGCCGGTGATTTACTAATGATTCAGGGCTCGCATGATGATATTGCCCAGTTCTCTAATAATCACAGTTTACTGATGGTATCGGCGGAGAATGCGCAGAGAGAGGTGCTGCACTCGGAAGATATGCAGGCTGCGGAAATTGTAGTCACTCCAAATTCTCCCATCGTGGGGAGGACGCCCAGCCAATTAAGGTTTAACCGAAAGTATGGAGTAAATCTATTGGCGGCGTCTCGATCGGGCACCCCGCATAGAGAAAGACTACGAAACTTCAAATTCGCAGTGGGGGATGTGTTATTACTGCATGGAGAAGTAGACGAAATTGAGGAGGCAATTATCAAGTTGAATTGCTATCCCCTTGCGAGCCGGGTGCTTGGCTTAGGACGAAATGCTAAGGCCGTTCCCGCCATGTTAACTTTTATTCTCGCGATCGTTGCCGCTGCGAGTGGCCTAGTCTCTATTCAGCTCGCTTTAGGCATGGCTACCGTTGCTATGGTCCTACTAAATATAGTGCCTGTTAGGGAATTTTATGATGGTGTGGATTGGGCTGTTGTCGTCCTACTTGGAGCGATGATCCCGCTCGGCACAGCATTGGAGACAACTGGCACCACGACTCTACTAGTCGATGAGATTCTCGTAGTTGCCGGCGACCTGTCTCCAGTATTTCTAATAGCCATGATATTGATCATTACGATGACGGTTTCAGATGTTCTTAACAATGCGGCGACGGCAATTCTCATGGCGCCAATTGCGTACAACATAGCACTTGCTCTTAACCTCAACCCCGATGCCTTTTTGATGGCGGTAGCAGTAGGTGCTTCATGCGCATTCCTGACTCCAATAGGTCATCAAAACAATGCTCTGATAATGGGGCCGGGCGGTTATAAATTTGGTGACTACTGGCGAATGGGCCTGCCCCTAGAAATTGTTATAGTCGTCGTCGCACTACCATTGTTGCTATGGGCGTGGCCTCTGTAGGCGAAGAACCCCATTTCTAGATTGCCTGCAACCTCATATTGCTTTAAATTATAGCCTCAATTACCGTTCGATAAATTCCTATGCGCGTCAACTGGAAGACTTATAATTCGGGGAAATTCTTCGCCGGAATTATAAGCTCTCCAGGGTTTGCCCGTAAGCCAGCACGCCGCCTAGCGAGTCATCTTGCCTCTCTCACCCATGACGAGTTGTTAGAGAAGAAGCGCGTCGCCGATCTTGCGATCAAGACAATGGGCATCTCTTCACTGTTTACAGTGACGCAGGGAACATCGATCGCAAATGGCCATACGGCATCATTCCACGCATCATCGCCGAAAAGGAATGGGATCAAACCAGCCTTGGTCTTCAACA
>JAPKAI010000173.1 GCA_028825335.1 Gammaproteobacteria bacterium | reverse complement strand
CTTCACTCAACTACTTCGACACCGTTTTCTCGATGGGAGTGATCTATCACCGGCGCTCACCGATAGACCACATCCTTGAATTGAAGAGTTGCCTACGTCCCGGAGGCGAACTGGTTATTGAATCGATCTGTGTCGATGGCGAGGCAGGTTACAGCCTAACGCCCGAGAAGAAATATGCGCGCATGGGCAACGTCTGGTTCGTCCCAAGTATTCCCACCTTAGTACAATGGCTCTCTCGCTGCGGGATGGAACAAATCTCAGTTATAGATGAATCGACTACAACTCTAGATGAGCAACGCAAAACCGAATGGATGCCCTTCGACTCTCTAGTAGATGCTCTAGATGTGAATAATCCTCAGCTAACGATAGAAGGCCTTCCTGCTCCGAAGCGCGTGGTAGTAAAAGCAATTCGTCCTTAGCGCCGATATTCCAACTTATCTAGCCTCTAACAATTACCATATCCTTTCTAATTCTGACTTAAACAGTCAGCTATTCTAAAGCCTATACAAAAGGGGTCATGAAGCGCTTTTACCCGTGGAACAGTTAGTAAAAAACATTGCTTTTACAGTGACACATTCTCCAGACTATCACTCTGCATTTCCGTTTATACGAATTTTTAGCCCTTAAATCTTAACACTATTGACCCGCTAGGACATTTGCGTTAACACTACGCCTACCCCATAGAGGGTCAGCTCTAATTCTATCCCTAATAATAAAGAGAACAACAAAATGGCCAGACCACTGAGAATTGAATATCCCGATGCCGTTTATCACGTCTCCAATCGCGGTCTCGACAAACAGCGCGTTTTCCCTTCGACGAAGTACTATGAGGCTTTCCTTAAGGGTCTAGGTGAAGCCTGTTTCCGGCTCAATGTAGAAGTGTATGCCTACTGCCTACTTAAAGACGGTTATCATCTTGTTGTAAAGACTCCAGAGGCGAATCTTAGTCGCTTCATGCGTCAGGTCGACGGCCTATACACTCAGCAGTATCAAAAAATGAAAGGTAGCGACGGCTCGCTTTTCAGAGGCCGTTACAAAGCCGTGCTGGTTCAGGCCGAGAAATACCTGCTGCCACTATCAAGCTTTATACATACGCGAGTGAAGGCCACTGAGCTGAATAGTTACCCATGGTCCAGCTATACTAATTTCACCCGCAAGGCGAAACCACCGATCTGGTTCAATCGTGACGAAACTCTTAAACAACTACACACTGCCGCGGCAAAGCGACCCATTGCTTACAAGAAATTTGTTGCCCAAGGGGTATCGAAAGAACTAGCGCATTTTTACGGTAAAAAGAACCTACCTTCCCTGCTTGGCGATGACAAGTTTCGTAAGGCTGCACAGAAGAAGAAATCTGCCACCACCACTCGTGGCGTTTCCCGAGGCGCGAATGCTAAGTGGAGGCCTTCTTGCCGGCAGATCATCAGCGCAGTGGCTAAGGAATTTAAAGTTTCTGAGACGAGTATTTATAAAGCCGCTCGAGGCCCCGGCTCAAAGAACGTGCCCCGCTGGGTAGCCATGTACCTGTGTCAGGAGCTCTCGGCCGTAACTCTGCAGTCAATCGCCAAACTGTTCAAACTCAAGCGCTATGGCACTGTTTCAACGACTGTAGGAAAACTAAAGAAAGAGTTTGGCGTAGACAAGAAGTTGGTTGCCAGCACAGAGAAACTGACGAAGCGTCTAAGCAAAGGAAAATAGAATTAGACATTGCACAGAAGTTAGGACGATTCTCCGTTAGACGGCGAAGTTCTGGTTTTGAAGCGTGCACTTCCTCTATGCGATATGTCTGCTGATTCGGTATGGCCCATATCGCAATGTGCGATGGCCCCCTGAATCAGACTCATACAATCCAACCTGAGCCATGAATCTCTGCTTCCAAATTCATACAGGCAACAAAAAGCCGGACTTTTCAGATGAAAATTCCGGCTTTATCGATTCTGGGAATAGAAAATCTACCCCAAAATGGTCTTACTTGATTTTAGATTCTTTGTAGATCACGTGCTTGCGAACAACTGGGTCAAATTTCTTGATTTCCATCTTGTCCGGCATAGTGCGCTTGTTCTTATCAGTGGTGTAGTAGTGGCCAGTCTTGGCACTAGAAACCAGCTTAATCAAATCTCTCATAATCGTTGCCTTTATATTGCTAACTTAGCCATGACGCGTTTATACGCGAACGCCATTGTTTCGAATATCCGCTAGTACTGCGTCTATGCCGTTCTTATCGATGATACGCATACCCTTGGTCGACAAGCGCAGCTTAACAAAGCGCTTCTCAGACTCTACCCAGAATCGATGAGAGTGGATATTTGGCGAAAATCGACGCCGTGTTTTGTTATTTGCGTGGGAAACGTTGTTTCCTGTAACTGGTTTCTTACCAGTCACCATACAGACCCTGGACATTTTGCTGCCTCGTTTGTGTTAGCTAATTACTTTTCTTGTTTGGCTATTTCTTGAGCCCAGACTCAATAGAGAACTAGGTACAAAAAAGAGCTGCGTTTTATACCAGAACGATCTGCTAATAGCAAGGTAATGAGTACCTGGGCTGCTTGCGCAGGCCGTGCTCGGCAAAGCCTCGGGCCCAATGCAGGGTTCATTTACTCGCCTAATCAGCGCCTACGAGCAATCCTCTTACAACAAACCGCGCTCTGCAAATGAAACCACCAACGAGTTACCGATCACCAGATGGTCCAATACGCGTAAATCAATCGTCTCCAAGGCAATGCATAGCTTGTTGGTTAT
>JAPKAI010000172.1 GCA_028825335.1 Gammaproteobacteria bacterium | reverse complement strand
CTTAACTTCGATGTTGTTGGCCCAATATGCGAGTCAGCCGATTTCCTTGGCAAGGACAGAGAGTTAGTAGTGGCAGCAGATGACTTGTTAGCCGTGCGCTCCGCCGGTGCTTACGGCTTTGTAATGAGCTCGAATTACAATACGCGCCCACGCGTCGCCGAGATAATGGTCGATGGAAACCGCGCGCATGTGGTCAGACGTCGCGAGGTCTTAGCAGATCTTCTCGATCTGGAATCATGTTTACCTAGTTGATACAAAAAATGGATATTCACTTCACAAAGATGCATGGCCTCGGCAACGATTTTATTGTGCTCAATAATCTGCACAATGAGTATCAATTGAGCGCTGAGCAAATTGCTGTACTGAGTCATCGACAGTTCGGAGTGGGTTTCGATCAATTATTATCGGTCGAAGCTGCCTCAGAACCCGGCGTCGATTTCCGCTACCGCATCTTCAATCAGGACGGTCAAGAAGTGGAGCATTGTGGAAATGGCGCACGCTGCTTCGCCAAGTACGTCCTTGATAAAGGCTTGTTCAACGGCGATACCCTGGTCGTCAAGACGGTCAACCGCCTACTTACGCTTAAAATGGCCAATGATGGCTCAGTCACGGTGGATATGGAGGCGCCCGTGTTTGCTCCATCGAAAATTCCATTCATCGCCGACGGCGATTCAAAACTACATTCACGACGACTTACAGTTTCGGGCAGTCCAGTCGAGATAGAGTTTTGCGCACTGTCCATGGGCAACCCTCATGCGATAATTAGAGTTGAAGACCTAGACCAAACTGCCGTAAAAGAGATAGGGGAAGCACTCGGTGCACATCCGGATTTTCCCGAAGGCTGCAATGTAGGCTTCATGCAGGTGTGTGACAGAAATACCATAGCTTTACGTGTGTATGAGCGCAGTGCCGGCGAGACGCTAGCCTGCGGTACTGGGGCCTGTGCGGCGGTAGTTGCCGGTTGCCTGCAAGGACTGTTAGATGATACCGTCAGAGTGAAATTACATGGCGGAGAACTTAGTATTGCATGGCTAGGATTCGATACTCCCGTCCTAATGACAGGACCAGCCACAACAGTTTTTGAGGGGAAAATTCAGATATGAAGAGCGATAATTCGGTGGCTGAAAAATTTGAAGCCCCCAGTAGCAGCGAACTATCTGCGGCAGAAGTAGCCAGCTACCTGAAGGCCAATCCCGAATTCTTCATCGAGCAAGATGATTTGCTTGCAGATCTTTCTCTACCTCACGAGAGCGGCAAGGCGATCTCTTTATTAGAACGACAAGTTACTATTCTGAGAGACAGAGGAGCCGACGCGCGACAGAAACTCAATAACCTACTTGAGAATGCCCGCAACAATGATCAGCTCTTTGATACGACGCGCAGTCTGGTCCTAGCCCTACTCCGCGCGAAAGATGTAACTGAAATTGCCGACGCGGCTCAGGATCAGCTGTCGAATCATACCAATATCGATTCCTGCGAAGTCATCCTTGTGGATAAGAAAAGCCTTAAGGTTGCAGACTCGATAAGAACCGAATCGGAAGACATCCTCAAGAAAAAATTCGTAGACGTTTTCCGTCTTAAGCGAACTCATTGTGGCCCTATAAGCGAAGAACAGACTCAGTATCTTTTTCCCGCGCAGGGTAATAGCATCAAGTCGACTGCTCTTTGTCCTGTAATCAGCAACGGCGACGTTTTGGCGCTGATTGCATTCGGGAATAAGGCGGACAACTACTTCAATGTAAACCTGGATACTCTGTTTCTAGATTTTATTGGCCACGTAGTCGGTGCCGTACTCAATAATCAACACGCCGACAGCGCACAGTAGATCTCTAAGACATGTCGCAGAGCTTGAGCAAAGGTTTCCTCGATGTCTATTGAAGGCCCAGCTGAAAACAAGAATCAGGTTTCAATCATCTGCCGTACACTGGGGCGCCCTGAATTACAGCAGGCGCTTCGGTCCATCGCCTCTCAAGACTACCCCAATATCGAAATCGTTCTGGTCGATGCTGCTGGTGACGATTCTCTAGACTCGACAGCCGCCGGCGACCGACCGCTTAAGTTGGTAACTACCGGCGCGGCCCTCAGTCGCGCACAGGCAGCGAATGCTGGATTGAAAGCAGCCCAGGGCAAATATATTCAATTCTTGGATGACGACGACTGGATTGACCCAAACCATGTCAGTCAGTTAGTTAGTGTATTGGAACGTAGTGACGAAACAGCGGCCGCCTATAGCAGTACGCAGAAGACGAATGCGGCGGGCGACTCTCTGGACTATGTATTCAGAGAAGATTTCGATCCAACATTGTTGATGCGAGACAATTATATTCCGATTCACGCCATCCTATTCGATAGTTCGCTACTCGAGAATGATTGCAGTTTCGATGAGACCTTCGACATTTATGAAGATTGGGATTTCTGGTTACAACTCAGCCAGCATACCAACTTCCAGCATATCGACTCGATCACAGCCTACTACAGAGAGGGCGGTGACTCCGATACTGCAGTCGAGGATGTTCGTCTACGTTATCAGTCAGATAATATTCTCGGTAAGGCCCGGGCGGCCATTTTCGATAAATGGCTGCCGAAATGGACTGGCGAAAAAGTGAACTCACTAATCGGGCAACTTGATCAATCAGTGCTCCTCTGCGAGCTGGATGCCCAGATTCACAGCGAGCTGAAAAGGAACGCAGAATTGCAGCATGAGATCGAAAAGCGCGACACAAAAATAAATGAACTCGA
>JAPKAI010000081.1 GCA_028825335.1 Gammaproteobacteria bacterium | reverse complement strand
TCAATGGCATCGTCGCACCCATGGAGCAAGGCAATATGATCCTCGTTGGCGAAAAGGACGAAGACCTGAACTAGTTCGCATCCATATCCTCAGAGAACCTTGAATAGGTAATCTAAGCGACCCGTGAATTTACAGGGCTGCTTAGAACTGCTCCGCCTTCATTGTCATAAGGGATTCCGCACCACTACTAATTTCAGCCAACAATGATTCCGTTCGCGGCAGCAATCTCTGCATAAAGAATTCCCCAGTTTTAACTAGAGCATCGGTGTAATCTGCATCAGCTGACCCTGAATTTTGATCTGCTAATGCCGCCGACAATATTCTCTGCCACATGAAGCAATAGAGCACCAAACCCATTAGCTCCATATAACTATATGAGGCTGCGCCAACTTCATTCGGATCGTCGCTGCTTCTCGCTAACACCGTTGCAGTAGCCTCTTCTAAACGTCCACGGCATTCCTCGAAAGCCACCAGATAGGACTGCATCGCATCGACATCTTTCTGGCTAGCGACAAACTCATCCATCTCGCTAGATAAAATTTGGAGCAGCTCGCCCTTACTACGCACGGTCTTACGCCCCATGAGGTCAAGCGCCTGAACACCATTCGCACCCTCGTAGATTTGCGCGATTCTTGCATCACGAACATTCTGCTCTAGCCCCCACTCTGCAACATAACCATGGCCGCCCAGCACTTGCTGACCCAGCACGCAGGCTTCAAAACCGCGGTCTGTGCAGTACGCCTTTTGAACAGGAATGAGCAGTGCTACGAGCTGCCCAGCCTTCTTCCGAGCAGCTTCATCCGTGTGGAACCGAGATATGTCCAACTGACTCGCCGCATATAGAGATAGGGCGCGCCCCGCTAAAATATTAGCCCGCATCGTCAACAGCATTCTTCGCACATCAGGATGCACAATGATTGGATCTGCATTCAGACCCGGCTGCAAGGCTCCTGTCGCGGCTCTACCCTGTACTCTTTCCTTCGCGTACGTAGATGCTAATTGGTAGGAGCTATCGGCTAGGCCATTACCCTGAAGTCCCATCGATAATCGCTCGTAGTTCATCATGGTAAACATATGAGACAGGCCCTGATTTTCTTCACCAACCAAGTAGCTCGCGGCCGAATCGAAATTCATTACACAGGTCGAGGACGCCTTGATTCCCATCTTGTGCTCTATTGAACCGCAGGCTACGGTGTTGCGCTCACCGGTTAACATTCCCGACTCGTCGACCAAGAACTTGGGAACCAGAAATAGCGAGATCCCTCTCGGGCCTGGGGGCGCATCTGGTAATTTTGCTAGTACCAGGTGAATGATGTTCTCGGTAAGGTCATGTTCACCGGCTGTAATAAATATTTTGGTGCCGCTAAGCAGATAGCTGCCATCGGCTTGCAGTTCGGCCTTAGTCTTAATCATCCCAAGGTCGGTTCCCGCGTGAGGCTCGGTTAGGCACATCGTGCCGGACCAATTGCCGGAGTACATTTTCGGCAGGTAGCGCTGCTTCAATTCATCGCTGCCATGATGGCTCAGAGTTAGCGTCGCACCAGTATTGAGAATCGTATAGAGCGCGAAAGAGGAATTGGCAGCAAATAACATTTCTTCAATTACAGCAGACAGCATCTTAGGCATGCCTTGACCACCGTAATTCACATCGCCAGTTAGGCTTGGCCAACCTCCTTCAGCAAATGCCTTATAGGCTTCCTTAAAACCCTTTGGTGTAGTAACTGTGCCGTTATCAAAATGGCAGGCTTCAGCATCACCACTGGAATTAATGGGAGCGAGCAACCCTTCTGCTATCTTTCCTGCCTCTTCGACAATAGCAACGATCAGGTCATCGGTGACCTCTGCCGTGTCCGGCATGCTGGCGAATAACTGATCTACATTGAATACATTATTTAAGAGAAACCTGATATCTCTTAACGGAGCTCTATAAGTAGCCATTTCTTTGTTCCCCAACAAAACTTTACTATTGAGATGTGATTATAGGGGATGCTAGCCATAACAGGTACTGCGTTGTTAGGCGCAAATTTTGGGAAGCGCTTAGCGTCATCTATACTTTGACTAGCAGCCAAAGGGCTAGATAAGCGACTCACTGTTTGATTCAACGTTGAGGAGAGAGCTCTTCAAATGTTTTATGAGCTAAAACAGTCGATCCGCTGCGCCCTAAGCAGAACTCGAAACACACAGCCGCAAACTTCGATGTGTTCGGCCGCCGCCAGAAAGGCAAACTTGCTCAAGGCATCCCGAGAATGCTGCGTTACAAGAAAAAAAATGCGAGGAAGGTTGTACCTAAAACTGGTACTTAATAGACCCATAAGCTACCCGACCATTCTGATCCAGAATGCGCGTAGTAGAATTTAGAATCTGTGCAGTCTTCTCATCGAAGATATTGCGAATACCAAACGAAATTATTGCACGGTCATGCAAACCGGTCTTCACACTGTAGCCGTACTCAAAATCGAAGGTAGTGATGTTATCGACTAACTCGTTTATTTCGTCCATGTTCAATTCACTAATATCTTTAAATGAATCAAAGTAATTAGTTATAGCACTGGCCGTGTGATTTCCGAATTGCCAAGAGAGCATCAGACTACTCTGCAGTTCTGGGCTAATCAGCCGCTCATCTATTTCGGTGATGTCGGAAGTGGCGAAGTCTATGAGCACGCCGTTGTTCTCGAATTCCTCAACATAGGTTGTTGTGGAACTGAGGGTAAACTGACCGAAGCGATTCGTATCCCATATGTAGGAGGCGCCCAGATCAAATCCGTTCGATTCGACATTGGTTCCCAGTAGTGGGTTGTCTATATTGAATTCTGTGATTGCCGAATCATCGATGTATAGATTAGTTAGCCCGCCCTGCCAATTGTTATTGGTCGCCGGTGCCTCATCGATCTGCATTTTCCAAGCATTTGCACTAACGCTCAATCCAGCAATAGGCTCAATCTGCATGCCCAGATTGAAGTTTAAGGCATCGTCTACAACAGCGCCTTGAAAGTCTTTCTGCTCAACATTTCTGGCAATGCTCAAAAATGGCGCCTGCTCATTCAGTATAGAGCTGGGTGCTATGCGGAAGATGGCGTTACCTGACTGGTTATCTGCAGGTTCATCGATGAAGGAATAACCATCCTGAGCCATAGCGGAAGAGCCCATGAAGGCTAATCCTAGTAGCAGCAAAGTGATCGCCAGCGCATTATGTTGATGGTTACTTTTCATTACTCTTAATCTTTTCCAAAAACTCTTACTGGTTAGGAGCTCGAGCATCTACCCACAGCTACAATTACTCCTCAAGCAACTCTGGCATATTAGCACCATAACGGGCCAATAAGAATTGATTTGTAACTAGAAACCGATGCCATACCCGCATGATATTGATGCCCTTACATGTCGCCTCATTAAGATATTATTATTTATATCAGTAAGTTATTGCCATTTAAGCTAGTAGGTGCACATTCTCGACGTGGGGTAGTGCAGCCAGAAGCTGGGCGATATTTTCCGAATGCCCAGGAAGGACCATTTCAGGGTGGATCTCCGCGAGCGGCATTAATACAAACCTTCTTTGCGTAGCTCGGGGATGAGGCAGTATTAAGCGGGAACTTTCGAGCTCTTGATTTGCATATGAAATGATATCGATATCCAGAGTGCGAGCCTGATTCTGCTCGGCGCTGCGCTGACGACCATAATCGGCCTCAATGCCCTGCAAAACCGCCAAAAGCTGGCTAGCAGAGGTCTTCGAGGTTAAACGTAGAACCATAGCTGCGTTGATGAAATCGCCGGTACCCCAGGGGCAGTCTATCGGCTCACTGAGATACAGAGAGGAGGCTTCGGCCTCGAGGCTAATACGTCGCAGACTCTCCATTGCAGCCAGCACGATCCCTCTCGGAGAAAGATTCAAATAGGGCAGATTCGAGCCTAGGCTGACCGCTACCGCTACTGAATTGCTATCGGTGGTATTGCTCAGAATGCTCATGGACCGCTTCAACGAAATGGGAAACATGGTCAGGATTTACCCCCGGAGTGATTCCATGACCAAGATTGAATACATGACCCTCGCCAGAACCGAAGCTCTTTAGAATAGTTGCCACTTCTTCACGAATGACCGCGGGAGATGCATAAAGAATAGAGGGGTCCATATTGCCTTGCAGGGCAACTCGGCCTCCAACCCTTACTCGGGCGTCCCCGATTTCTGTCGTCCAATCCAAGCCGATTGCATCGCAACCTGAGTCGGCAATCGATTCAAGCCACTGCCCGCCGTTCTTCGTGAACAAAATAACGGGAACGCGCCGGCCCTCATTTTCTTTCTGTAGCTTACTGACGATCTTCGTCATGTAGTTAAGAGAAAATTCTCGATAAGCGTTACCGCTTAGAATTCCGCCCCAAGTATCAAATATCTGCACGGCTTGCGCTCCGGCACGGATCTGCGCATTCAGGTAGTCCGTAACTGAATCTGCCAATTTTTCTAATAACAAATGCATGGCTTCAGGATTGTCATACATGAATTGTTTAGCGAGTCGAAAGTCTTTACTCCCCCCGCCCTCGATCATATAGGTCGCCAAGGTCCAAGGGCTGCCAGAAAATCCGATCAGCGGTACTGTTCCATTCAATTCTTTGCGAATTACCGACACCGCATCTGTCACGTAGGACAACTCATCCGCAATATCGACATCGGGCAACTGCTCAACATCCGCCGCCGATCGAATCACCTTATGAAACTTTGGCCCCTCACCTTCGGAAAAATACAAACCCTGCCCGAGCGCATCGGGAATCGTAAGTATGTCTGAGAATAAGATGGCAGCATCGAAGGGGTAGCGCCTCAGTGGCTGCATGGTGACCTCACATGCTAACTGGGGCGTTTTACATACCGTTAGGAAATCACCTGCCTGTTTGCGCGTAGCTCGGTACTCCGGCAGATAGCGGCCTGCCTGTCGCATCATCCATACAGGGGTAACATCTACCGGCTCACCTAACAGGGCTTTCAATAGTCGGTCATTCTTTAAAGTCACAGCTTACTCAATTAGCTTAACGAGGTGAGGGCATCAGCAATTCCGACGCCGGATTGGAAAGAGCACAAGATTGCTCAAGCCAGAAAAAGAGGACAATTTTACACGAGCCGCACTTATTCACAATCCAGACAGCGAGTCAGACTGCTCCTGCGTCTTTCGTGCTATTCAAAAGGAGTTGACGTACTCGCTACTTTAAAGATACCAGCTTGGAATCTAGCAGCTGAAGGATGTCAGTTTGAATCCCGGCCACAGATCGCACCCATGGTTCATTGGCGCGCAGCTTGGCCGGAAGAGAGGAGATCGCTCGAGCGGCCTTATCTCTATCATCAAAGGCAGCGAGCACGGCTACGAACCAAGGCTTGCCTTGATAGCGTGTTTCGAAATAACCAGCAGGATGATCACCATTCAATTGCTTAACAAATTCGCTGATATTCGCTTCCGAGTGAGAGGCTAAAAGTTGTACGGCATAATTCTCAGGGAGCGCCTGAAGTAACTGTTCCACAAATGGCGATGCTGTTGCTATCAACGCTGTTTCTTCAACTACCGCAACATCGACAATCGGCTCCGCCACTTCAGCAGGGACAACTATTTGAGAATCGTTAATTTCGGCGCCATTATTCGCTCCAGGAACTGATTCCGCGGCAACGACCTCTTCTATTGAAGCTGTGGCTACTAAATTCGATTCATCGAAATCCGCGACTTCAGACACCGGCAATTCTTCTACCTGAGCAATGACCACTTCAACTGCAGCCGGTTGCGCGGGCACAGCAGCAGGCAACTCAGTTACCGGCTCAACTTCGATAACTTGTGTTGCCTTTGGAGTCACCGCGACAGTAATAGGTATAGACTCTGTCTCGCGCGGGCCTGTATCCCAAAAAAGTAGCGTCCCGGCTAGCAGCACAACCAGCGCGGCAGCAGCAAACCAATACCTAGACTGAATACTGACTACTGGACTTCCCTTCTCCTCCCGATCATAACCCTCTAGCGCTTCAATTGTTTCGTGCTCATCACCTTGCGCAATTCTATCGCCGCTATAGATCGGAGCTATGTCCGCAAACTCATCGGGTTCGCTAACGGGCGCAGCTGCGTTTAGAGCATCAACAACTAGGCTGTTAATCGCACCAGGCATGCCGTGTGATGACTTATGAATGGCACCCACGATGCCACTGTCAATTGGTAATTCTTTTGTGAATCTGGCTGTCGCCAACTTGAAGCGAATATATTCTTGGGTCTCGTCACTGGCAAATCCATCCAGCGGAAAAACAACAAGACGCTCCTGCGCATCGATAGTGAGCGTGCTCTGCAGCAGGTTATCGAGTTGATTTTCTCCAAATAACAATGCATGGATATTCGAGTCGACACAGCGCTCTAATAGTTTCGTGAGCAACTGCAATACTTCGGCACTGAGCTCGTGAGCATCATCTATTATTAAGATCAGCGAGCGTGCTTCCAGATCGAGCTCCGCAGCATAGCGGCAGATCTGCTCTACCCCAGAATTACTATCCAAACTACCCGTGGGCTTAAATTCTAGGGCGTCCTGCAGTGTCTCTAAAAATTGGTTTTGATTCATGAATAAAGTAGCCGCTACCTTTACACACACCGCTTCCTCAGCGAATCGACCACAGAAATTTGTAGCAAGAGTAGTCTTACCAGCGCCCAAGGGCCCGGTAACGGCAATCATAGCGTTACTGTAAAGAGAAAACTCAACGATCTGGTCAAGTAAATTTTGACGTTGCCCACTGCAATAAAACCCGCGGTTCATGGCGCCAGGCGCGAACGGGTCGAAGTCAAGATCTAGCCATTGGGCATATTTATTCATAGTCATCTACGCTGCCTATCTGCTTACTTACAGAGATTGTCGCCAGCGGTTAAGGTGCTCTCGAGTAACGATGGCTCAATATCTCCATCGACTACGCCTTTTCCTATCGCTTTCAGGAGTACAAACCTGATTTTTCCCGATTCCGCCTTCTTGTCTGACAACATTAAATCCAAATATTGCTCTACTGATATATCGGCAGGAGGAAGCACCGGCATACCAAAATTTTCTTCTAAGACTGCACGAATCCGCTGCGCGACCGCTAGGTCAATCCAGCCCAGTTTGTGCGACAGGTCCGCCGCCATCACCATACCCATAGCCACGGTCTCACCATGCAGCCAATTCCCATAGCCGCTTGCGGTTTCTATCGCATGACCAAAGGTGTGCCCGAAGTTAAGCAGAGCTCGAACCCCCGACTCCCTTTCATCCGTCGCCACAATTTCCGCCTTAATCTCGCAACAGGTTCTAATTGTCTGCGACAACAGCGCTGAATCAGACTCGCCAATGCCTTGGCTGTTTACCCCAAGCCAGTCAAAAAACTCAGCGTCATAGATGAGCCCGTACTTGACCACCTCTGCAAGACCCGCTTTCACTTCGCGTCGCGGCAAAGTACTCAATACATCAGTATCAGCTAGCACACAGAGGGGCTGATAGAACGCGCCGATCATATTCTTACCCAGAGGATGGTTCACCCCGGTCTTCCCTCCTACCGACGAGTCCACCTGTGCCAGCAGCGTGGTAGGAATCTGAATGAAGCTAATTCCTCGCAGATAAGTCGCAGCTGCAAACCCTGTGATGTCGCCCACAACACCGCCGCCTAGCGCAATTAACAGAGTATCCCGGTCGTATTTACCGGCAAGTAACACGTTGTAAATATGGCTTATAGCATCGAGGTCCTTATGCGCCTCGCCGTCTGGAAGAACGATGTCTAGCACATCCTGCCCAGAAAATAGCTGCTTCGCCTTATTCATATAAAGAGGCGCAACCACATCGTTACTGACGATAACTACCCTGCTCTTTCCTAGGTACGGCGCTACAAGCTGTGTCTTGTTGAGTAAGCCCCGGCCAATGAAGATTGGATAGGATCTTTCACCTAGGTCAACGTCTACAGTAATCATTATTCTCTATTCCAGATTTTGATTAACGGCTCTTTGCAAAAATTATCCTGCTTTCGAGCCGTCCAATTCAACTTTTAGATGTTTACAAATTTCCTGACTAACGGTCTTCGGATTTCTTCGATAGGTATCCACAACCATGTCCGCAACTTCTTGGTAAAGCGGCTCGCGGATTTCCATCAACTCACGAATTTTCTGCTCAGGGTTAGGTGTTTGCAGCAACGGTCTTGTTTTATCGCGACTCGTTCTTTCTACCTGCTGGCTTATTGGTGCGCGCAGATAAACTACGACGCCTCTAGCCTTCAGCCATTCACGATTCTCGGCAGAGATGACAGCGCCGCCGCCGGTCGCCAACACAATATTCTTGTTCTGAGTGAGCTGCTCGATCATTCGCGTTTCACGAATCCGAAATCCACTCTCGCCTTCCATATCGAAAATCCAAGGTATATCGGCCCCAGTAGATGCCTCTATTTCACGGTCGGAGTCGAAAAACTCCAGACCAAGCGAATCGGCAAGTACGCGGCCTATCGTAGTCTTACCAACACCCATTGGCCCAACAAGGAATAAATTTCCAGAATAGCTCATACACTTACACACTCAGACTTCAGCTTGCTCGTCACTTGGTTGACTCGATAACATAGGAACTACCGAGACTGAATCACCGATGCACGGTAAACGCCGAATAATTACGATTAATCTAGGCAGGAACAATTAGGTTCCCTTTGCACAATTCTATACAAAGGGACTCTAATTTCTCGACCGACTTACTGATGCTAGTTCAGCAGAGAAAAACACTCTTATCTAACATTAATTTTTGTGATGATCTTCGGCGTTATAAAAATCAGTAGCTCAGTTAGACGACTCGCATTCGCCGCGCTTAAACATTCGGCCAATATAGGGAAGGTCTCCAAGAAAATGTCGACCCCTAGCATCGTACTGGCTTTCTTGCCAAAATAGCTTAGTGCGCTAATATTTTTTAGCTTTTCAAGCACTTAGAAACCCCTAAAAACTTCTACTTTCGGCCAACTTCCTAGAATGAGACGATTGTCTCGACTCCTTATACTGCGAATCAATGAATCAATTCCATACTAGGCCTAAAAAATATTACTCATGGTAACAAAACTTAGCTAAACCATCTGCAAATTTCAATGTTCCAGATTTCAGTATCGGCCGACAATAAATTTTTTATAGTTATCAATTGATTATCAGACTTTCAGAACAAATAACTTTACCATTAAATAGTGCAACAAGCCTGCACGCAATTCTTTGATTCAGGTCACGTTTGCACCCCCGGCCAATCGTTTAAAGCGCAGATTAGCTGCGGTTTCTGGCGATATCGAATAAATTTAGAGGCAATTGCTCCTCCGACAGTAAAACTGATCAATATTCGAGCAGACTTACCAACTATAACTCTTCGAAATTCTTTTCGAGAGACTCCGCTGCCATCAACGTATTCGTACCCTTACTGGCATAGGGCCGGCATTAAATTCCAGAATAAAAGGGCATTTTTGGATGCCGAGTGTATAATAATTATTGCGGTCTAAGTCCTATATCAAGCGGCTGAGTCCAATTGTGAGGCTCAGCGCTCGTTTGTCCTCTTAATTCGAGAGAAATGCCTCAAAGTCGGTGGCTAATCTTCGAGACTCATTTGCCTGTGCAGATCAAGATACAGAAAATTTTCAAATGGGCAGCCACTATAGCGGTAGCTGGGATGGCTGGCGCGATGATGGTAGCTTCTGCAGCCTATCTCTATCTAGCGCCGCTACTTCCGGCTGCAGAGACCTATAGAAACGTTCAGCTGGAAACACCGCTACGAATCTACACCTCCGACAGGCGCCTAATCGACGAAATAGGAAATCGGCGAGATCCTGTGGACTACACAGACATTCCACCCTTACTTACAGATGCACTCATAGCGACGGAAGACCTGCGCTTCTATTCTCACCCCGGTGTCGACCTCCAAGCCTTGCTGCGCGGACTGTACGGAATTATTCGTGGGGTCAATCTGGGCGGCGGCAGCACCATAACCATGCAGCTTACGAACAACCTTTCGTTCGATAGCGACAAAGTCTACCTGCGAAAGATCAAATCGATTCCCTTCGCCCTGCAGATTGAAAGAGAGCTCACTAAAGAAGAAATCCTAACGCTGTATCTAAATACCGCCTACTTCGGAGCCGGTGCCGATGGCATCGGTGCAGCCGCCTATGTTTATTATGGCAAGGAAGTTGACGAGCTCTCACTAGCAGAGGCTGCCATGATGATCTCATTGCTGCCCTGCCCTTCTGCCTGCAACCCCTTGAGCAACCCAACTCGAGCGATCGACCGCCGCCGAGTCCGACTCGCAAACATGCTCAGACAGGGAATGATCAATCAGTCGGAGTTTGCAGACGCCGATCGCTCGCCAATCACTGCTCAACGTCGCAACCGTGATATCGAAGTATCAGCACCCTATGTCGCGGAAATGGTGCGCCAACAGTTATATGACGAGCACGGCGAAGAAGCTTACAGTCAGGGCTTTGAAGTGGTAACGACTATCGATGGCGACAAGCAGCTTACTGCCAATAAAGCGCTAATCGATGGTTTGGAGAATTATTACGACAAGCGACATGGATATCGAGGCGCAACCGCAAACTATCCCAAGGAACTCTATGTAGACGAGAACGGAGATGCGAAAGAGGCTTGGGCAAAAGAACTGCAACAAGTGTCCGTAATCGGAAACCAGCATCCTGCAATCGTCACGTCTGTGGATGATCTGAGTTTCGAGGCTGTTCTAAAGTCCGGGCAAACTACAAAAGTCGAATGGGACGGTATTAGCTGGGCCTATACATTCAATTCCAGAAATGACGCCTGGCCACCGCCAGATATAGCGGGCGATGCGGTACAAACAGGGGACCTAATTCGCCTGAAGAATATGGATGGACAATGGCAACTTGGGCAAATTCCGGACATACAGGGCGCACTTGTATCCATGTCGCCCAGCAATGGCGAAATCATTGCCTTAGTTGGAGGCTATGATTTTCGGCACAGTCAGGTAAACCGCGTCATCACCCCTAGGCCTCCGGGTTCAAACTTCAAGCCCTTTCTCTATGGCACTGCGCTCGAGCAGGGCTATTCGGCTGCAACGACCATCAACGACGCACCCATTTCTCGTGGAGGCTATCGACCAAACAACTATGAAAACAATTTCCTAGGCCCTATCACTCTGCGCTACGCCTTAAAGGAATCTCGGAACGTGCCTGCAGTGCGATTGTACGATCAAGTCGGAGATGACAAGGTACTTGCGTTCGCGGCTAAGTTTGGTTTTCAAACGCAGAACTTTCCACGCAATGACCTCACTGTTGCACTCGGCAGTCAGGACGTTCAACCACTCGAAGTGGTTACTGCCTACTCAGCGATTGCGAATGGCGGCTACAAAGTCGAGCCCTGGTTCATCAAGGAAATTTCTAACCTAGCTGATGGAACTGTATTCAAAGCAAAGCCTATAACAGTCTGTGAAAACTGCCCAACTACATCGGATGATGTCGCAGCTGAAATAATCCCAGCACCACGAATCATAGACCCGCAGGTCGCATTTATTCTGAACTCTATGCTGCGCTCCGTCATCGAAGAAGGCAGTGGAGCGAGGGTCAATAGAGAACTAGGCCGCGGCGACCTCATGGGCAAGACCGGCACTACGAATGGACCGCAGGAACTGTGGTTCTCGGGTTTCAATAGAGACATCGCTACCACGGTATTTATCGGCTTCGATCAGCCAGAGCCGCTAGGAGAGAGAGAGCAAGGCGCAACGATTGCCGTGCCCATTTGGATCGACTTCATGAAGGTTGCCTTGGAGGGTATGCCTGAGAATACAATGAAACGCCCCGATGGAATCGAAGATCGCCTCATCAACAAGACAACGGGAGCACCCGCTACGCCGGGCGAACCTGATACGATATTTGAGTATTTCAGAACACAAAACGCGCCGACAGCTGACGGCGCGTTGTTACCAAGTATTGATCCTGCGGGTGAAGAAAACGAGGAACTTTCTACGGAAGCGATCTTCTAGGCTATCTTTAGCATAGCTGGTTTAAACCTAA